>DAOUCZ010000018.1:0-2493 GCA_034431675.1 Anaerolineae bacterium | reverse complement strand
ACGCAGCGGGATCAGAGGGAGGCGTCACGGCAGACCAGGGGGTTGCCACCCCAGGCGCCAACCCCCAGACCACCATCAGCCCACCCGAGAGCGCCGCACCCAGCACCGTCATCAAAGGGCTGTTGTGACGTCGCCATATCAACCAAGCCAACGACCACAGCACCTGCGCAGCACCAATGCCGGCAAAAAACAGGCCGTGCGCTGGGGTATGCGAAAAATGCTCAGGCGCAATCCACAAATGGACACCACCCGAAACCATAAGGGCAGTGGGAACAACCCCAACCAAAATCCGCTGTGTCCAGTCTTTGGCGTTCAAAGCTCAAGCCTTAATTTTGTGATAGAAACGATCAGGATGGCCGGCTTTTGACCGGCCATCACATGTCTTACATACACAGTACGGGGTTAGTGCGCGCTAGCGCTGCCCACCACATGGAAGAAGTTTTGCGGCCCATCCACAGGCATCCCACTGGCAAGGTCTAGGCCAAACGCAGGGAACAAGCCCGCGCAATCGCTGTCTTCTGGCCCCGACATGCAGCCCGGCGGCATCGGCACGCTGACCGCAAGGTTGACCCCAGACAGCAAAGCACCAGCATCGACCGACACCACCTGACGTACCGGATCGAACGAGTCAAAGCGAACACTGGTGACATTGGGGTTGCTGCATGGCTCTGCCGGCGGCGTATTGCCATCCGACGAAGCACACCCGGTACTCCCCAAGTGCACAAACCACGCCGGCGCTTCACCGCCCGGCGTCAGCAAATCGATACGGACGAATTTGTAGCCCACCTGCCAATTCCACCACATCGCAGGAATGTTCAGCGGCGAAGGAGCGGTGACGGTATCAAGGTGATTCAGCTCAAACGGCACGCCAAGGTCAAAAGCGAGGCCGGTATACATGCCCTCAGGAACAGTGCCGACAATTTTGGTATTCAGGTCAGCATTACCCGTGCTGCTGCACAGGCTTGATCCATCTTCAAAGTCTAGGAGCGCCACGTTGGCATACTGCCACTGACCATCTTGTGCCAGTTCCACCGGCACTTCTTCACCAGCAGCGTTGATGAGGCGCACATTCGACACATACAGGCGAAAATCGGTCAGGCTGACGGTTGACCCCTCGACACCCACCCCGTCATAAATCAGCCCGCAGGCCGCGGGCACACCATTCACCGATGCCGCAAAGCGAATCGTGACATCCGGGCCGACCTGTGGCAAGCCCATCGCCCCCATGCTGCCCCCTCCATGCTGCGCCGACGCAGCACCGACAAGGCTCAGAAGCAGCAGCACCATAACGAAAATCGATTTTTTACTCAGTTCCATAACACAACTCCGCTTGTGAAATGAGCACACTGCACACCCACTCGATTCGCCCAAGCCCCACCCGTCCGCAGCAGGATTGGGCTATCTTGTGCAGGTTTTCACTATATAAAATAGGGGCACGCTCTGGGTATAAGCTAAATGGCTTACCAAACAGCTGAGCACCCCCACTATAATGAGGGATTATGGGTGAAAACTGGCATACCAAATGACACGTTTATTACTTGTCGAAGATCATATCCTTGTCCGACAAAGCATCCGTGCCTTTTTGCAAGACGCCCATTTACAGGTCGTGGGAGAAGCCGGATCAGGCATTGACGCCCTATCCCTGATTGACCAGCTGAACCCCGATGTGGTGCTGCTGGACATCCATATCCCCGAGATAAACGGTATCGAACTGGCCCGCCGCATCCGCAGCACATGGCCGGATATTCAAATCATTGTGCTCACCGCTTACAATGAACCCATCTATCAGCAGGCATTGAACGAGATAGGTGTTCGCGATTTTGTCCTCAAGACCGCCGAGATGTCCGAACTGATAGAGATTATCCAGCGCGCGGTGGCCGAAAAGTCATTGCGCGCGCCCCCTCAGAACAAGCCGCCGCAGGAGCAAACGCACCTGACCGTACGCGAAATTGAAGTGCTGATGGGTGCGGCGCAAGGATGGACAAACAAACAAATCGGCTTGCGCCTTGGCATCTCAGCTCGGACGGTGCAGGTTCATCTGCACACCATTTATCAAAAACTGCACGTCTCTAATCGCACAGAGGCGGTTTTATCTGCGCTGGCCCTCAAGCTCATCTCGCAGACGGGAGGAGAGACAAAATGAACCTGAGTCATCTCTTGCACTATGATGGTTTTTTGCATTGGTGCTTCCTACTGGCGCTGTTTGGGGCGGTTGCCAGCGCGTTCTGGGTGATGCTGCGTGTCCTGCTGCCGCTGCATTACCTTGCCAGCCTTGCAGATGGCATCGCCAGTGGTGACCATAACCGCTTTGCAGAACCGATTGGCGGCATCAAAGAAATCGACCTGCTGCGGCGCAACCTGCACGACATGCTCAACCACATCCGCATCGCACAAGAGCGCGAGGTTGCTTATCGTAACGCGCTGTCTGATGGGCAAGAACAAGAGCGTATGCGCATCGCCCGCGAAATCCACGATGACACCATCCAATCGCTG
>DAOUCZ010000017.1:0-9871 GCA_034431675.1 Anaerolineae bacterium | reverse complement strand
CATCTGTATAACGACAGGACACGCTCTCCATGACCGACTCGTTCTCCATTCAGCCCGCCCACAACCCCGCTGCCAGCCGCTTCGAGGCGCTGCTGCCAGACGGGCACTACGCCGTGGTCAACTACACGCGCGAGGGCGATACCCTAACCATCTATCACACCGGCGTGCCTGTGGCCTTTGAGGGGCGCGGCATCGCCGGTATGCTCACACGCTTCGCCCTAGAATGGGCCAAAGCCAATCAGCTGCGTGTTCATCCGGTCTGCTCGTACACACGCGCCTATCTTCAGCGTCACCCTGAGTATCAAGTCGATTAACTGCCGATGAGATTTACCGGCTAAGTTGGCCGGCTTCGGGTATATCTTACGTGTATCATCCAGCATGACGAGGAGGCCGCCCGATGCCACCCTACACCGGCAAAGATCAAGACCGGCGTTACACCGGCCAGCACGCTGACGTCACCTACAGCCTAAAGCGCTGCATCCACGCCAGAGAATGCGTCACCCGCCTCAACACGGTCTTCAACCCTGATCAGCGCCCATGGATTCAGGTGGGGGATACCCCCGCGGATGCGCTTGCCGAGGTAGTGGTGCGCTGCCCGTCTGGCGCGCTGCATATCGACCGCAAAGACGGCGGCGAACCAGAGGCCACACCCGCCGAAAACCGCATCATCCTGTGGGCTGATGGCCCGCTCCAACTGACCGGAGATGTGCATATCAGCGGCGCACAGGTGGAGATACAGAGCGAGACCCGCGCCACGCTGTGCCGCTGCGGCGAATCAAAGAACAAACCGTTTTGCGATAACTCGCACCGCGACATCGCCTTTAAGGCCGAGGTGCGCACCAGCCCCAAGGGCGATTTGGCCCTAGAAGCAGAAGGCGGCACGCTGCGCATCACCCCGCACGCCAACGGCCCGATCCAAGTGGATGGCGCGGTACGCATCATCAACGAGCACGGCACAGGAATCTTTGCCGGCACGCAAACTTTTCTATGCCGCTGCGGTGGCTCGCAAAACAAGCCGTTCTGCGACGGCTCGCACCACGCCAAAAACTTCACCGCCGACTAGCACAGCACCCGCTGACCAAACAAAAATGGGCGATGTTTCACCCATTTTTGCTATCTAATGCCCTACAGCAGCAGTTTTTTACCGCGCGAAGTAGGCCGCCATCCACGCCAGCGGCGCATTCCAGTTGATGGCCACTTCGTTGGTCGAATACGAATCCAGATGGTCGATATAGCGGCGGGCCGGCGGGTTATCACTCACCTTTTCCATCGCAATCGGGTCAGACGGGTTGACATTCGGGCCGCCCACCACCACCCCGGGCGGGGGCGCAGGGTAGCCTTGATCTGGCCGGTTGGCCCAGAAGCGGTGATGCGGGTGTTGTGCCGCAGCTGCCCCATAACCGGTGACAAAGCTCAGGCCATTGGCATTACGCCCCAGCACATAGTTCAACGTCTCCAACGCCCCATCAGCATAGCGCGCCTCGCCGGTCAGGTCGTGCGCCACCGCCAAAATCAGGCCGTTGTTCAACACACTGGAGTTTGACCCCCAGTCATATTGATCAAGCCGCAGCGGCACGCCATAGCCCTCGGTCTCGATGCGCACCAGATATTCATCCGCCGCCGCAATCAGCTCATCGCGCCAGCGCGCCATCAGCTCTGCCGGCAGGTCGTTCTGCACCGACAGCAGCGAGACCGCCCCCAGCGCCGACACATCCCCCCAATACATCGCAGCGCTGGTGCGCGGATCAATCACAGCCTGCCCCTGACCAAACGGTGACGCCAATAGTTCATCGCGATAAACCGCATTGCCAGTCGTGAGATACAGCTCTGCCGCCGCCCAGAAGAACTCATCCGTCACGTTTGCGTCGTCATAGTTGCCGCCGCCCGCGCCCGGGATGTTGCCATAGGTAAACACCGGATTCTCTTTGGCGGCATGCCATGCCCGCTCAGCCGCGCTCAGGGCCTGTGCGGCCCAGTCTGGGTCATAAGAGGCCCACAAGCGCGCCGCTTGCGCCGCAGAAGCGGCCATGTTTAAGGTCGCTGCCGTGCTGGGCGGCATCAGATAGCGCCCATGGGTGGGGTGACTGTTGTCCACATTCGTTTCGGGCATCAGTGGCAATCCTGACCACACCGTCTCGTGCAGTTTGTGATGCACCATGCCGGCCTGCGGATAGCCCTCTGGCACTTGCATGCGCATCATCCAGTCCACTTGCCAGCGCGCCTCACTCAGCACATCGGGGATACCTGCGCCACTCTCTGGCAGACCCACCGCCCCGTCCGGATAGGCCTGCGGCATCCGCTCATGCAGGTTCAGCAGTGTCCACGCCGAAATCCCGCCGTTCACCACATATTTGCCATAATCGCCGGCATCATACCACCCACCAACGGCATTGAGGCGATAGCCGCACGGCTCAAAGGTCTTGCCGTCAGCCTGCCCCGCCCAGCAGGTCACATCCGCATCGCTGAGGTGGCCCGCCGCGCGCGCATAGTCTGCGCCGGCATACGCTGCCAACAGCTCTATACCGCTGCGCGTGCGATAGAAATAGCGCAGCGCCTCCAACGCCAGCCCGCTGTAGACTGTTTCAGACACTTCAAACGGGGCTGAGCGCTGGCCGTCGATTTCCAGCACATAGCGCCCGCTGGCCGTCAACGCCGAGAAGTCGATGCGGTAGACCACATCCCCAGACGCCGCATCCGGCCCATCTGATGGCACACTGGCGCCGGCCAGCACCGACTCACCCGTCACAGCATCGCGAATCAGCCAATAGGGGCGGCCGACAATCCGCGCTTCGCGCGCGTAAACCGCCCACTTGGGCGCGTCTGGCAGATAACCCAGCTGGTTGAGCGCCAATACCACACGTTCCGGCTTCACAATCACCACCTCCGACGGCATCGGCTGATCGGTTTGCCCAATTTGATAGAACAGCGCCCGCCCAAACTTGGACGGGTTCATATAGGACTGGTCTTGCGTGTCATTGGCCGACCAAATCAGCTTGACATCGCGGTTCTGACGGGTTGCACCGTTGGCATGGGCCTGAAACCCAAATTCGCCGCCGTGGACAGGCTCAGCGGGCAGCGGCACACTCACCTCGATACCCCACCCCGTCTCGGTGGCGAACACCACTCCAGAGACCGGCAAACGTGCGGCATTGCTGCCGGTCACCGTCAATGGGCTGCCGGCAGGTTTACCGATGTCGCCCGGATTGAGGTTGAACTGATACACCCCATCCTGATAGGACTCCAGCCCATAATTGCCGGTGAAGTTGAGATAAAACTCCAGCGAATCCTCATTCCAAAAATCCATGCCGTGCTGGCCGGTGATGATGTTCTGGTCATTCATCGTCATGGCAACGTACAGCAGCGTGCCATCCGACGCCAGCCCAAACCGAAAGGCGTCATTCTCGCCCGCCACCGGTGAAGGAGAAGGGCCACCAGTCACCGTCTGAAAGGGCACGCCGGCCCAATCGCTCAAATCGCCATCCAGCGTGATGCTAAGCGGAAACGGCACATAGACCGCTACCCCTGCCACCTCGGCGGGGGCGAGCGCATCTTGTGCCAGAGTCGGCATCAGCAAGCACAGCATCAACGCCAAAAACATCGCTATGCGCTTCATCGTTTTGCCTCCTTAATTATATTATTCGCAATGTAGATGGCACAGTCGCGCCTAGCGATTGGCCGTCACAATGTCACGATAGGCCAGTGCGCTGCGTTTAAGCGTGCGCTTCTGGGTGGCAAAATCGACATGGACAAGGCCAAAGCGCTTAGCATAGCCCTCAGCCCACTCATAATTGTCCATCAAGCTCCATGCAAAGTAGCCCTTCACAGGCGTGCCCTTGGCAATGGCGCTGCTGAGCGCCTCAAGGTGCAGGCGGTAATATTCAACGCGCTGCGGGTCTTCGACCACCCCACCATTGACCGGCTCGGGGTCTTCATAGGCTGCGCCGTTCTCGGTAATCAGGATTGGCAGGTCGCCAGAATATTCGCGCTGCAAGCGCAGCATCAGCGCCTCTAGCGACTGCGGATGCACTTCCCAATCCATGGCCGTGTGCGGCGCGCCCTCTTGACGAACCCCTGCACTCTTAAACAGCGATTCATCATCCCAACGGTTGACGCTGCGGCTGTAGTAATTGACACCGATAAAATCCTGCGGGACAGCCGCAACTTTCACCGCATCAAGGTCAACATCGGCCAGCGCATCGCCCAGCAACTCCACCATATCGGCAGGATAGCGCCCCTTGAAAATCGGGTCTAAAAACCAGCGGTTAAAGAACCCATCCTGATACTGCGCCGCCAACACATCTTTGGGGTCGTCAGTGGCCGGATAGGCCGGGTTCAGGTTGAGGGTGATGCCGGCTTTCGAGCCGTCCACCGTCTGGCGGATGACGCCCATCGCCGCAGCGTGCGACAAGTGCGTGTTGTGAGCCGCACGATACGCCGCGCGGATGTCACGCATCCCGGGGGCGTGGATGCCCCACAGGTGGCCCAGATACGCCACGCACCACGGCTCGTTGATGGTAATCCAGTGCTTCACACGGTCGCCCAGCGCGCCGGTGACCACCGCCGTATAGTCGGCAAACCAGCCCGGCATCTCGGCGCTCAGCCAGCCCCCGCGCTCTTGCAGCGCCCACGGCAAGTCCCAGTGATACAAAGTGGCATACGGCGTAATGCCGTTGGCCAGCAGCTCATCCACAAGCCGCTTATAAAAATCGAGGCCGGCGGGGTTTACCTCACCCGTGCCCTGCGGCAGCACCCGCGGCCACGAAATCGAAAAACGATAGGCGCTCACCCCCAACGATTTAAGTAAGGCTACGTCCTCTTTATAGCGGTAATAGTGGTCGCAAGCCACCGCCCCCGTATCGCCGTTGACCACCTTGCCCGGGGTGCGCGCAAAATGCCCCCAGATGCAGTCCCCACGCCCAGCTTCGGGGGTCTCCCCCTCAATCTGGTAGCTGGATGTGGCCGTTCCCCATATAAAGTCTTTCGGAAAGTCCATGATGTGCCTCGCTTTGTGATTTTTTGTATAGAATATGGTTATGGGAGCGCTCCCATAACCATGATAACCGATGTCTCGCCGATCGAGAACGGCCAATTAAGCCCATCCGGCACGTGCCAGATGGGCGAGAAAATCAGCCCAAAGCGGAAGTCAGGCGGTGCGAGCGGACTGCTGGGCCTGATGTGCCCCGCACGACTCGCGTACAATCAGCTGGGTGGGCAGGGTGATGTGCTGCGGCCCACTGGTGCGCCCTTCAATCAAGTCCAACAGCAGGTCGATAGCCGCCGAGCCTTTCTGGCGCAGCGGCTGACGGATGGTCGTCAGCCCAATTGGGGTTTCAATTGGCAAATCGTCAAAGCCGACTACTGCCACATCATCCGGAATCAGCACCCCCAGCTCGCCCGCCGCCTGAATCGCCCCCAACGCCATGATGTCGTTGGCCGCAAAAATCGCATCAACCCCGCGCTCAAACAAGATACGCGCACCGCTTAGGCCACTGCTTCTGTCCCAATTGCCGGCATAGATGTGCTCTGGCACAATCGGCAAACCTGCCTCGGTCAGCGCCTGCTTGTAACCGGTCAAACGGTCGAACCCGTCCATATTGTTCAGCGCGCCGGTCAAAATACCAATCCGCCGCCGCCCAAGGCCAATCAGGTGGTTCACTGCCGCCCGTGCCCCATAGATGTTGTCTACCGTGACATAGCTAATCTGGTCGGCATAGCTGGCCGGGCGCTCCACCGTCACCAGCGGGGTGCGCGCCTCCAAAAGGTGCGCAATCAAGGGGTTATCCCCAGTGGCCGAGGCGACCAGCATCCCGTCCATCAGGCGGTTGTTGGCCACCCGCTGAAACAGCAGGTCTTCCTCGTTTTCGGTGCGCCCCATCCACAGCAGCATGGCATAGCCGCGCTCGGTGGTTCGGTCGCTTACCCCTTGCAGCAGGGTCGGGAAATACCACGGGTTATCAAACACCGTGGCAAGGTCATGCGGGATCATCACCCCCAGCGTTTGGGTACGCTGTGTGACCAGCGCACGGGCCGCTGGGTTGGGGGTATATCCCTCGCGCTCGATCACGGCCAGCACACGGTCGCGCGTGGTCGCGCTCACGTACTGCTCGCCGTTCAACACGCGCGAGACGGTCGAGCGAGAGACGCCGGCAGCTTTAGCGATGTCTTCGATGTTGAGCGGCATCACACCCACCTATAAAACTCAAAATGCTTGGAAACGGTTACGAACTTAGTGTAGCACAAGTTTGGCCCAAAAAAGCCGAGATTCTAGGGTGAATCTCGGCCTTAAGAACAAAATTTCGCCACTATGGTCAGTGGTATAGTTTGTTGTGTTTCCGAACGAATTAGATTGTGCTCAATTTGGGGAATACCCCCCTCAGCGTCGGATACACCTCACGGTAGATGGCATAGGCGTCGGCATAGCGGGTCACATCCCGATCCGGCCCGACCGGCTCGCCGGTGCTGATGGTCGCTGCGCAGGCGCTGGCAGCATCGGCATACCACCCCACCCCAACCATGGCCAGCAGCGCCGCACCAAACGCCCCACCCTCCACCGTATTGACGGTGACGGTCGGCACATTGAGCACGTCTGCGATGATTTGCCGCCATAGCGGACTGCGTGCACCACCCCCCGCAATCCGCACATCCGACGGCGCAGGTAAGCCGGCGTCAGCCATCAAGCGGAAACTGTCGTTTAGCCCAAAGGCCACCCCCTCCAACACAGCGCGCGTTAGGTGGGCGCGGGTATGGCGGGTGGTCAGCCCAAGGAAGACCCCACGGGCCAACGGGTCGGGGTGTGGGGTGCGCTCACCGCTGAGATAGGGCAAAAACAGCAGCCCATCGCTGCCCGCTGGAGCACTGGCGGCCTCACTGACCAGCGCGTCGAACGGCACATCTGACGCCAACGTATCACGATACCACTGCAAAGCGCCGGCAGCGCTCAGCATCACGCCCATCCAATGCCACAAGCCCGGCACTGCGTGGCAAAAGGCATGAACACGCCCTTCTGCTTCATAGGCATAGGCCGCCAACGGTGCAAACACCACCCCCGACGTCCCAACGGTCACACTCACCTGCCCGGGGGCTGCCAACCCCATCCCAACCGCGCCAGCAGCTTGATCTCCACCACCAGCAACCACAGATGTCCCCGCTTTTAGGCCCGTAGCGGCGGCAGCTTGCGCGCTCACCTGACCGGTGACGACTGTCCCCTCATAGACAGGGGGCATCCATGCCGCCGGCAGCTCAAAATCGGCCAGCAGCTCTTGTGACCAGCGCCGCGCCCCAACATCCAGCAAAGACGTGCCAGAGGCGTCGCTAACGTCCATGGCATACTCACCGGTCAGGCAAAAGCGGATGTAGTCCTTGGGCAGCAAAATATGCGCACAGCGCGCATACACCTCTGGCTCGTGCGTGCGCACCCACAAGATTTTGGGTGCTGTAAAACCCGTCAGGGCACGGCTGCCGCTGATGCGGATGAGGCGCTCTGCCCCTGCCGCAGCGGTCATCGCATCACATTCAGCTTGTGTGCGTTGATCGTTCCACAAAATCGACGGGCGCAGCACCTGCCCATCTGCATCCAGCATCACAAGCCCGTGCATCTGGCCGGTCAGGCCGATGCCGCTGACGGCCTCACCCGTGACGCCCGCGTCGGCCAACACCGCGCGTATCGAAGCAGCAACCCCCGCCCACCAATCAGCGGGGTTCTGCTCGCTCCACAGCGGTTTGGGCTGGCTGACGGTCTGGGCGGTGCTGTGACTGGCCACCACCCGCCCGCTCGCATCCACCAGCAGGGCTTTGGCGCTGGTGGTGCTGATGTCGATGCCAAGGACGTAAGACATAACCGCCTCTCTAGCGCACGCCCAACAGCAGTTCGATGGTGAGCTGATCCAGCTCTTCATAGGGCAGACGCTTGGCATTCAGCGCCGCACGGTCAAATTCCACCGCACCAAGCCGGGCCGCCGCATCCGCCGAATACCCCGCCCTCAGATAATCAAACGAACCATCATCAGCAGTGATGTCGCGCAGCAGCGCCTGAATCTGCGCATCATTGTTGAAGCGCTCCGCCTTCTCCTTCAAAATCAGGTAGGTGCGCATACACCCGCGCGCAAACGCCTTGACATCCTCTACATCGGACGAGCGGAAAGCGTGCGCATCAAAGTGCTTACTGCCGCTGTAGCCCACATCCTCTAGGAACTTGACAAGAAAGAAAGCCTGCTTCAGCATCGCCGAGCCAAAGCGAAAGTCTTGATCGTAGCGCCCAAACAGCTGGTCATTCAGGTCGATGTGGAACAGCTTGCCGGCATCCCACGCCTGCGCCACCGCATGAGTGAAGTTGAGGCCAGCCATGTGCTCGTGAGCCACTTCGGGGTTCAGGCCCACCATATCGGGATAATCCAGCGTGCTAATCAGCCCCAACATCGCCCCAACGGTGGCAAAATAGATGTCCGAGCGCGGTTCGTTGGGCTTAGGCTCAAGCGCAAACTTCAGGTCATAGCCCTTGTCCTGTACATAACGGCACAAAAAGTTCAGTGCCTCGCGCATCCGCTTGATGCCGTCCAGCGGGTTTTTGGCGGCGTCGGTCTCTGTGCCCTCGCGCCCGCCCCAGAACACATATACACTCGCCCCCAGCTCTACCCCAAGGTCAATTGAGCGCATGGTCTTTTGCAGCGCATAGGCGCGCACCTTCGGGTCATTCGAGGTAAACGCGCCGTCTTTGAAGGCCGGGTCGCTAAACAGGTTGGTGGTGGCCATCGGCACAACGAGGCCGGTGGCAGACAGTGCCTGCTTAAACTCTCGCACAATCTGGTCGCGCTCGGCAGGGGTGGCATCAATCGGGACAAGGTCGTTATCGTGGAAATTGACGCCATATGCCCCCACTTCGGCCAGCAGGTGCACAATCTCGACCGGCGAAAGGGTTGGGCGGGTGGGCAAACCAAACGGGTCGCGGCCCGTATTACCAACCGTCCACAGACCAAACGTAAACTTGTGTTCTGGCTGAGGGATATACATGGTGAACAAACTCCTCTTGTTTAGTTCTCACAGGTCATTTTGCAAGCAGACGCCGATAGAACAGCGCAAAATCGGCCTATAACACGCCTATCAGATATTGTCGCGCGCCGAGAGCCAACCCGCAAGCAGCACCTGCAAACGTTTGCGCGCATTTGTGACAGGTTTTTGACATACTTGTGACATCCCCCCAAAAAACGGCCCGATTTTGTTGCAGAATCGCCCTTGCGCGTTACAATCCGCATTAGTTGCGTGCCGGTTGGGGGCATCAGCTGATTCTTAGACAAGTACCCCTAACTATATCTTGGAGGTCACCTAATGAAACCTCGTTTCAGTCATGTTTTGGTGCTGCTTTTGCTGCTGTTGGCCAGCTTCGTTGGCGTACAGGCGCAAGAGGGCAGCATCGCCGTGCTGCTGCCAGACAGCGCATCATCTGCCCGTTGGGAAGCCGATGACCGCCGCTTCTTGGCCGCTGCCTTCGATGCCGCCGGTGTCGACTACAGCATCGTCAATGCCGAGGGTGACGCCGCCACCCAGATTGCACAGGCCGAACAGGCCATCACCAACGGCGCTAAGGTCATCCTGATGGTCAACCTCGACAGCGGTTCGGGCGCCACCATCATCGAGCTGGCGCGCGAAGCGGGCGTCAAGGTCATCGACTATGACCGCCTGACCATCGAAGGCCCGGGCGCTGACTATTATGTGTCGTTCGACAACGAATCGGTTGGCCGCCTGCAAGGCGAGGGCCTCGTGGCCGCGGTCGAAGCCGCCGGCCTACCGACCCCGGTGCGCGTGGCGGTGCTGAACGGCTCGCCGACCGACAACAACGCCACCCTGTTCAAGAACGGCTATGACAGCGTCATCAACC
>DAOUCZ010000016.1:0-24738 GCA_034431675.1 Anaerolineae bacterium | reverse complement strand
GCGCGTGCCGGAACTGCACAAAAGCGCCGACCGCCTCATCCTGCCCGCCCCCGTCCCCGATGTGTTGGTGCACGCCCCACGCGGCGCATGGCCCACCAGCTGCCACCCCTTCTATCCGATGGACGGGGCAGCTGTCCTTGCCTATGTTGAGGCCTGTACCGCCGGTGCTTTTGAGCCGTATATCGCACAGGTCATCACACAGCGTAGGGGCGCATCGTGATGCGCCCGTGACGTCGGTAGGGGCGCATCGTGATGCGCCCGTGAAGCATCGTGATGCGCCCGTGACGTCGGTAGGGGCACATCGTGATGCGCCCGTGAAGCATCGTGATGCGCCCGTGACGTCGGGCAGTTCACGAACTGCCCCCACAAAACCCATCGCGATGTGTTTTGACCCTACCAGAAAATTTGAGGCGATTACCTTGGCGGCTAATCAGCAACTGCTTTACACAAACCGTCAGATTTGCTATGCTCTATGATGTCCTTTACATCCACAAACAACCGGGGGAGTCCGCGCAAGCGGGCTGAGAGGGCGCGTAATGCCGCGCTGACCCTTCACCTGATCCGGATCATACCGGCGTAGGGAGCGTTTTGTATGCAGTTGGCCTGTGCCCCTGTATTTCCTGCGCCGCCCCGATTCCGTCATCAGGCGGCGTTTGCGTTCTCTGGCACACGCTCTCACGGCGGTTTGACCCAAGGAGACACACCATCTATGCGTTCTTTCCGTATCGTTATGCTGTTTGCCACCCTGCTTGCCCTGCTGCTGCCCACAGCCGCACAGGACACCCCCCCGCTCACCGTCGTCACCCACGACAGCTTCAATGTCAGTGAAGAAGTGCTGGCCGCCTTTACCGAGCAAACCGGCATCGAGGTCGAAATTGTGCGCCTTGCCGACGCCGGCTCGATGGTCAATCAGGCCGTGCTGACCAAGGCCAACCCGCTGGGCGATGTGCTGTTCGGCATCGACAACACCTTTTTGTCGCGCGGGCTAAATAACGACCTGTTCGAAGCCTACCAGTCCCCGCTGCTGGAGACCGTCGCCGACGAGTTCCAGCTCGACCCCGAGTTCCGCGTCACGCCGGTGGATTTCGGCGATGTCTGCCTCAACTACGACGCGGCCTACTTTGCCGACTCGGGGCTGGCCCTGCCCGAGACCCTCGAAGACCTCGCCGACCCCGCCTATAAGGGCCTGCTGGTGGTGCAAAACCCGGCAAGCTCGTCACCCGGCCTCGCCTTCTTGCTGGCCACCATCGCCTATTTTGGCGAGGACGGTGACTACACGTGGCAAAACTACTGGGCCGACCTTGTGGCCAACGATGTACTGGTGGTCGAAGGCTGGTCTGAGGCCTACTACGGTGAGTTTACCGTCGCCAGCGAAAGCGGCACGCGCCCGCTGGTGGTCAGCTATGCCAGCAGCCCCCCCGCCGAGGTCTTCTTTGCCGACCCCACCCCCGAGCAAGCCCCGACCGGCAGCATCACCGCCCCGGGCACGTGCTTCCGCCAGATTGAGTTTGCGGGCATCCTTGCCGGCACAGACCAGCGCGCCGAAGCCGAGCAGTTCATCGACTTCTTGCTGAGCACCACCTTCCAAGAAGATATGCCGCTGCAAATGTTCGTCTTCCCAGTCAATGCCGAGGCCGAACTGCCCGAGGTGTTCGTGCAGTATGCCACCCTTGCCGAAGAGCCGGCAGCACTGGCCTATGAGGACATCGACGCCAACCGTGAGGTCTGGATCGAGACATGGACAGACATCGTGCTGCGCTAAGCTGACCGTTTGCGCGCGCATACCGCAGGGGGGCAAGCCGCCCCCCTGCAATGGGCATACTTTTTTTAGGCCGTGCGCGCTATAGTCTCCCGATTGCAGCTCACCCCCAACCGGCCCAAGCCCCATGCGCCCACTCAAACTGGTTCTGTATGCCCTGCCCATCGTATTTTTGGCGGCCTTTTTTGTCTATCCGCTGGGCAGCATCTTCGCCGTCAGCCTGACCGACAGCAGCGGCGCACTCGACCTCAGCGGGTTCATCCGCATCGCCGAGCGCCCATTCTATGCCCAAACCCTGTGGTTTACCGTCTGGCAAGCCGCGCTGTCCACCGTGCTGACGCTGGCACT
Source organism: Anaerolineae bacterium (assembly GCA_034431675.1). Lineage (GTDB taxonomy): Bacteria > Chloroflexota > Anaerolineae > Aggregatilineales > Phototrophicaceae > Flexicrinis. Next base: position 22,631 of record DAOUCZ010000016.1, on the reverse strand, counting down.
GGCCGTGCCCGGGGCCTATGTGTTTGTGCGCTTTCGCTTCCCCGGCAAGGGGGTTCTGCTGGCACTGGGCACGCTGCCGTTCGTGCTGCCCACCGTGGTGGTGGCCGCCGCCTTCGACGCGCTGATTGGCAACCGCGGCCTCGTCAATCAGGCGCTGATGGCGCTGTTCAACCTGCCCAACGCCCCGATCCAGCTGGAGCGCACGCTGGCGCTGGTGCTGATTGCCCACGTGTTTTATAACGTGGCGGTGGCGCTGCGCATGATTGCCGGCTATTGGGGCAATCAATCCCCGCGCATCGAAGAAGCCGCCCGTGTGCTGGGCGTGACCGGCTGGGGGCTGTGGTGGCGCATCCGCCTGCCGATGCTGCGCCCAGCGCTCACCGCCGCCGCACTGTTGGTGTTCATCTTCACCTTCACCAGCTTTGGGGTGATTTTGATTTTGGGCGGCGCACGCCTGTCCACCCTCGAAGTCGAAATCTACCGCCAGACTCTGGTGATGTTCAACCTACCGACCGCGGCAGCGCTCTCGCTCGTCCAACTGCTGATAACCACCGTGATGATGGTGGTCTATACCCGCCTGCAAGCCGGCGCGGTCGGCAGCATCGCCCCGCGCGCCCAAATCGAGCGCCCGCCGCGCACCCGCGCCGAACGCACGCTGGTGCTGGGCAGCGTCAGCACGATGGCCGTGCTGCTGGTCGCTCCGCTGCTGGCGCTGGTGCTGCGGGCCTTCACCGTCGCCGACGGCTGGGAGAACTTCACCCGCCTCGCAGCCAATCCGCGCGGCTCAATCCTGTTTGTGCCGCCGCTGGTGGCCGTTGGCAACTCACTGGCATTTGCCGCCGCCACCACCGTGCTGGCCGTGCTGCTGGGCATCCTGACCGCAGCGGTCATCCACACCCCGCGTGGCAGATGGCTGGATACCGCCTTTATGCTGCCGCTGGCCACCAGCGCTGTCACGCTCGGGCTTGGCTATCTGGTGGCGCTGACCAGCTTACGCTCCGCGTGGCTGCTCGTCCCCATCGCGCATACGCTGGTGGCCCTGCCGTTTGTGGTGCGTAATGTGCTGCCAGCGCTGCGCGCCATCCCGCCCCAGCTGCCCGAAGCCGCGCGCATCCTCGGCGCAACTCCGGCAGAGGTCTGGCGGCGCGTCACCCTGCCCATCATCGGGCGGGGGGTGGCGGTGGGTGCAACCTTTGCCTTCACCGTCAGCATGGGCGAATTCGGCGCATCGCTGTTCATCGCCCGCCCCGATACCCCGACCATGCCGGTGGTCATCTTTCGGCTGTTGGGTCAGCCCGGCATCAGCAACTATGGGCAGGCACTGGCCATGAGCGTCATCTTGATGGGCGTGTGCGCACTGGGCTTTTTGCTGATTGAACGCCTCCGCATCAACGGAATCGGCGAATTTTAGTCGGGATTCGGCGGGTTACACAACAAAAACGCAAAGCATTCGGTCATTATAACCACTGAACCTTCTGGCACTTTGCACAAACATAAAGTATCATAGCGTTAGGCGTCAAAGTTGTATCGAGGAGACGAATGGCCGAGAACCTTAAGCCCACCCCCGGCGGTTTGTCGGGCGATACCCCGTCAAACAAGCGCAGACTGACCGGCAAACCGGACTTCTCGCTGGATGCGAAATATCTACAGGAAGACGGCGTGATTGTGCTGTCGGGCGTGCAGGCGCTGCTGCGCGTGCCGCTGGATATGCGCCGGGCCGACCAGCGGCGCGGCCTGAATACCGCCACGCTGGTGTCTGGCTATCGCGGCTCGCCCTTGGGCGGGCTGGATATGCTGATGCAAGAGAACAAACAGATTTTAGAACAATATCACGTCACGTTTTTGCCCGGCCTTAATGAAGACCTTGCCGCCACTGCCGTGATGGGCAGCCAGCTGGCCAATACCCTGCCCAACCCCAAGTACGACGGGGTGATGGGCATGTGGTATGGCAAAGCCCCGGGCGTTGACCGCAGCGGTGACGCCTTCAAACATGCCAACTTTGCCGGCGTGGCCCGCTATGGCGGCGTGCTGGCGCTGGCGGGGGATGACCCCAACGCCAAATCGTCCACCCTGCCCTCAGCCACTGAGCAGCAGCTGGTAGATGCCTTTATGCCCGTGCTGTACCCGGGCAGTGTGCAAGAGATGATCGACTTTGGGCGCTGGGGATATGAGCTGTCTCGCTACAGCGGCTTGTGGGTCGGGTTCAAGGTGGTCACCAACGTAGCCGACGAGTTCGCCAGCGTCGAGGTCTCGCCCGACCGCCTGACCATCACCGACCCGGGCTTCACCCTGCATGGCAAGCCGTGGCAGCCGGTGCAGCGCCCGATGCTGCTCACCCCGTATTCACTGCAAACCGAGCGCGAAATCATCGAGGGCAAGCTGGAGGCCGCGCGGGCCTTTGGCGCAGCCAATCAGCTCAATCGGGTGGCCGTGCGCGGCCCAGACGACTGGATTGGCATCGCCGCCGCCGGCAAAACCTATTATGACGTGCGCCAAGCCCTGAAAGAACTCGGCCTAGACGAGGACGGCCTGCGCCACTACGGCATCCGCCTGCTCAAAATCGGCCTGCTCTACCCGATTGACGACGCCGTCCTGCGCGAGTTTGCCAGCGGCCTCGAAGAAGTGTTCGTCATCGAAGAAAAACGCAGCTTCATCGAGTCGATGCTGCGCGATGCGCTCTACAACCTCAGCGAGCGCCCGCGCATCGTCGGCAAGCGCGACGAAAACGACGCGCCGCTGGTCAAGGCCTATGGCGAGCTGGACAGTGACGACATCGCCGCCCTGCTCTACCGCCGCCTGACCCAGCGCATCCCAAGCGAGGCCCTACACAACCGCGTGGCCGAGCTGGCCACCCTGCCGCTGCCCCTCACCCTGCCGATGGTATCGTCCACCGCGCGCACCCCCTATTACTGCTCTGGCTGCCCGCACAACACCTCCACCATGACCGTGCCAGAAGGCGCGTTGGTCGGCGCGGGCATCGGCTGCCACACCATGACCCTGCTGATGGACAAGAGCAAAGACGCCATCAGCGGCCTAACTCAGATGGGCGGCGAGGGCGTGCAGTGGGTGGGCGCAGCACCCTTCACCGAAACCGACCACCTCTATCAAAACATCGGCGATGGCACGCTGTTCCACAGCGGCACGCTGGCCATCCGGCAGGCGGTGGCGGCCAATGCCCATCTGACCTACAAAATCTTGTGGAACTCTGCGGTGGCCATGACCGGCGGCCAAGACCCCGAAGTCAAGATGTCGGTGTGGCAGCTCACTCACCTGCTGCGCGCCGAGGGCGTGGGCAAAATCATCGTCACCACCCCCGACCCACAGGCCTACCCGCCCACTGCCCAATGGGCCGAGGGCGTCGAGGTGTGGCATCGCGACCGCATCGAAGAAGCGCAGCTGGCCCTGCGCGAGCACCGCGGCGTCACCATCCTGATTCACGATCAGGAATGCGCGGCAGAACTGCGCCGCAAGCGCCGCCGCGGCCTGATTGAAGAACCCAACTTGCGCGTGTTCATCAACGAGGCGGTGTGCGAGGGCTGCGGCGACTGCGGTGAAAAATCCAACTGCCTGAGCGTCTTCCCCGTCGAGACCGAATTCGGGCGCAAAACCCAAATCCATCAGTCCTCGTGTAACAAAGACTACTCGTGCCTGAAAGGCGACTGCCCAGCCTTCATCACGGTCGAGCCGGTGGCCGCCGAACTCAAGCGCGCCAAACCGCTCTACGAAGTCGATACCCCCCTGCCCGATCCGGTCTATCGCACCCACGGCGAGTCCAACCTGTATATGATGGGCATCGGCGGCACGGGCGTGGTCACGGTCAACCAGATTCTGGGCACAGCTGCGGTCATCGACGGCAAGAGCGTGGTCGCCCTCGACCAAACCGGCCTCAGCCAAAAAGGCGGCCCGGTCGTCTCGCACATCAAAATCAAGGACGCCATCGAAGAGGGCGCCAACAAGGTCAGCCGCGGCAAAGCCGATGGCTATCTGGTGTTTGACGAACTGACCGGCGCACAGCCCATCCACCTGATGCACGCCACCCCGGGCCAAACCGTGGCGGTGGTATCTACCAGCGTCGTCCCCACCGGCCAGATGATTGCCAACAGCGCCGTGCAGTATCCCGGCCTTGGCCACCTGCACAAATCCATCGACGCCATGACCACGCCAGAGGCCAACGTCTACTTTAATGCCATCGAAGTCAGTGAGGCGCTGTTTGGCAGTCACATGCAGGCCAACCTGATGATGGTCGGCGCGGCCTTCCAGCGCGGCCTGATACCGGTCAGCGCCGAGGCCATCGAACAAGCCATCACGCTCAACGGCGTGGCCGTCAAGGCCAACATACAGGCCTTCCGCGTCGGGCGGCGCATCGTGATTGACCCCGCATGGGTCAGCACGCTGCAAACCACCCGTCAGGGCCAGCTGGACGACGCCCCCGCCCCATCCCTCAGCGCCGAAGCCCGTCAGCTGGTCGAGTCGGTGGGCGCATCGGGCGAGCTGCGCCGCCTGCTCGAAATCCGCGTGCCCGAGCTGATCGAATACCAAAACGCCGACTATGCCCGCCAATACGTCCAGTTTGTGCAGCGCGTCTATCAGGCCGAGCAGCAGGTCGCCGCGGGCCAAACCCGCCTGAGCGAAGCAGTCGCCCGCTACCTGTTCAAGTTTATGGCCTACAAAGATGAGTACGAGGTCGCCCGCCTGCACCTCAAGAGCGCCGTGCGCGAAGAACTCCGCGAGCAGTTTGGCCCATCGGCCAAAACCGCGGTGATGCTGCACCCGCCGCTGCTGCGCGCCATGGGCCTCAAGCGCAAGCTGAAGCTGGGGGCATGGTTTACCCCGTTCTTACACCTGCTGCGCGCCATGAAAGGCCTGCGCCGCACCCCGCTGGACATCTTTGGCTACGACCACGTCCGCCGCGTCGAACGCGCCCTCATCGTCGAATACCGCGAGCTGATTGAGCGCTACCTGCCCACGCTGGCCACCGATTACGAACTGGCCGTCAAGCTGGCTGAGCTGCCCGATATGGTGCGCGGCTATGACCATGTCAAGCTGCGCAATGTCGCGGCCTATCACGACGCCATCGCCACCCTGACGCGCCGCTAACCATCACCCCACACAGAAAAAGACCGGCCCATCTGATGAGCCGGTCTTTTGTTGCACGCTGTATGCGGGTACTGAGGGAGATAAACCGCCCGTGGTGCTCTATTTGCGCAGGCGACGCGCGCCCAGCATCACCCCCACAAGGCCCAACGCCATCAACAGCAGTGTGCCGATGTTGCCCACGCCGGCCACGTCGTCAAACAGGCCGGTGTCGGGCAGGCGGCCACCGCCGCCCGTACCGCTGGCCATGGTTGGGATGACAAACGGCGTGCCGCCCAAGCCGCCCGAGTTCGGGTCAGCCGTGGCGGGGACAGCCGTCTGCGGGCTGAGCGTGAGCGAGAGGGCGGTGGCGGTTTGCAGCACCTCATCCACGCTGCCAAAGCCCGGGCCAGCTGCGCCGGTGGCGGTGGGGGGCTGAAGCGCGGCGTTGGTGGCGATGGCGGCCTGCGTGGCCGCAGCGGCTGTGGCGGCCAAGATGGCATCCTGTGCCTGAAGCGTCTCGAACCGCGCGGTGATTTGCGCCACCGGCGGCAGCGCCGCCAGCGTCTGCTCAGCAGCAGCGGTATCGTTGGGGTCAAGGGTTGGGGTTGGGCTGGGAGTCGGCGTCTCGGTCGGGACAGCCAGCGCGGTTTGCGTGGCCTCCACCGCCAGCTGCGTCTCGGCAAACTGTGCCAGCGCCGTGCCGGTCACAATCGCCTCCAGCGTGGCCGTCTGGCCCAACACCACCGCGGTCTGGGTAATCTCTTCATTGATGGCGCTCTGGGTGTTGGTGGCGGCAAGGAAGGCCTCTTGCGTGGCGTTCAGCTGCACAATCTGCGTCACCGTCAAGTCGCGGTCGGTCGGGCCGGTGCTGCGCGTGGCAAAGAAGATAATGCCGCCCAACCCCACCAAAAACAGGATGATGATAATGACCGCCAACATCACAAAGGCGCGGCTTGGCCCACGGCGCTCTGGCTGTGTGCCCAGTTCTTCGTCCAAGTTCAAATCATCATTGCTCAGCGCGAACTCGTCATCGAAATTCAAGTCATCTGCGCCGCCCGACGAGGCCGAGCCACGCGTATCGCTGAACAAATCGTCATCGAACTCAAAATCGTTAAAGTCGTTGTCGTTACGGTCCGACATCCCCCGTCTCCTTGATGCTGCGGGCGCAGTAGTTCATCCATCAACCCCAAAAAGCGACCCGTGAAATCCCTTGCAGTAGATTACCCTATCACTTCTAGGTTAGCCAGCGGCACAAACAGCTGCCGCTTGTCGCCACCCAATTCTACCAAAGCACAGGGGACGCGTAAGCCATTGTCCAACAAAACAGGCTCATTTGGCAAATTTACCACAGTCCCCAAAATTCCGCTGACATCCCCGCCCCACAAGCGCACCGTCATGCCCGCCCGCAGCGTCAGGTTGACCACCGGACGCGACGGCACTTCGCTGCCTTTGGGCTGCACGTTCATCACCACTTCGGGCCGGCGCGCCTCCCACAGCTGCGGCTGAACCGCATCCACCGTGACCTGCGCCCCCTCCAGCTCTTGCAAAATCTGTGAGACCATGCGGTCAAGGCGCGCCGCACCAAACCCTTCCACAATCATCACCGCAAACGGCTGAAGCAGTGCCCACGCCATCAAATCGACCGGCATCCCGGGCGCAATCAGCGCCGCAACGCTCTGAGCCGCCGCCGCCTCGAGGATGTCCTCGGTCAGCGGACGGCGCAGCACCAACACCGTGTTGCTATAGCGCGACCCCATCAAATCGACCGCGGTCTTTTCGATCGGGTTCTGCCCCTCGTTGACCACCACCGCAATCGCGCGCCCGCCGTTGCCCCACACGCCCTGAATGTGCGTGCCGGTGGCCTCTACCAGCGCGCTGCGCCCAGCCTTGACCGAAATCACCTTGCCGCGCAAACCGGCCTCAAGGTCAATCACCGTGTTCAGCTGCTCAATGATGATCAAGCCGTCCGTCACCAAGGCCACCCGCCCCTCGATCGGGCTGAGCAGTTTCTTCCCGCGTGAGGCAGCAAGCACCTTGCGCGCGGTCACCTCGTCATCCACGCTCACCTGCATCAGCGGCTCAAGGTCGGCGGCTTTCTTGAGCTTAAAGAAAGCCCGCGCATCCACCACCACAAAATGCCCGGGCACAAGGCCGCGCGCCAGCACATCGCGCACGTCCACCCGCTGCTCCACCTTCACCGCCACCACACCGCTGGCATTTTCGGGCAGGGCCACCTCGCGCTGGATGACCGACAGCTTGCTGGCAGGGCGCTGTTCTGGATAATACACGCTCATCCCCACACCCCCTAAATATTCCGCAAATCATCCAGCGAGACATCCTCGCTGGCCGCTTCGGCAGCGGGCTGGGCTGCCCCCTTGTCACGCCGCTTGTTGCCGTTCTTGCGGCGGCGGGCCGGTGTTTCCAGCGTCAAATCTGGCTCATCCAAGGGGGTCAGCCAGCCTTCTGGGATGGCGTGCTTCTCGTCTTCCGTGATTTCAGACAGCCACAGCGGCATCCATTCGGCCCGTTGTTTGACCGTGCTGTCACGCAGCAGCGGGCGGCCACGCGCATCCAGCACCAGCCCGACCGAGCCGCCAATCACCTCGGTCTTGAGGCTGCGCCGCCCGTTCACAGTCAGGCCGCCGAGCGCCTGCACCGAGAGCTTGACCCGTTCGCCAATCCCCAGCGGCACGACCATGATGTGCCCCCCGTTGACCGTGTATTTGCGTTTGGGCTTGCCGCGCTGCTCCAGCGTCACGCGCAGCGCCGGCTTTTCGGGGCGCGCCCTGCCGCTGACGCAAACCGCTGTGCCCAGCTCGGCATACCCGCCCTCGTCCAACACCTGCACCACCGCCTCCGACCGCGAGGCAGCGACCGCGCCCAGCGCCGCCGTCAGGCCATACGGGTCAGCATACAAGCGCGTCACCCCCGACATGCCCAGCGTGTCCAGCCCCAACAGCGCGGTAAACCTAGCACTGCCGGTATCGTTGATGGCCGCGCCGCCCAATATCAACATATCGGCCTCTGGCGCGCCGCCGATGCCGGTGTTTTCGGCCATCAGTGCGGCAGCTGCCCGCAGCAGCGCATGCTCGATATACATCGCCCGCAGGTCGGCGGGCACCAGCGCCGGCCTCAAGACCTTATTGGCCGCATAATCACGGATTTCGGAACGCCGCGCCTCAAACGGCAGATAACGCAGCACCGCATCCACCCCCACCGCCGCCAACAGGCTCTGGGCGTTTTGCCCCAAGCCGAGGTCGGTGCGGATGGAGAACAGGCTGTCCTTGGGTGAGGCATATGCCAGCGTGACTGCGCCGCTGCCCACGTCCAGCGCCAGCACGCGCATCTTGCGCACCCGTGCCAGATAGTCCGCAATCGTCACATAGCCGCGTGCCGACGGCATCACCTCGCCGTTGGCCAGCCCGGGCAGCTCCGAAAACCCATAGCCGCGCAGCTCGGTATAATGATTGAACGCACGCGCCAGCACCGCCCGCGCCGGCTCAATCGCCTCGGTCTCAAGGTCTGCGCGCACGTTATCGGCCAGCAGAACGTCGGCCACCCCCTCAAACTGCGTGATGACCGACGCCGTCAGGCCGGCGTTGCCGGCATAAATCACGGTCGGGCGGCGACGCCTGTCCATCAGCGAGACCGCCAAGCGCACCGTCTGGATCATGCTGAGCGATGCGTTTGTCGCGCCGCCGTCTGTGCCCCCCACCACAAAGATGATGTCGGGGAAGGCGTGCAGCACCGTGTTCAGGCGGTCTTCCAGCGACCGACCATCGGCCAGATGCACCGTCTCGGTCACATTGACATAGGTGTTTGACAGCGCCTTGAGCGCCGAGGCCACACTAAAATCGGGCATCAACCCCACCACCACCGCGCGCAGCGGACGCCCGCCGCTGGCCGTGATGACAAAGGTATCCACCCCGCTGCGATCGGGCTGTTCGGGCGTAATCACCCGCCCGTCTGGGTTGACAAACGTCCTGCCAGTGGCATCCCGCAGCAGGTTCAGCACACGAGTCAGACCAACCGTGACGTTCTGGGCCGGAAACGAGTCGGTGGTGCGCGTGCGCGCAACCCCCACCAGCTGATATTCCCCGTTCACCTGATCAATCAACAGCGCGCGGGTGTGAACACTGCCGAAATCTACCGCCAAAATCGACATCTGCTCATCCCCCGCCCAAGCGCGCCAGCATAAAGCCGATGCGCTCACTCAAGACCGTCATACTGCTTAAAATAGCCGCCGCATACAACGTGCCCAGCGTGATGGAAATCACCGCCTCGCCCACCACCGCCATCGCCATCACCGGCAAACTGCGGCGCGGCTGACCCGACGGCGTGCGATTGGCCACATACATAAAGTAAAACAACGAGCAAATCACGCCCATCAGCGCAAAAATCGTATTCAGCGGGGACAAGCTGGAAGCCGTCGGCTCGAGCGCCAGCGGGATGAGCGTGCCGCTCACCGCCCCCACCAGCGAGACCGCCGCACCAATGCCAATCAACAGCGCCATCGTCAGGCCGGCCAACCAGCCAAGACGACCCGCCCCTTTGGTCACCAGCACCGTCCCCAGCACCAGCGGGATAAACCCGACAATCACCCGCAGCAGGTCGCCGCTCAACACCGTCTGCTGCAACCACGGCAGCAGCACACTGCTGTAAGTCACTGTGGCCACATAGCCGGCGCTCATCCCGACAAACACATACACCGCCAACCGATACAGCAGGTTATCCCCCAGCAGATAGCTAAACACCATCAGCGTCAGGATGAAACTGGCCCACAACCCAATTTCTTGAAGCATTAACGCCGCCTCCGGAAGATAATCTGCACGATGCCGGCAAAGCTGCCCAGCACCACCAATCCCAGCACCACCACCGCCCCCAGCGACACCCCATACCAGCGGTTTTGCAGGGTGGCGGTCACGCTGGCCGGCGCAGCGGTCGTGCGGTAGCGCTGATCCAGCTGGTACGCATAGGTCATGGCATCACGCAAGCCCACCAGCAAGCGCCCATCCGCGCGCACATACGGGCGGCTGAGCGGCGCAGCGCCCACCCCCACCGCATAAGACAGCGGCACGCGCGTTTGCACCTGCACCTGCTCAGCCCACACCCGCACCGTATCCGACCGGTCGGTCAGCACGATGATGCTGGCAAAATCGTCTATCGAAGTCACGTCCAGACCGGTCGGCAGGCCGTCGATGTCGCGCCGCAGCAAGCTGCCAAGGTTGCGCACAAAGGCCTGCGTCCCGACCGCCTCGCCCAGCAGATAGCGCCCGATGACATACTCATCGTTGCGCTGCCGCCGCCGTCCCGCCATCTCGTCGACCAGTCGCCCGACGTGCTGAAGCGTCACCGCATCACTGCCAATCACCACCGGCACAGCCCCACGCGCAAACACATGCCGCACCACCTGCGTGGTCAGCGCATCCAGCTCGCCAATCGCGCCCGGGCTGTAATCCACGCTGACCAGCACCAGCGCACCACGCGGCAGCTCCTCGATCAGGCCATAGGCGTTGGCCGCCGTGCTGTTGGGCACAAAGGCCTGCGGCGGCGGGGCAGCAAACCGCAGCACCCCCGCATCGCTGATAAACGGGGCGATAAATGCCAGCAAAATCAGCGACACCACGGCAAGGCGCACCACATTCGACAGCAGGCGTCGGCGTCCGGCGCGCGCTTGCGTCGCCCGCACCACCGCCGCAGGGTCATCGCCCCCCGCACTCACCACCGTCAGCGAGCGCAGCAGTTCCGCCGCACGGCGCTGAGCGTCGTTCAGCCCGACCGCTGGGCGCGGCAGGGCATCCGCCGGCTGCAAAATCGGCAGGGCCGCCGGTGCAGCAGCTGCCGCCGCTGTGCCAATCGCGGCCAGTTCGTCGTGCAGGGCGCGCAGTTCGTCGGACAGCTCGTCCAGCGGGACGTCTTGCTGCTGGCGCAGCAGCGAGGCCGCCGAGGCATCACTGACCGATACCCCGCGCAAGAATTCTGGCAGCACCGGCTCGTCCAGCTCGCTGGACGCGATAATGGCGCGCGGGTCAGATGGTTTATCGAGCGCCGGATCATTCAACAGGCGGGCCAAGTCCAACGGCTCACTGCTGACCGGCGGCAGGTCTTCCCAGTCATCCCCGCGCAGCGAATCGAGAAAGGCGTCATACTCGCTGTCGGTGCTGGCCGGCTTGGGGGCAGGCGGCGTCACCGCCGACATCGCACTGCGCGGCGCAGCGGGCGGCGGGGCAGGGATGTCATCCAGCGGGGGCAGCGGCTCGGCCTGCGGCTCGCCAAACAAAGCCGCAAGGTCAAGCTCGGGGTCAGCCGGCGCAGACGGTTCATCCAGTATCGGACTGTAGGGGGTGGCCGGCGGCGGGGTTTCTTCGGTCATCAGCGCGTCAAAATCGGGCATCTCAAGGTCTTGCAGCCCGTCATCTGGCGGAGGCGTTGTACCGCTCACCAGCATCCCCGTCTTGACCGCCGCGCCCTCGTTATCCACCTTTTCCAGCAAACTCAACAGGTCGATGTCTGGGGCATCGCTGCCCCCGCCCAACAAGTTGCCCAGCAAGTCCTCGGTGTCATCCCCCGGCAGGTCTTGTGATAAAAACATGGCCAGCTCGTCGTCTTGGGCCACCATCGGGGGTTGCTCGCGCGTGCGCAGCCACTCCGGCATGTCCTCACCCGATGACGGGGCAGATACCATGGCAAACGGGTCAGAGAAATCGCCGCCCATGCTCAGCGGTGCGGCTGATTCGTCCACATCAAATTCAAGGCTGTCAAAGGACGCTTCAAAGGCGTTGGCGTCTGCCGCGCCAAGGTCATCGGCATCCTGCAACCACGGCGGCAAAAAGGACTCTGCATCGCCCGGGGCGACTGCCGGCATGGCCTTGGCCCGCTCCTCGGCCTGTGCGATGACTTCCTCGGCGGTCTCGTCCGCCTCGGCCAACCATGGGGGCACATCCTCTTTGTTGGCCACTGGCGCGGCCTCCATCTCCTGCGTGTCCAGCCACGCCGGCACCCCCTCCGGACTGTCGGGGGCGGCCAGCTGCGCCAAATCATCGGTGCTGGGCACTGCTGGGTCTGGCGCGCTGGCCTGAAGCCACGCCGGTATCTCATCGGTAATCACTGCCGGCGACTCGGGATCGGCCACACCGGTCAGGTCATCAGCATTCCCACCAAAAAGCGCATCAAAATCGTCTTCCATCGACGCACCAGCCCCGGGTATGAGCGGGTTAAAGGCATCGTCCGAAAGCCCCCAATCCGGCAGCAAATCGTCCGCGCCAAACGCCGCACCCAAATCGTCACTGCTGCGGTCGTTGGTGTCATCCAGCCACGACATATCGTCGTTCGGGTCGAAGTTATCGGTCATCATCCGTCCCTTTACTCCCGTGTGGCGCGGTCTTGCCCGACCAGCACCCGGATGCCAGCGACCAGCGTCGCCAACCCGATACCCAGCAAGATGGCGCGCGTGCCAGCATCCACCGGCACGGCATTCACCCAATCCATTATCTGGCCCACCAGCGTATTTGGGGCGGGGAAGGCCGCGGTCAGCAGCACCCCAACCACCGCCACCAAAAACAGCGCACTCGTCCAACGCGGACGCCGGCTGAGCAGGGTAGCAGCCCCATACACCAGCGAAAACAGCACCAGCGACGAAAACGCCAGCTCCAGCCCGACCTGCACATCTTCTAGCGCGGCACGGGCCTCATCGGCCTGCGGGCGAAAGCTGAGCAGCACCACCAGCATAAAGCTGACCAGCATCACCACACTATAAAGCGCCATGCTGCGCTGCGCACGGATGCGACGCACATGCACCGCCAGCAGATTAAACACCCCTGCCAGCACCGCCACCGCCGTGATAATCACCACAAGGCGCAGCAGAAACGCCACCAACTCGGGCAGCGGGGTCTGGTTAATCAGGGCGGCGATGCCACTCGTCCCATCGCCCGCCACCAATACCACCAGCGTCAGCAGGCCAAACGTCATGGTTAGCGCCGTCAGCAGTACCGCGCTCAAACGCACACGCACGCTAGCTCCCCCCTCTTGTAACGCGCAGCACCGTGACGATGATCATCACCACCACCAATGCCACACGCAGCAAATCCAACGCCACCGTTTCACCCTTGCGTGACGGGTTTTCGTCCAGATACGCCCCAGCCTGAAACAGCTCTTCGCCAATCAGCGGGTGCGCCCCATACACAAAGCCGACCGCCTGTCCATCCAAGCGGTCAGAGGCCGCAATCACCGGATGGCCGCGCCGCACGCCGGCCTCGGCAATCAGCGCCAGCTCTGGCCCGAACCGCCCCACCAGCACCTGTGCAGAGGTGTTCTCCGTCGATTGCAGGGCCGTCAGCGCGGCCACATAGGCCAAAGACCGCGCCCCTGCCGGATACCAACGCGCATCAGAGAACTCGCGCACGCGCCCTACCCTGCGCGCTACCCGCCGCACCGTGTCCTGAATCAGCGGCAGTGCCGTGGGGTCAGATGTGGTCAAAATCGGCGCACGGTCGCCATACGCACTGCGCACCGCCACCTGATAGGCAATCTCGGCACACGCCAGCGCCAGCAAGCTCGACTCGCCACCAAGGCCGGCGTTGCCCAGCCCAATCGCCATCGGCTGACCGGTCTCGACCGCGTTGGCCGCATACATCGGCAGCGCCCGATAGGCCGCCTGTCGGCGCAGCACAAACACCTCTGGACGGCGGCGCACAAACTGCATCACCACCACCGTGACCGCAAAAGCCACCAGCAAGACCAAAATGGTCGTCACTTGCATCGTCGTGTCCAATCGCCCCCCTCGCTTGTCGTGCCACCTTGTGTTTTTATGGCTCAAGCAATCGCTTGCGCAACGCCTCGACCCCCCCGGGGGTCTCCAGCACATCGGCCAGCTGATGCAGCGGGAACTCGCGCCACAGCGTGCGGCTGACCGGATGACCGACATGTAAAAGCTGTGCGGCCAACGGCGCCAGCGGCTCTAGCGCATCCAACATCGCACACACCGTGTCTGTCCAGCCGCGCGCGCGCACACGCTCCACCCAATCCGTCAGTTGTTGATCGTCCATAGCCGATACTATAACACAGCCCCAAAAGTCCCGAAACAACCTGATGGGGGCAAAATGACAACGGGTTAGAAATTTCTCACCCTTCCGAGGCCAAAATCGGGTAGGTGGTGCGCGTTAAAGGCCAATTGGGCAGCACATCAAAGCCCAATTCGTCGCGCTGGCCCGCCTGATAGCGATAAAACCCCGCCGCCGCAATCATCGCTGCATTATCGGTGCACAAATTCAGCGGCGGATAACGCACCGGCAGCTCGGCCCGCCGCTTCATCTCGTCACGTAGGTGGGCATTGGCGCTCACCCCGCCACTCAACAAGATTTCGGTTGCGCCGTGCTCTTGCGCCGCACGCGCGGTCTTCTCGACCAAAATATCCACCAGCGCCTCTTGAAAGCTGGCCGCCGCGTCGCTCACACTCAGCCCGCTGCGCAGCACCACATTCTTCTCGCTCACCGGCGCATCAGGCCGCTGCGACTTGTTGGCCGGCACAGTCACCGCGCGCAGCACCGCCGTCTTCAGCCCGCTAAAGCTGAAATCATAGCTGGCGTCACGCTTGCCACGCGGAAACGGGAAGGCCGACGGGTTGCCGCGCTCCGCCGCCTTTTGGATGTTTGGCCCACCCGGAAACGGCAGTCCCAGCACCCGCCCCACCTTATCAAACGCCTCGCCCGCGGCATCATCCAGCGTGCCGCCCAACCGCTCATACTGCCCGTGACCGCGCATCAACAGCAGCTCGGTGTGCCCCCCGCTGACAATCAGCACCACCACCGGAAACTGCGCCTCTTGCAGCGGCTGAGTCAGCCACAGCGAATACACATGGCCTTCCAGATGGTTAATCCCCAGCAAAGGCTTGCCCGACACCAGCGCCAGCCCCTTGGCATAATTGATGCCAACCAACAGTGAGCCGGCCAACCCCGGCCCGCGCGTCACCGCGATCGCGTCAAGGTCATCCACGCTTGCGCCGGCGTCCTTCAAGGCCTGCGTCACCACCGGCGCAATCGCCTCCACATGCGCCCGCGAGGCCACCTCGGGGAACACCCCACCATATTGCGCATGCAAATCGACCTGCGACGCCACCACGCTCGACAAGATGCGCCGGCCATCCAGCACCACCGCCGCTGCCGTCTCATCGCACGAGCTTTCGATACCCAAAATCAGAGCCACGGCTTTTCCGTCTCTACTGCACCTAAAACTTCACGTCTGGCGATTGTACAATGCCTCACCATAATTGTGGACGCGGACTCTGGTAACCTTTTTCCTATGGCAGCATCTCCCACCCTCATGCAGGTCTTCGACTTCACCCCCCAAGACCTCGAGCACAACCGCACCGGTCAGCTCAGCCCGATGCAGCGCTACCGCCTTGGCGTGCGCCTGCGCCAATCGATCGGCCTCGGACTGCTGGTGATGCTGGGCCTCGCACTGGCCGCCACGTTCTGCCTGTTTATCGGCAGCCGCCAGCACTCGGCCATCCTGTCGCTGATAGGGGTCGGCATCACGCTGTGCTCTGCCGCCATCCTCGGCGGCTTTGCCCGCAGTTGGATGCGCCTCAACACCGACCTTCAGGATAACCGCGCGGCGCGCCATCACGGCCCGCTGGAGCGCGTGGTCAAACCGCTCAACCGCCGCGTGGTGATTTACCTTGTGCGGGTGGACGGCGCAGAATTTAACGTGGGCAAAGAGGCCTTCAAGCTGTTTCAGCACGAGGCGGTCTATACCATCTATCGCGCGCCGCACAGCGGCCAGCTGCTCAGTGTGGAATAACCTCCCGCCGGCTAATACATCTCTGGCAGACGCCACTCCCCTTCTGGCGGCAGGATAATCTCGCCCTGACGCCCCACCAACGACATCGCCCCCATCAGCGATGTCCAATGCGTCACCTGCGCCATATAGGCCGCTGAATACGACAAATCATCGCTCAGCCACCACATCACATTGCCCACAATCACCGAGGCGATGTGGTTAGCAATCAAAAACAGCGGCAGATTGGCATAGCGCGGCGCACTGCCAAAGGTCTGCGTCACCTGCCGCACCACATAATGCCGCATCCGCTGTTGAATCAAAGCGCTGGCCGTGCCATTGAACAGCTTTTTATAAAACAGGCGGTCGGTCTCAAACATCTCAAACACCGGCAGAATCGGCGGCGTCAGCCGAAAGTCCAATATCTGCTCCACCGACAGCACCGTAAACAACCCCTCAAACCGCCCATAAATCTGCTCGATGATGTCAATCAGCAGCTCTTCCTTCGTGCCATAATGCCGATAAAACGTCACGCGGGCCGTGTTGGCCCGATCGGTGATTTCCTGTATCTCCACCTGCTCCAACGCCTTGTCCCGCAGCAGCGACATCAAAGCCGCCCGCAGCGCCTCACGGGTTTTTTGTATACGCCTGTCCATAAAGAAACACTCATTTCAAAAGATACGCAAAACAGAAAACACTTGTTGACTATGATACAAACCCCACGCTATCGTAGCAACATACACCGTCAGGAGACTCATCACCATGTCACAGGCCATTCATCCCCCGCTCCAATCCCCGCCGCACGTCCCGGGGATGCCCTTCATCGGCAGTGCGCCGGCTTTTTTGGCCGCCAACGGCATACCGGTTTCGTTTTTGCAGCACGTGCAGCGCCAGCACGGTGATTTGGCACATTTTACCGTGATGAGCCGCTCGTTTTACCTCGTCAGCGACCCAGAGCTGGTGCACGACATCCTTGTGACGCGCGTGCAGTCGTTCCACAAGCCCGAGGCCATCGCCCAAACCCCGCGCGGCCTGTCGCGCTTTTTGGGCAGCGGCATCCTCACGGCCGGTCACGAACAATGGCGTCCGCAGCGCAAGCTCATTCAGCCGTTTATGCACGCCCGCCACATCGAGCGCTATGCCGAAACCATGGCCTGCATGGGCGAGCGCCTGCTGAGTCACTGGCAAGACGGCAGCGAGCGCGACATCCACGCCGACATGACCCACGTCACCATGTGGATTATCGCCGAGACCATGTTTGGGGTGAACCTCAACCACAGCCCTTCATTTGAAGACGCCGCCAATTCGGCCCAAAAGATCGTGATTGAAGACTTGATTTCGCTGATGCCGGCATGGCTGACCGGACGTGACGCCGAAACCGAGCGGGTCAACACCGTGCTGACCGAGCTGGTCAAAGGCTTTGTCGCCCAGCACAACGCCAACCCCAATCCCGACCGCCACGACCTGCTGTCGCTGCTGCTGGCCACCCGCGACGAGGACGGTCAGCCGATGTCGGAAGAGTTTCTGCGCAACAACATCCTGACGATGTTCTTTGCCGGCCACGAGACCACCGCCAACACCCTGACATGGGCACACTATTATCTATCGCAGAACCCCGCCATCCTCAAGCGCCTGCAAGACGAGGTGGACGCCGTGCTGCCCGACGGGCGCTTGCCCACCCTCGCCGACCTGCCCAACCTGCCCTATACCCTGATGGTCATCAAAGAGACCATGCGCCAACAGCCGACGGTGGCCACCTTCCCGCGCGTCATCACCGAAGATGTCGAACTAGGCGGCTATCTGCTGAAGGCCGGCAGTTTCATCCTGATTTCGCCCTATGTGCTGCACCACGACGCGCGCCACTGGGCAGACCCCAACCGCTATGACCCTGAACGTTTCTCAGAAAAGAACGAACGCCGCATCCCCAAATATGCCTATCTGCCGTTTGGGGGCGGCCCGCGCATCTGCATCGGCAACCACTTTGCCTTGATGGAAGCTCACATCCTGCTGGCGCTGATGGTGCGGCGCTATCAGCTGCACCTCTCGCCCAACGCCAAAATCGAGCCGAAATATCACGTCACCGTGTCGCCCAAGCACGGCCTGCCGATGCGCCTGCAACGCCGCGCTTAAACCGACCTCTACCGAGTTGGCCGGCGCACAGGCTCGTGGTGGGGCATCCCGTACACGCCTTAGGCGTCGGCCAACTCGACCAGCAGCTGTTCGCGCTCGACAACATCGCCCTTGCTCACGCGCACCGCGCGCACCACCCCGTCCTGCAGGGCGCTCACGCGGATTTCCATCTTCATGGCCTCCAGCACCACCAGTGCCTGCCCCTGCCGCACGCTGTCGCCCGCGCTCACCAGCACATCCACCACCAAGCCGGGCATCGCGGCAGTCAGCCGCCCCGCCCCGCCCGCAGCACCGCCGCGCCGCCGCTGCCGCCCACCCGCCGCTTGCAATGCGAATGAATCGCCGCCCAGCACCTGTGCATAACGCTTTGGCCCATCTGACGCGGTATACACCTGCACCCGCCGTCCATCCAGTTCCAGCACCCAGCGCCCATCAGCGGCCTGATAGGCCTGCACCGCATAGGCGCGCCCGTCAATCAGCGCGTCATATCCGCCATCAGCCCGCGGGGTCAGCTGCACCGTGACCGACTGCCCTTGATATTCATAGGTAATTTGCATCCCAAAAATCGCCTTCTAGTGGCCCATCTTATTCAAATAACCCCGCCATTATACCAGCCCTGCCGGCCGGCCGGCCAAACACGACGCCTCAGGGCGCAGGTATCACATCCACCAAAATCAGGTTGCCCCCGGGCGCTTCGGGGCTGGGCGTGCCATCCGTGCGATAGGCGACCGCCTTCAGGGTGTGGCCGCCAGCGCTGTTGGCCACCCAATTCATGGTCACGCGAAAGGGAGAGGTCACCACCACCGGTGAGCCTTCGTTGATTTTGACCCCATCCACATAAAATTCTATGCGCGCGATGCCAAGCGTGGCATCTTCGGCCAAAATATCGACGTTTATCTCGGCGCCGGCATAGATTTGTGTTCCGTTTTCGGGGAACAAAAAGCGCACCTGCGGCAGGTCAGGGGTGGGTATTGGGGTGGGGGCAGGAGCGGTGAGGGTGCAGGCAGACAGCGCCAGCGCCAGCAGGATCGCCCCCAATCGTCGCAATGGCTGTGGCATCACGGCCTCAATCGGGATGGATGACAAACACGTCTCACAGACGATTATCTGCTGGCGCGGGGATCGGCGCAAGAGGGCTTAGCGACCGCGCAGGTAAAAAATCAGGTCTTGCTCGATGGTCGGGCCACCCATGGCATGAATCTGGGCCAGCATCTGGGCGCGGTGGTCTGTGCCATGATTGACCACGTGCAGCAGCACCTCGCCCAGCGGCTGCGAGTCGGGCGTGCCGCCGGTCGTGCGATATTCAAAGCGGCGGTCAAGGTCGGCCTCGCTGAGGGCCTCCAGATAGGCACGCACCATCGCCTCCACCTCGTCCCAACGGGCGCGCACCGCCGGTCGGTCGGGGAAGTCGGCGGGGTCGAGCATGGCGCGCGGGGTTTCGCCGCGCATCCGGCTAAACCACATCCACTCCGCCGACATCGTATGCACCACCTGCTGATGAATCGAGCCAATCGAATAGGCCAACGGGCGGTGATACTGCTCGTCGCTGAGCGGCAGGATGGCGTGCTGCCACACGCGATGGTGCGCCCAATAGGTATAGTCGTACAGCCGCTTGATGTGCGAAAGCAAGGACATTTTCCGCCTCCTTTAGGGGGTGTATCGATCAGGGCGATCGCTTCAAAATCAGCCATTGGTTCATGAGAGGGCAAAATGGTGCATAGGGGCGCATCGCGATGCGCCCGTGACATCGGGCTGTTCACGAACTGCCCCTACAAAACCCATCGCGATGTGTTTTGACCCTACCAGAAAATTTGAAGCGGTTACCCTAGTGTATAGATGGATAAACACAGCGCATCTGCTGATTTATGCCCCACGCCCGCGCCGTTTGCTAGAGCCAGCGGCGCGCCGGCCCGAGTCCTTGGGCGCATCCGCTGCCCCGACCGCCTCTTCGGCGTCTTTGAGGGCCAAAATCCCGCGCAGGTCAAACAGCTGGTCGCGCAGGGCCGCCGCTTTTTCAAACTCCATCGCTTGCGCGGCGGTCTTCATCTCGCGCTCGATGTCCTTGGCCAGCTTGTGCAGGTCATTTTTGCTCATGGCCTGCATATCCGGCTGTTGGGCCTCGCTAACCGCGTTGGGGTCGCCCTCTGTGGCCAGCACCTTGACACGCGCGGTCAGGTCGCGGATGGACTTGACGATGCTGGCCGGCACAATGCCGTGAGCTTCGTTGTGCGCCTGCTGGATGGCGCGGCGGCGCTCGGTCTCGGCGATGGCGGCCTTCATGCTGTCGGTCATCTTGTCGCCGTACAAAATCACCATGCCCTCCACGTGGCGCGCCGCCCGCCCGATAATCTGAATGAGCGCGGTCTCGCTGCGCAAAAAGCCCTCTTTATCGGCGTCTAAAATGCCAACCAGCGACACCTCTGGCAGGTCGATGCCCTCTCGCAGCAGGTTGATGCCCACAATCACATCATAGACGCCCATGCGCAGGTCGCGCAGGATTTCTACACGCTCCAACGTCTCGACATCGGCGTGAATGTAGTGCGCCTTGATGCCCATCTCGTTGAAGTAACCGGCCAATTCCTCGGCCATCCGCTGCGTGAAGGTGGTGATGAGGGCGCGCTGCCCCTTCTTGACGCGCAGCGCCACCTCTTGCAGCAGGTCGTCAATCTGGCCGGCAGTCGGGCGCACCACCACCTGCGGATCGACGATGCCGGTCGGGCGGATAATTTGCTGCACGATTTGCCCGCTGTGCTGAATCTCATACGGGCCGGGCGTGGCGCTGACGAAGATGGTAGTGCCCATCCGCTCTTCAAACTCGCTGAAGCGCAGCGGACGGTTATCCATGGCCGAAGGCAGCCGAAAGCCAAAATCGACCAGCGTCTGCTTGCGCGTTTGGTCGCCGTTAAACATGCCGCGGATTTGCGGCAGGGTCATGTGCGACTCGTCAATCACCAGCAGGTAGTCATCAGGGAAGTAGTCCAGCAGCGTATGCGGTGGGCTGCCGGGCGCGCGATGCTCCAGCGGGCGGCTGTAGTTCTCGATGCCGCTGGTAAAGCCGACCTCGCGCAGCATCTCGATGTCGTAGCGTGTGCGCTGCTCGATGCGCTGGGCCTCCACCAGCTTGCCCTGCGACTTGAAAAACTGTACCTGCTGCTCCAGCTCGGCCTCAATGTCGTTCAGGGCGGCTTTCAGCTTGTCTTTGTCGGCCACAAACTGCGCCGCGGGGAACACCACCACCACCGGCTGCTCGGCCAAAATCTCGCCCGTCACCGGGTCAAAGCGCAAAATGCGCTCAATGTCATCATCAAACATCAGCACGCGGTAAGCCGCATCTTCATAGAACGGGTGAATCTCCAGCGTGTCACCACGCACGCGGAACGCGCCGGGGGCCAAGTCCATGTCGTTGCGCGCATATTGCAGCTGAATCAGCCGGCGCAGGATGTTCTCGCGCTTAAACGTATCCCCCACCCGCAGCTCTAGGATGTATTTGCCCCACGTGTCGGGGTCGCCCGTGCCGTAAATGCACGACACCGACGCCACAATCAGCACATCACGCCGGCTGAGCAAGGCCGCCTTGGCCGCGATGCGCAGGCGCTCGATGTGCGCGTTAATCTCGGTCTGCTTTTCGATATACAAGTCAAAGCGCGGCACATAGCTCTCGGGCTGATAGTAGTCGTAATAGCTCACATAGTATTCGACCGCGTTTTTGGGGAAGAACTCTTTGAACTCGGCATACAGCTGGGCGGCCAAAGTCTTGTTGTGGGCCAGCACCAAGGTCGGGCGCTGAAGCGCCTGCACCACCTGACTGACCACATAGGTTTTGCCTGTGCCGGTGGCGCCAAGCAGGGTTTGCATGCGGTGATTGTGGGTGCGCACACCCTCCAACAGTTCTTGGATGGCGCGGGGCTGGTCACCGGTGGGCTGAAAGTCGGACACGAGTTGGAACGGCGGCATAGGCGTTTCTCCTCTCGCAATCACAGATGCTGCGCTAAGAACGTTTGTTCGTCAGCGGACAGGACATTGTACCCCGACGGGTCAGCGCACACTAGGGGCAAAACCCGCCCATACACCTTGGTAGGGTCAAAACCCATCGCGCTGCTTCAGGGGCGCATCGCGCTGCTTCAGGGGCGCATCGCGATGCGCCCCTACGCTCATGAACCAATGGCTGATTTTGAAGCGATTGTCCTGATCTGTTTGGCCTTCGGCGTTTAGTGCGTCGCTATTTTGTGCTAAAATGAGGTGTTTGATGCGACGAAAAACGGCGTCTAGACCCGACGCAATGAGGATAAGAACCTGTGGACATCACTTGGTACGGCCATTCCTGCTTTCGCATTGCCGAGCGAGGCAGCATTACCCTCTTAACCGACCCCTATGGCCCAGAGCTGGGCCTGCCGCCTCTCAAGCCGATGAAGGCCGAGGTGGTCACCATCAGCCATGACCGTCCGGGCCACAACTATATGGAAGCGGTCAAAAGCCCCACGTTGGTGGCGCGCAGCCCGGGCGAATACGAGGTCGGCGGGGTGTTCATCAACGGGATTGCCATGCACACCATCACCGAAGATGTGGTACTGCCCAACGTGGCCTATCGCATCCAGTATGGGGCGCTGCGGGTGCTGCATCTGGGCGACCTTGCGCGCGTGCCCGACCAGCAG
>DAOUCZ010000015.1:0-7109 GCA_034431675.1 Anaerolineae bacterium | reverse complement strand
CATCCAAAAAGCCAAAGCCGCCAATATGCCCAAAGAGAACGTCGAACGCGCCATCAAGCGCGGCCTCGGCGAGCTGGGCGACGGCGTGCAGATGGAAGAAATCACCTACGAAGGCTATGGTCTCGATGGCGTCGCCTTTATGATTGACGTGCTGACCGACAACAAAAACCGCTCGGTCGCCGACCTCAAGCGCGTCTTCAACCGCGCCGGCGGCTCGCTGGCCTCGGCAGGGTCAGTGGCATGGCAGTTCACCCAAAAGGGCTTCATCAAGGTCAAGCCCGATGGCGTCGATTTTGACACCCTGTTCATGACCGCCGCCGATGCCGGCGCAGACGACGTGGTCGAAGAAGACGGCTATTTCGCCGTCTATACCCCGCGCGAGCTGCTCGCCCCCGTCGAACAAGCCCTGACCGCCGCCGGCTACAGCGTCAACGAGTCCGAACTGTACTGGCAGCCCAACAACGAGACCGAACTGCCGGTCGATAAGGCCGTGGCCAACCTGAAGCTGCAAGAAACCCTCGAAGAACTGGACGATGTGCAAAGCGTATCATCTAACCTGAGCGTGACCGACAGCGTTATCGCCGCCCTAGAGGCCTAACCGATTATGCTGGCGCTGGGCATCGACCCGGGCACAGCCATCGTCGGGTATGGGCTGGTGCGTGAGCTGCAAGACGGCGCGCTCCAGCCCGTCGCCTACGACGTCATCACCACGCCGGCAGGGATGCCGATGTGGGAACGCCTCGAAATCATCTATGACCAGCTCAGCGCCATCCTCAAGCGCTACCAACCCGACCGCGTTGGCATCGAAGAGATGTTCTTTGCCAAAAACGTCACCACCGCCATCACCGTGGCACAAGCCCGCGGCGTGATTATGCTGGCCCTGCGCCAAGCCCGCATCCCGATTGCCGAATATAAGCCCAACGCCGTCAAACAAAGCATCACCGGCTATGGCGCAGCCGACAAACGCCAAATGCAAGAGATGGTCAGGCTGATGCTCGGCCTCGAAAAAGTCCCCAAGCCCGACGACGCCGCTGACGCCCTCGCCATCGCCATCACCGACCTGCACAGCGCCCGCTATAATGCGCTAGAAGGAGGCTGGGAATGATTGCCGTCATCCAAGGCCCGCTGCTGCTCAACGCCCGCGATCACCTGATTGTGATGGCCGGCGGCGTCGGTTACAAAGTGTTCTGCCCGCCCAACGCCGGCGGCAGCCCGGGCGAAACCGTCACGCTGCACACCTCGCTCATCGTGCGCGAAGACTCGATGACCCTCTACGGATTTGCCACCCCCCCAGAGCGCGACCTGTTCGAGCTGCTCCTCACCATTACCGGCGTCGGGCCAAAAGTCGCCCTCGCCATCCTCTCCACCCTCTCTACCGACTCGCTGCGCAACGCCG
Source organism: Anaerolineae bacterium (assembly GCA_034431675.1). Lineage (GTDB taxonomy): Bacteria > Chloroflexota > Anaerolineae > Aggregatilineales > Phototrophicaceae > Flexicrinis. The sequence continues at coordinate 5,713 of DAOUCZ010000015.1, read as the reverse complement.
TGGTGGCCGACCGCCCCGAAATCCTCACCCGTGTGCCCGGCATCGGCAAAAAGACCGCCCAAAAAATCTTGTTCGAACTCAAAGATAAGCTGACCGGTGGCCTCGACGCAGCGCCCGCCGCCGCCTACACCGACATCAACAGCGATGTCATCGACTCGCTGGTGGCTCTCGGCTACAGCATCATCGAAGCCCAAACCGCCGTGCAGGCCCTACCCGCCGACGCCCCCAACGATGTCGAAGAACGCCTGCGTCTGGCCCTGCAATACTTTGCCTGAGCATACCCGTCCGCCCGCTGCCCCCCCACCCCGAAAGGAACACCGCGCGCATGAGAACACCGGCAGGCCGTGAGTGCAAACACTACTACGAAGACTTTCATCGCGGACGCAACATCCAAGAGTGCCGGCTGATTAAAGAAAACCTCAACTCGCGGCGCTGGCAGCCCTCGGACTGCGGCAAATGCCCTGTACCCGCCATCCTGCACGCCAATGCCTCCCCCGATCTGGCCCTCACCCTCACCGTCGGGACGCGCTTTCTGAGCTTTGGGCGCGTGCTCACCGTGCACGCCTCCTGCCTCAAACACCGCATCCCCGTCCCAGACCCCTATGTCGGATGCCCGCAGTGTGCCGCCCATCGCGATGGCCTAGACCTCTTTCGGCAGGCACTGGAGAACTCCGATGATTAAAGCCGTGTTCTTTGACCTCGATGAAACCCTGCTGGCCAACCAAACCGAGCCATTCATCAAAGGCTATCTGGGCAGCCTCACCCGCTACTTTATGGCACGCTGCGGCGTAGACCCCGCCCCCACCATCCGCAAAGCCATCCCGCTGGTCTCGGCCACCGGCAGCCCCGAACACACCAACACCACCGTCTTTCTGCGCCTGCTCGAGCCGGTCTTCGACCTGCCCGCCGCCGAAATCCACCCCCTGTTCGAGGCCTACTACGCCGAAGAATACCCCAGTCTGCGCCCAATCACCCAGCCCGGCCCCCGCTCGGTCGAAATCCTAGACCGCACGCGCGGCGCGGGCTACAAAGTGGTGATTGCCACCAACCCACTCTATCCCGCAAGCGCCATCCGTCAGCGCCTCGAATGGGCCGGCATCACCCCCGATTTCGCCGCCTATGACTTCGTCACCACCGCCGACACGATGCACTTTGCCAAGCCCAACCCCGCCTATTACGCCGAGATTCTGGGCCGGCTCGGCCTCGAGCCAGACGAAGTGGTCATGGTCGGCGACCATCCCATCAACGACAAACAAGCCGCCTCGGCCATCGGCATCCACACCCTCACCATGGATGTCACTCAACACGACCTTTATTTTGAGATGCTGCCCCGCTTTGCCCAATGGCACGGCCTAGACCTGCACCCCTCGGCCATCGTGCCGCAGTGGCTGGGCAATCTGGGCGCGCTGGCCGGCCAAACCGCCGACATGCCCGCCCACTTCTGGCATCAACACCCCTTCGAGGGCGAATGGTCGCCCATGCAAATCGTCTGTCACCTGCTGGAACACGAAACGCTCGTCCACCGTGACCGCCTACAGCGCATCCACGCACAAGACAACCCCTTCATTGCCGAGCCGCCCCCACCCCCCGGCCCCGACAACTATCCCCCTTGTGCCGCCGATGGACAGCAGGCCGTCCGCGACTTCTTCGCCGCACGCCGCCAAACCATCGAGTTTGTGCAGTCGCTCTCACCAGCCGATTGGGCACGCCCAGCACGCCACAGCATCTTTGGGCCAACCACCCTGCTCGAAATGGCCTACTTCACCGCCCAACACGATCGCCTGCACCTGCGCCAGCTGTGCCAAACCATCGGGGGGTGCGAATAAACCACGTGGCCAACCCCAGCGAGTCTCAGCGGAGCTTAAGCCATTCCCAATCGCAACTGGTTGACCTACCAGAACCGTCCGTGTATACTAAGTTTTAGTTAGTTCTGAACGTCACAATCACACACGCGCACGCATTATCCTATTTTGAAGGGCGCTGCTATGGCGATGAATGCTCTCTACAACCCGACAACCGGCCACTCCACGGCCACAGAACTCGAGGCGCGCCTTCAGGCAGGGCTTGAAGCCATCGAGGCCCGAATGCACGACGTGTGCGACTCGGATGTGACGGTTCTGCGTGATGCCAGCCGGCATATCCTCAGCGCCGGTGGCAAGCGCTATCGCCCACGCCTGACTTTGCTGGCCTATCTGGCCTGCGGGGGCAAAGATACCGCTCAAGTCACCGATGTGGCCGCCGCGCTCGAGCTGGTGCACACCGCCAGCGTCGTGCACGACGACATCAACGACCACGGCGTGATGCGGCGTGGTCGCCCGTCGGTCAATGCCATCTGGGGGCGCACCTTTGCCCTGCTCACCGGCGACTTCTTGTTCACCAAGGTCTATGAGCTGATGGCGCCCCACCACGCCCTGAATGTGGTGCTGGCCGAGGCCACCGTGGCGCTGGTGGAGGGTGAAACCCTGCAAGCACAAGCCGTCAAAGAAAACCGCTTCACGCGCGAGGTCTATATGGACATCATCGCGCGCAAGACTGCCGCCTTGTTCAAGGCCGGCGCAATCCTTGGCGCACGCAAAGCCGGCGCATCCGATGACATGGTCGAAGCCTTGTCGCTGTACGGCTATAACGTCGGCCTCGCCTTTCAGGTGATTGACGACATCCTCGACCTGACATCCGACAGCGTCAAGCTGGGCAAAACCGCCGGCATCGACCTCGAACAGGGGCGCGGCATCGCCGCCGTGGCCGAAGACCCGATGGAAACCATCAAGCGCAAGGCCTTCTCTGGCGACACCATCCAAAAAGGCCGCGATCAGGCCGCCATGCTGGTCGAGATGGCCATCGCCCAGCTCGACGTCCTGCCCGATTCCCTCGAAAAAACCGCGATGGTCGCACTGGCCCGCCAGACCGTTCAGCGCGACCACTAACCCTCAACCCACCACACCCTTTCGATGAGTCCTGCGATATACTGACAGGACTCATTTTTTATGCCCCTCCCCGCTCTGCTGACCGAAAGAGTCCCCCAATGGCCCTGCCCGTTTTGACCATTGAACAAATCCGCCAAGCCGAGGCGCAGGCCGACCAGAACGGCTATCCCTATGCGCGCATGATGGAAGATGCCGGCGCTGCCGCGGCACAGCTGGCCGCCGAAATCATCCAGCGCCATGTGCCCGACTCCCCACGCATCACCCTGCTGATTGGCAGCGGCAGCAACGGCGGGGACGGGCTGGTCGCCGCGCGCCAGCTGCGCCAGATGCTGCCCACCGCACAAGTGCGCTGCCTGATGCTGAGCGCGCGTGAGAATGACCCATTGGTCGAACAAGCACAGGCCAACGGGGTGTTCTTTGCCAACGCCACGGATGACCGCGATGGGCGCGTCATCCGCCAGATGGTCGCCAGCGCCGACGTGGTGATTGACGCGCTGTTTGGCATCGGCGTGCGCCTGCCCATCCGCGAAGCAGCGCAAAAGCTGCTGCGCTTTGCCCGTCAGGCCCTCAATGAACGCGCCGCCGCCCGCCGCCCCCGCCCCTATAATGACCCGACGCTGCCCGGCCAAATCGAACGTGCGCCCCGACAGTATGTCATCGCCATCGACTGCCCATCAGGCCTTGATTGCGACAGCGGCGCAATTGACAAATACGCCCTGCGCGCCGATTACACCATCAGCTTTATCGCCGCCAAGCCCGGCCTGCTGACCTTCCCGGGTGCGGCACACGTCGGTCAGTTGGTCATCGCCCCGCTGGACATGCCCGATAACCTGCCGGCACTGCGCACTCCCACCATCACACTGCTCGATCACGACTCTGTCCAGCGCATGATGCCCGTGCGACCACTCGACGGGCACAAAGGCACATTCGGGCGCTCGCTACTCATCGCCGGCAGTGATGATATGCCCGGGGCTGCTCACCTTGCCGCCCGTGCCGCCTATCGCGCCGGCGCAGGATGGGTCGCTGTGGCCAGCAGCCCGCGCGCCATCAATACCCTGCAAGCCACCCTGCCCGAAGCAGTATGGTATCCGCTGGCCGACCGGCAGCCCGCCAGCCCCCTCCAGACCCTCATCCCAACCCTCGATGCCGTGCTGATTGGCCCGGGCATCGGCCAAAGCGCCTATGCCGGCCAACTGCTTGGCGATGTGTTGAAGCTGCTGGCGCAGGCCGATACCGGCTGTGCCTGTGTGTTGGATGCTGATGCCCTAAACCTGTGGGCCGAACAGCCCGCGCGCACGCCGCTGCCACCCAACACCATCATCACCCCACACCCAGGCGAGATGGCGCGCCTCAGCGGCCTGTCCACAGTGGAGGTGCAGGCCAATCGACTGGCCCTTGTGCAAGAGAAAGCGCAGACATGGGGCTGCATCATCGTGCTGAAAGGAGCGCATACCCTGATTGCCGCACCCAACGGCAAAGTCGCCATCGCGCCGTTCAAAACCGATGCACTGGCCAAAGCCGGCACAGGTGACACGCTGGCCGGCATCATCACGGCCCTGCGCGGGCAAGGGGTCGCCCCGTACGAAGCGGCCTGCGCCGGCGTCTATCTGCACGGCATCGCCGGCCTACTAGCGGCACAGCGCATCGGCTCAAGCGCCGGCGTCACCGCTACGGATGTGGTTGAAGCTATTCCTTTGGCGTGGTCGCGTCTGACGGAGGGGGTGTAGGGGCACGTCGCAGCGCGCGCAGCAGCCCACCCAACTGCCGAAAAAACGCCCATCCCCCACTGAAAAACCCCCACACCCTGATGATTGGGCCGGCCACCGTCTCGCCGACAAAACGAAACGTGCCGGTCACAGTGCGCAGCGCACCGCGCGCCTCGGCCAGCACAGCGCCGGCATCCACCCGTATCACCCCAAACAGCGCAGCCAGCTGAACCAGCAGCAGCGCAAACCCAACCAACAACGGGATGGTCAGCAGCAGCACCATCACCCACAACAAATCGCGAAAATAGCGCAGGCGCTCGGCAGCACCAGCAGGGTCACCCGCTGCCGTCGCCACCCCAATCACCAGCGGGATAAGCACCAGCAGCGCATAGACCAGCACCACCACGCGCATCACCCTGCCCAAAGACCACCGATTGGGCGTCGATTCCCCTACCCCCTCCGCAGGGGGCAGCATCTGCTGGCTCATACCGCGCGACTCCGCCGAGCAAGTCGGCGACGCCGCTGCCCCGTCGTCAGGGCACGGGCCGCAAACAGCGCAGTCACCGACCCAATCACGGCGGGAAACAGCCTCAAACCACCCAGTTTCAACACGTCCACCTCAAACAACAACCCGAACACCTGCCCCAGCATAAAGCCCATCCAACTCGTCACCAAAAACAGCGCCAATCGGCGGGCATCCCCACCCCACAGCAGATGAAACACCACCCCCAACAGCGTGGCAAGGATAAATGCGAACACAAGCGCGGGATCTGGCATAGGTGACTTTTTCGCTCTTCACGTGATACAATGCACTGGATTAGTGTAGCATATCGCGGGTGCACCTGAGAGGGACGCCTGTCTGAAAACCTATGAACCTGATTGATCACCGCATTTTGATACCGACCTCCCCAGAGCGCGTTTGGCACTTTGTGGGCGACTTGCGCCGCAACCTCGAATGGCAGGTCAACACCAAGGGGATTAGCCCGCTGTCCTCCACACCCAAGCCCGCCCCCGGCACACGCTATCGCATCACACAACACCGTGGGCGCGATCAAGTGATTGAAATCACCGCGTGGTACGAAC
>DAOUCZ010000014.1:0-41283 GCA_034431675.1 Anaerolineae bacterium | reverse complement strand
TGATGGTGGATGTGCAGGTGACCAACGCCAAACTGCAAGAGCGCGCCATCCGCATCGTGATGCAGGTCAGCGGCGCAGACGAAATCACCGCGCGCCGCCTGCTCAATGAATCGGCCAACAACCCCAAACTGGCCATCGTGATGCACAAACGACAAGTAGACGCCCCAACAGCACGCCGCCTGTTGGGCGCGGCCAATGGCCGCCTGCGCGTGGTGCTGGACGCTGGCGGCGTAAACGAACACACAAGAGAGTGACGATGCTTCTGATTAACGCTCAATTCATCAGCGGGGGGCGCGCCTTTCGCCCCGGGTGGCTGCGCCTGCGTCATGGGGTGGTAGCTGCGTTTGGCAGCGCCCCTTATCCCGATGCCGGCGAGTCGCCAGTCATTGACCTCGGGGGTGCACGGGTGCTGCCGGGCTTCATCGATGTGCACGTCCATGGTGCGGTCGGTCACGATACGATGGATGGCAGCGTGGAGGGCCTGCACGCTATGGCGCGCTTTTTTGCCCGTCACGGCGTCACCGGCTTTTTGCCCACCACCCTGACTGGCCCGCGCGAGGACATCCTTGGGGCACTCCATGCCATCCACCAAGCCATGCAAACCCCCACTGGCGGGGCACGCATCCTCGGAGCACACCTCGAAGGCCCATATATCAACCGCGCCAAAGGCGGCGCACAGCACCTCGACCAGATTCGCCCCCCCTCGCCGACAGAAGCGCGCACCCTGCTCGATACCGGCGTGGTCAAATTGGTCTCGCTGGCGCCAGAGGTCGAAGGCTGCGGCTGGCTGATTGATGAGTGCCGCAAGCGCGGCATCACCGTCAGCATGGCCCATACCAACGCCACTTATGCCGAAGCGCTGGACGGCATCGGCCTTGGCATCACCCATGCCACCCATATGTTTAACGCCATGTCGCCCTTTCATCATCGCGACCCGGGCGCGGTCGGCGCAGCGCTCACCTCGCCGCATGTGCGCTGTGAGCTGATTTGCGACGGGGTGCACGTGCACGAAGGGGCAGCTCAACTGCTGTGGCAGGTCAAAGGGCGCAGCGGCGTCATGCTCATCACCGATGCCATGCGCGCCACCGGTATGCCCGACGGCGAATATGCCCTTGGTGGGCTGATTGCCGTCAAACAAGGCGACAGCGCCACCCTCGCCGACGGCACACTAGCCGGCAGCGTTCTGACCTTTGACCGCGGCCTACGCATGTTCCGTCGCGTCATCGACCCGAACGGCACAAAGCCCGACCTGCTGGCAGACCTCGTTGCGGTCAGCAGCGCCAACGCCGCGCAGGCCATCGGGGCAGAATCCGGCATTTATTATCACAGCCCGGCAGACTTGGTCATCCTAGACGCTGACTGGCAGGTACAGTACACCATCGTGGGGGGAGAAATCGTCTATGACGCAAGACACGCACTTACACCGTGAAATTCATCAGCAGCCCGAAGTGGTGGCCCAGCTCATCGAGTCGCAGGCCGCCGCCGCGCGCGAGGCTGCACGCGCCATCCGCAAGTTTCGCCCACAGTTTGTGATGATTGCCGCGCGCGGCACTTCAGACAATGCCGCACGCTATGCCCAATACCTGTTTGGGATACAGCTGGGGCTGCCAGTGGCGCTGGCCCTGCCATCCGTGCACACCCTCTACGAGTCCGCACCGCGCCTTGGGAAAGCGCTGGTGATTGGCATCTCGCAGTCTGGCGCGTCAGAAGACATCCGCCGCGTGGTGGCGGATGCGCGTGCGCAGGGCGCGCTGACACTGGCCATCACCAATACCCCCAACTCGGTGCTGAACCAAGCCGCAGACCATCATATCGACCTTGGCGCAGGGCCAGAGATTGCCGTCGCCGCCACCAAAACCTATACCACCGAACTGGCCGCTGTCGCCCTGTTGGCTGCGGTGTATCAGAACAAGGGCCTGCGCGACCTGCGCCGCCTGCCCACATGGATGACCCAAACCCTCAAACGCAACGCCGGCGTACAGCATTGGGCAGAACGCTATCGCTATGCCCAGTCCTTAGCAGTCATCGGGCGCGGCTATAATTACTGCACTGCGTTCGAGGTCAGCCTCAAAATCAAAGAGCTGTGCAGCATGACCAGCCAAGAATACTCCGAGGCCGACTTTCGGCACGGGCCGATTGCGGTGGTACAGCGCAACTTTCCGGTGCTGACGGTCGCCCCCAAGGGTGCGCCGCTGCCTTATCTGCTGGATTTGATGGACAAACTGCGGGCCAAAGGTGCAGAAGTCCTCAGCATCAGCAACGATGCCGAGGCGCTGGCCAAAGCCGATAGACCCATGCCTATCCCCGATATGCCGGAATGGCTCAGCCCGATTTGCGCGGTACTGCCCGGCCAACTGTTGGCCCTGCACATGGCGCGCGAGAAAGGCCTTGATGTGGATAAGCCTGAAGGACTGACCAAAGTGACCATCACAAGTTAGGAGTGCGCAATCATGCCCGATATGCTGGTAAAACTCTATGAACTGCCGGCACTTCAGCCGGCACTCGACGTCATCCACAGTCACGGGGTCATACTGCGTCGCGCCATCGCCCCCGAAAAGCACTTGGTTCTGGCATGGATCGGCCAGCACTTCAGCCCCTACTGGGTGAGTGAGGCCGATGCGGCCTTCAGCCGCCAGCCGGCCTCGATTTTCGTGGCGCAGCAGGGCAATACGCTGCTGGGTTTTGCCTGTTATGACGTCACCGCGCGCGGGTTCTTTGGGCCAACCGGCGTCGGTGAAGCAGCACGCGGCAAAGGTGTCGGCGCGGCGCTTTTGCTGGCTGCCCTGCACGACATGTACGCACAGGGCTATGGCTATGGCATCATCGGCGGGGTTGGCCCTGCCGAATTCTATACCAAGGTCTCTGGCGCGGTCATCATCCCAGACTCGACGCCGAGCGTTTATGCCGGTATGCTGCACCCAGAGGACGATTAGCGACGGCAGTGCTGCCCGCGGCGCTTCCATCACGGTTTTGCCGCGGGCAAAGGCCAAGCCCCGCAGAAGGATGCATCATGACACAAACACCGTCCGGCCCGACGCCAGTGACCATCATCACCGGCTTTTTGGGAGCGGGCAAGACCACCCTGCTCAACCGCATCTTGCACGCCGATCACGGCCTAAAGATCGGCGTGCTGGTCAACGATTTTGGCGCGGTCAACATCGACGCGGCGCTGATTGCCCGTGTCGATGACAGCGACGCCGTCAGCCTGAGCAATGGGTGCATCTGCTGCACCATCCGTGACGACCTGCGCCTTGCCGTCATCAATCTGCTGGCCCGCCCCGACGCCCCCGATTATCTGGTGATTGAGACCAGCGGCGTCAGTGACCCGCTGGACGTCGCCCTCACCCTGCGCGCCATCCCCGATGTCAGCATCGACACCATCGTCACGGTCATTGACGCCGAACAGTTCCTGAGCATCCCCCGCGAAAACGCCGTACTGGCGCTCAATCAGGTGGGGGTGGCCGACCTTGTGGTGATGAACAAGGTTGACCTCGTCAGCCCCGCACAGCTCGACGCAGTGCGCCGCCGCGTGCGCGACATCATCAAGCAGGCCCGTATCTACGAGACCACTCACGGCGATGTGCCGCTGCCCATCTTGCTCAACGTGGGCGGGTTTGACCCCGCGCACCTGCCCGAGCGCGCCTCGATGGACGTGCATACCCACACCGCCGGCCAAGACCATCACCACGACCACCCCGACTCACAGCATCATCATCACACCGACCATACCACCGTCTTTGAGACATGGACGTGGCGCAGTGACGCGCCCGTCAGCTCGGCAGAGCTGGAGCGCGTCATCAAGCGCCTGCCGGCATCCATTTACCGCGCCAAAGGCTTCCTGTATCTGCATGACCAGCCCGACCGCCGCGCTATCCTGCACGTTGTCGGGCGGCGCGCCACCCTGACGCCCGAGGGTGAGCCATGGGGCGATGCCCCGCCGACATCGGTCTGTGTGGTGATTGGCGCTGCCGGCGGGATAAACCCGCAGGAGCTGCAAGTGCTGTTCGACTCGGCGCTGCTGGCCAACGCCCCCCAATCACCGCTGGCACGGCTGGCCCGCGGGGTACAAAGCTGGCTGAGAGGAGAGGCATGACCACATCGCACCAAGACCCACGCACCCCCATCACCATCATCAGCGGCTTTTTGGGCGCGGGCAAAACCACCCTGCTCAACCACATCCTGACTGCCCCGCACGGCCTGCGCCTTGCGGTGCTGGTCAACGACTTTGGCGCGGTCAACATCGACGCCGCACTGGTGGTCAACATCGAGGGCGACACCGTCAGTCTAAGCAACGGATGCATCTGCTGCACCATCCGCGACGACCTGCTGCAATCGGTCATCAGCCTGCTCGACCGCCCCAACCCGCCCGAATATCTGGTGATTGAGACCAGTGGCGTCAGCGACCCGGTCGCAGTTGCCAACTCGTTTATGCTGCCCTCGGTCAAGCGCCGCGTCCGCATCGACAGCATCCTGGTGGTGGTGGACAGCGAAAACTTCCGCCACATGGACGATGACCTCTACGCCCGCGCCCTCAGCCAGCTGGACGTGGCCGATCTGATCGTGCTGAACAAAATTGACCTCGCAGGGCCAGAGACCGTCGCAGCGCTGCGCCGGCATATCGAGGCAACCTTTCCCTATGCGCGCATCTTCGAGGCCGAGCACGCCCGCATCCCGCTGGCGCTGGCGCTGGGCGTCGGGCACTTTGATGCAGACCGCCTAACAACCCGCCAAGCCCAAGATGTCCACATCCACGAGGCCGGTCACGACCATCACGACCATCACCACACCGACCACAGCACCGTCTTTGACAGCTGGACATGGCAAACCGACCGCCCCGCTCGTTTCGACGCCTTGCAAGCCGCCTTTGACCAGCTGCCGCGCACCATCTACCGCGCCAAAGGCGTGCTGTATCTGGCCGATTACCCAGAACACAAGGTCGTCTTGCAGATGGTGGGCAAACGCGCCGCGCTGTCCTTCGCCGGCAAATGGCCAGACGGCGAAACCCCACACACCACCATCGTGATGATTGCCAGCCACAGCGGACTAGATATTCCAACCGTGCAATCCCTGTTCGAGGGGTGTCTGGTCTGAAAGATTAGACGGCTTGAAAAGTTAAAATCATGTTACACTCTCTGTAATATACTTGTTACTTGGTCGGAGAGTGTGCCATGTCCGTCATCGCAGCGCTTCAAAATCACGCCCGACAGGCGCGTCTGGTGATATTTGCCGGCGCAGGGCTAAACCATGCCCCGCCCGCCGAGTTACCTGATGAGGCCCTCCTCACCCATCACATCATCCATGCGGTGGCCGCTCGCGTGCAGCAGCTGACCGGCCACCCAGATGTGATCCCCCTAGCGCAGGCCCTGACGGCCCATCAGCCGATGCCTGATGTCCAAGCCCACCTGATTGAAGAAGAGGCCGGCACGGCTTATTTTGAGGTGCTGCGCACGCTGGATGGTGCAAAGGTCAACGCCAACCATCTGCATCTGGCGCAAATGGCCAAAAACGGCCACCTGAAAGTCATCATCACACGCAGCTTTGACCGGATGCTGGAGCGTGCCTGCGAGCAGTTGGGCGTGGACTATCAAACCTATTACGCGCCGGCTCATTTTGAGCGCTTTGCCCTGACCATGCCGCGCTTGAACCAATCCGGCAGGCCGCTGCACATCCTAAAGCTGCGCGGCACGATCGAAGACGCCGCCACACTGCGCGATATGCAGCGCCAACGCCGCCTCGGTCTGGATGGGAGCGTCCGGCGCGTTCTGGCTCAGCTGCTGCGCTGGGGACACTGGCTGTTCTTGGGATATAACGGCGCAGACCTCGATGCTGCCCCTGATGCCTTTGAGCTGCGTCGGCAGTCCGCAGATGCCATCGGCTTCACGTGGCAGACGCACGCCCCGCAAGACCTCGCCCGCGCGGTGCATGCCCTTGTCGGGATATATGGCGCGCGGGCCAGCATCGCGTCTAGCCCCCTCACCGAGCTGTTGGCAGCGCTCGTGCCAGATGCCCCAGCGCCGGTCAACACCGCACCACCCAATACGCCCACACCGCCCGAACACATCATCAAAGCATGGGCCAATCAGCTGGGTGAGGTGCGCAGTTCGGCCATTTTTGCGCGCTTTTTGCACAGCATCTCGCCACGCGGCGCAGAGCTGACCCATGCCCTGTATCAGCGGCTGGCCAACACCCCAGCTGTCCGCCTTGACACAGCCTTTTCGCGTTTGTGGCGTCTCAACATCGCGGCGCTGGTAGACCTTGGACAGGTGACGACCGCATGGGATGACTCGCGTCGGTCTCCCACCGGCTATGATGGGCTGGATGACCCAACGGAATGGATGGAAATCGAGCTGGCCCGCATCCTACCCGGCCTATACGGCGGGGACGTGCGCGGCGCGCTGCGACACTATACCGACCTGTTCTATCACCCCGATGCAGGGCCGGTGATGCGACTGCGGGCGGCGCTGGGCATGGCGCTGGCCCAGTCCCTAGACGGGCAAGCCGTCAGCGCGCGTGACCTGCTGCGCGACCTGCACACCCTGCCGGCAGAGGCCGGCAACATCGCCCTGTATGTGCGCTATATGTTTCTGCTAGGCGAGCTGGAGGCACTCACGCCCGACGGCAAGCCCGATGTCACCCGTCAGGCAGCGGCTTGGCTGAACGAACACAGCGCATGGCTGGGTGATATGCGCCTGACCGCCCACAGCGCGATGCTATCTGCGCGCCTTGCCTACCGCCTGATTGGCAGCTCTCAGCACCCTGATGCCGCCGAGCAAGCCCTTGACCATATCGACCGCGCCATAGACATCTATCGGCAGGCACAAGCCCCATGCGAGACCCTGCGCGCCACGCTGCTGGCGCGCGAGGTTTGCCTGCGCACCGGAGACCACGACTCAGCGGCCCAGCTGCTGCAAAACGCCGCCCCGCTGCTGGAGCGCTTTCCGGTCTATCGGCCTGTGCCGGCCCGCTAAGGATAAAAAAGCCCCCGTGCACGCCAACTTCAGCACGGGGGCAAGATGGACTATGTGGTACGCCTTAAACCTGCGGCAGGTGCGCCAAGGCGGCTTGCATCGCCGCGTCTGAGAATTCCAAGTCTTCCAGCTGACCATCCAGATAGGCGGTATAGGCCGACATATCAAAATGCCCGTGACCACACAGGTTAATCAGGATGACGCGCTTTTCGCCCGCCTGTTTGGCCGCCTGCGCCTCACGGATTGCGCCGGCGATGCCATGCGCAGCCTCTGGAGCAGGCACAATACCCTCTGCCCGTGCAAAGGTCAGGGCGGCGGCAAACGTCTCCAGCTGACCGATGGCCTGCGCCTCAATCAGCCCTTGATCGTACAGCTCACACACCACTGACGCCATGCCATGATAGCGCAGGCCGCCGGCATGGAACGCGGGCGGCACAAACGTATGCCCCAGCGTATACATCTTGACCAGCGGGGTCATGCCGCCGGTATCGCCAAAGTCATAGGCATACACTCCTTGCGTCAAAGATGGGCAGGCCGCCGGCTCGACCGCGAGGATGCGCGTCTTTTTGCCCGCTGTCAGGTTCTGATGCACAAACGGCAGGCTGATGCCGGCAAAATTGCTGCCGCCACCGGTCGGGGCAACAATCACATCGGGGTATTCCCCTGCCAAGTCCATCTGGCGCAGCGCCTCTTGACCAATCACGGTCTGATGCATCAGCACGTGGTTGAGCACCGACCCCAACGCATATTTATCTTTGCCGCCGCTGGTGGCCGCCGCCTCAACCGCCTCGCTGATGGCAATGCCCAAAGACCCCGGGCTGTTGGGGTCTTGCGCCAGAATAGCACGTCCGGCGTTGGTCTTATCGGACGGGCTGGGCGTCACCTCTGCCCCAAAGGTGCGAATCATGGCCGCGCGGTACGGCTTCTGCTGATAGCTGACCTTGACCATATACACAAAGCATTCCAGCCCAAAAAACCCGCACGCCTGGCTAAGCGCCGTGCCCCACTGTCCCGCGCCGGTCTCGGTGGTCAGGCCCTGTACGCCGGCTTTTTTGTTGTAATAGGCTTGTGGGACAGCCGTATTCAGCTTGTGGCTGCCGCTGGGAGACACCCCCTCATACTTGTAGTAGATGTGTGCCGGCGTATCCAACGCCTTTTCCAGCCGGCGGGCACGCAGCAGCGGGGTTGGACGCCACAGCTTATAAATCTCGCGCACCTCATCAGGGATGTCGATGTAACGCTCGGTGCTCACCTCCTGCCCGATCAAATCCATCGGGAACAGCGGCGCAAGGTCATCCGGCCCAACCGGCTGATGCGTGCCCGGATGCAGCACCGGCGGCAGCGGGCGCGGCAAATCGGCCTGAATGTTGTACCACTGGCGCGGAATCTCCGACTGTGGCAGGTCAAAACGTACGGTTTCGTCGGTCATAAAACACAAGTCCCCTTCGCATTTTTGGACGAACACCCCAAGACTACCGCATCCTCAGGCAGCGCGGCAAACCTTGCGTCATCAAAATATGAGAAAATCATGAGCGGACTTGCAAAGCGCGCCACAGCGCGTTATAGTCGTTATCGTTGCCCCTACGCAAATTTGACACACACCAGAGAGCACATCAAATACCATGTTCCAACTGTTGTTCACCAGCAAAAAAGCAGGCAAAAAACTCCCCACGCCTTAAGGTGCGGGCTTTTTGCGTTGCTTGAGTGAACCACAGCCAACGGCTGAACCTCAACGAAACGTCCGCACAGTGTGCGGGCGTTTTTTGTTGTTTGGCCAAGATTTACCTGATTTACACCTCACAAGGACACACCACGACATGATGAACCAGACGACCCTGAAAATCAAAAAAGCGACCAAAAAAGCCCACCCACCGTCTGGAGCGCCGCGCCGTGTGCCGTGACCTTGTGTCGTACCCCTGCCCCAAAGCCGCCGCCCAGACCACGTTCTGACGGCGGCTTTTTTTATCCTGCACCACCGCACCATATTACCCTCATTCATCTACTGGAGACCCCCATGACCACCACGCTCACTGCCCCCTGCCCCACCTGCGATGCGGCTGTCCCCGCCCCTGCCGGCGTGGTCGCCCACGAACTCATCACCTGCCCCGACTGCGGCACAGAATTAGAAGTGCTGAGCGTCGCCCCGTTCACCCTCGACCTTGCGCCCGAATCTGAAGAAGATTGGGGGGAGTAATCATGCGCGTCGGCCTGCTCGTCACCCACATCCGCCCCGAAGAAAAGCTGCTGCTGGCCGAATTTCAGGCTTGCGGCATCACCCCCGACGTCATCCTAGACCGCGAACTGGCCTTTGACCTGACCGCCGGGCCAGAACAGCTCGCGCCCAGCGGCGTCCCGTGGTCATCCTATGCCGTCATCCTCGAACGCTGTGTCAGCACCTCGCGCGGGACATATGCGCTGGCCGTGCTGAACGCATGGGGCATCCGCACCGTCAACAATCACCAAACCGCCGTCACCTGCGGCGACAAGCTGCTGACCACCTTGGCGCTGGCTCGTGCGGGCGTGCCTCAGCCGCGCGCATTGGCGGCCTTCAGCGAGGAATCCGGCGTGCAGGCCATCGAAGAGGTCGGCTATCCCGCCGTGCTCAAGCCCGTGACCGGCTCGTGGGGGCGCTTGCTGGCGCGCGTCAATGACCGTGACGCCGCCGAGGCCGTCCTCGAGCATCGCTTCACCCTTGGAGACTGGACTCAACACAGCATCTATGCGCAAGAATTCGTCGAAAAGGCCGGCGGGCGCGACATCCGCGCCTTTGTGGTTGGCGACCGCACCATTTGCGCCATCTATCGCACCTCTCCCCACTGGATTACCAATACCGCCAAGGGCGGCGTGGCCAGCAACTGCCCGGTCACGCCCGAATTGGATGCGCTGTGCGTGCGCGCCGCGCAAGCCGTCGGCGGCGGCGTGCTGGCGCTGGACGTGTTCGAGTCCCAACGCGGCCTTGTGGTCAATGAAATCAATCACACGATGGAATTTCGCAACAGCAGCGCCCCGACCGGTGTCAACATCGCGGGCGCTGTTGTTTCGTACGTGCTGAGTGTGGGCGCAGTGGAGTGGACGGAGGGTATGCGCTGATGCGGTCAATCGGCATTGTCGGGGCCAGCGGCTATACCGGCGGAGAGCTGATGCGCCTGCTGGTTCATCACCCACAGCTGCGCGTCACACAGGCAACCAGTCGTGACGGGGCAGGCGCATTTGTCTACAGCGTTCACCCACACCTGCGCGGGTTTACCGACCTGCGTTTTATCCACCCCGACGCACTAGAAGCCTGTGATGCGCTGTTCCTTTGTCTGCCACATGGGGTCACAGCGCGCCAGATTGAGCGGTTTGCGGCGCTAGCGCCTGTCATCGTTGACCTCAGCGCCGATTTTCGGCTGCGCGACCTTGACCACTATGCACAGGCTTATGGCGAGGCGCACCCCACCCCAGCATGGGTAGAACGGTTTGTCTATGGCCTACCAGAACTCAACCGCGAGGCGCTGCGCGGCGCGTGCTATGCCAGCGGGGTGGGATGCAACGCCACAGCCGTCAACCTTGCGCTGTGGCCGCTAGTCAAGGGGGGGCTGTTGGCGCGCGCCTCGGCAGAGCTAAAGGTCGGCTCATCTGAGGGCGGCGCAGACGTCAATGCTGGTTCGCATCACCCCATCCGCAGCGGCGCGGTGCGTGCCTATAAGCCCAACGGACACCGGCATCATGCCGAGGTGCGCCAGATGTTGGGCGATGCACCGATACGCTTTGCCGTCACCGCCATCGAGATGGTGCGCGGAGTCCACCTGACCGCCCATATCGACCTCACCCGTCCGGTCAGCGACAAGGACATCTGGGCGGCGTATCGCGGGGCATATCGCGACGAGCCGTTTATCCGGCTGGTCAACAGCAAGACCGGCCTGCACCGCCTGCCCGAGCCGCGCCTTGTGGCCGGCACAAATTTCTGTGACATCGGGTGGGAGCTGGACGCCCAAGACCCCACCCATCTGGTGGTGGTGGCCTCGTTGGATAACCTCGGCAAGGGCGCTGCCGGCAGCGCCATCCAATGCCTCAACCTGATGCTGGGCCTCGATGAAACCGCTGGCCTCCGTGCACCAGCTGTCTATCCCTAACCCACGTGTGAAACAGGAGCAGCAAACCATGTCGAATACGATTTTGGTGGTGAAGTTTGGGGGCGGGGCGGGCCTCGATATGCAGGCGTGCGCGCGGGATGTGGCGGCAGTAGCCGCACAGCGCCCAGTCGTGATTGTACACGGCGTCAGCGCCGCCATGGATGCGCTGTGCGCGGCGCGCGGCGTGCCCGTGCAAACCCTCACCAGTCCGACTGGTCATACCAGTCGCTACACCGACCCCGCCACTCGTGACTTGTTCGTCGAAGCTGCCGAGTCGGTAGGTGAGGCATGGGTGAGCGCGCTGGCGCACCACAACATCGCCGCTCGCCGCCTGCCGGCGGCAGTCACCGCCGTGCGCAAGGATGCCGTACGGGCCGTGGTGGATGGGCGCGTACGCATCGTGCGGGATGATTACACCGGCCAGATTACCGGCGCACAAACCGATGCCATCCGTACCGCGCTCGATGCCGGCCTCACCCCGATTGTGCCACCGCTGGCCATCAGTCCTGACGGCCTGCTCAATGTGGATGGCGACCGTGCCGCCGCCGCCATTGCCAGCGCGCTGGGGGCAGCAGAGCTGGTGATTTTGTCCAACGTGCGCGGCCTCTATCGCAACCCCGCCGACCCCACCACCCTAATCCCACAAGTCACACGCGCCGAAATCGCGCACGCGCTGGAGGCCGCCGCAGGTCGCATGAAGCGCAAGGTGCTGGGCGCGCAAGAAGCGCTCAGCGGGGGGGTTGGCCGTGTCATCATCGGGGATGGGCGCGCGGATGGCGCAGTCAGCGCGGCGCTGGCCGGCGCTGGCACCGAGTTTGTGCAGTGAAGCCAACGGAGCAGCCCCAAATGACCGACATCTTTACCCCTGACATCACCATGATTGAAGAGCGTCACACCTCTGGCGCATACAGCAAGCGCCCCCTCGCACTGGTGCGGGGCGAAGGCTGTACGCTGTGGGACGCCGAAGGCCGCGCCTATCTAGACTGTGCCAGCGGCCAGGGCGTGGCCCTGTTGGGTCATGCGCACCCGGCTGTGGTACACGCCATACAAGCGCAGGCCACCACCCTCATCACCAGCGCCGAGGCGTTCTATAACGACCGCCGCGCCGAACTCTATACCCTGTTAAATGACCTGTTGGCCCAAGCCACAGACTCGGCACACTGGCGCTTTTTTCTGTGCAACAGCGGTGCAGAAGCCAGCGAAGCGGCCCTCAAGGTCGCCCGCCTGCTGACCGGACGCACCCGCATCGTCGCCGCGATGCGCGGGTTTCATGGCAGAACGCTGGGCGCACTCGGCGCAACATTCAATCGGGATTATCGCGGGCCGTTTGAGGGGTGGATTCCCCCTGTCACCCACGTGCCCTACAACGACCTCGCCGCCGCCGATGCCGCCCTGACAGATGATGTCGCTGCATTCATGCTGGAGGCTGCGCAAGGGGAAGGCGGGGTACACGTCATCGACCCCGACTATCTGCGCTCGGTGGCCAGTTTGTGCCGCCAGCGCGGCATCCTGCTGATTTGTGATGAGGTGCAAGCCGGTCTGGGACGATGCGGGCGCTGGTTCGCCTTTGAGCACGCCGGCATCACCCCAGACATCGTTACCCTTGGCAAGGGGATAGCCGGCGGCGTGCCAATGGGCGCTGCGGCGTGGCGCGGCGACCTTGGCACTATCCCTGCCGCCACGCATGGCAGCACCTTCGGCGGCAACCCGCTCAGCTGTGCGGCGGCCATCGCCTGCCTGACCGCCCTGCGTCAGATGGATGCGCCGGCGCGTGCTGCTCAGCTCGGTCAGTGGTTCATCGACCAGATGCGCGCCCTAAATTTGCCCGCCGTGCGTCAGGTGCGCGGGCAGGGCTTGATGGTCGGCGTTGAGCTGCGCGGGCGTGTCACACCCGCCCTACAGGCGCTTCAGGCCCGCGGGATTATCGCCCTGCCTGCCGGCAAGACCGTGCTGCGCTTTTTGCCCCCGCTCATCATCACACAAACTGAGCTGGAGCAGGTCATCGATGCTGTGCGCGAGGTGCTGAGTGAATAACCCATCCCCTGCCCAGCCGACAACCCGCGATGCACAGCACATTCACCTGCTCGAATCGCTGGTGAGCATTGCCTCGCCCTCTGGCCAAGAAGATGCGGCGGTGCAGCACCTTGTCGATTGGATGAGCGCCCAAGGCCTCGCCGCGCACATCGACGCGGCGGGGAATGCCGTTGGCATGGCCGGCAGCGGCCCGCGCACGCTGGTCATGCTGGGGCACATCGATACCTTTGGTGGGATGCTGCCCATCCGGCGGGATGGTCAACTGTTATACGGGCGGGGCACAGTGGACGCCAAAGGGCCGCTGTGCGCCTTTGCCGCCGCCGCTGCACAGGCCCACATCCCAGACGGATGGCACGTGGTGGTAATTGGCGCGGTGGAAGAAGAATGCCCGACCAGCGCCGGCGCGCATTATGCGGTCACTCAATATACGCCTGAGCTGTGCATCATCGGTGAGCCAAGCCGCTGGGACAGACTGACTCTGGGGTATAAGGGGCGTCTAATCGCCTCTTGGGAGGTGCATACCGGCCTTGCCCACAGCGCCAATCCAGCGGCATCCCCTGCCGAGCGCGCCTTTGAGGCGTGGGAACGCATACGCGGATATGCCAGCCGATTCAATCACGGGCGCGATAAGGCGTTTGAGCAGCTGCTCATCACCCTGCATGGGGTCAACACCGGTGATGATGGGGTGCATGGGTGGGCGCGTGCGGTGTTCGGCTTCCGCCTGCCACCTGACCTCTCCCCTGATGCGCTGGAAGCCGACCTCAAGGCCTTATTGGCCGACGAATCAACAGCCCTAACCTTCAGCTCACATACCCACGCCTATGCTGCCGCGCGTGACACGTCGCTGTCTCGGCTGTTTCGCGCCGCCATCCGCGCGCACGGGGGCACACCGGCCTTTGTCTATAAGACCGGCACCAGCGATATGAACATCGCAGGGCCGGCATGGAACTGCCCGATTCTGGCCTACGGTGCGGGGGACAGCGCCCTTGACCACACCCCCGACGAGCACATCGACCTCGACGAATACCTGCACTCCATCCACGTGCTCACCCACGTCATCCAATCGCTTTCTGTCTGAACCGTTCTGTTCGCCCCATCAGGAGTCTCCCCATTATGCCGTTCAATCGTTATGCCATCATCGAAAGCACTTTGCGAGAAGGCGAGCAGTTCAGCACAGCCACCTTCACCACCGACGACAAGCGCCGCATCGTCGAGGCGCTGGACGCCTTTGGCGTTGAGATGATTGAAATGACCTCGCCCTGCGCCTCTCCCCAGAGTGAGGCGGACATCCGTGCCGTGGTGGCCATGAACCCGCGCGCCCGCATCCTGACGCACATCCGCTGCAAGCGCGAGGACGCCCTACAAGCCCTTGATACCGGCGTGCACGGCCTCGACATCGTGATTGGCACATCGCCCCAGCTGATGCAGCACAGTCACGGCAAGGACATCCGCCAGATTATCGACACGGCGCTGGATGTGTGCGCGTTTGTACGGCAGCAAAGCCCGGATGTCATTTTGCGCTTCAGCACCGAGGACACCTTCCGCAGCCGTGAATCTGACCTGCTGCGGGTGTATCTGGCTGTGGCCGGCAGTGGTCTGGTCAACCGGCTTGGCGTGGCTGATACCGTCGGCATCGCCACCCCCACACAGGTCTATAACATGGTTGGTCAGCTGGTACGTCTGACCGGTCTAGACATCGAGTTCCATGGGCACAACGACAGCGGATGCGCCATCGCCAATGCCTGCGCTGCCCTCGAAGCCGGCGCCACCCACATCGATACCACCATCCTCGGCATTGGGGAGCGCAACGGCATCACCTCGCTGGGCGGGCTGATTGCGCGCCTGTACACCCTCGACCGCGCCTATGTCAGCAAGTACAACCTGCCGCTGCTGCCGGTGCTGGACGCGCTGATTTCGGAGTTGTGCCAACTGCCCATCCCGTTCAACAACGTGATTACCGGCGCAAGCGCCTTCATCCACAAGGCCGGTATCCATGCCAAGGCGGTGCTGGCCGACCCCGGCACGTATGAGGCCATCCGCCCCGAAGACTTTGGCCTCACCCGCGAGGTCTCGATTGGTCACCGCCTGACCGGTTGGAACGCCATACGCGGGCGTGCCCAAGCGCTCGGCCTCACCCTGACCGACGCGGTGATTCAGGACATCACCCGCATCATCAAGGAGCGCGCCGACAGTGCCCCGCTCTCGCTGACCGAAATCGACGCTCTATTGAACGCCGCCGCAGCGCCGACCCCGCTGATGGAGGGCTAAATAAATGACCGCCTATACCTTTGCCGAAAAGGCGCTGGCGCGCGCCGCGGGCCTGCCGTCTGCCCGCGCCGGCGATGTGCTAGATATATCACCAGACTTGACTTTTAGCCACGACAACAGCGCCGCCATCCTGCGCACCTTCCAGCAGATTGGCGCACCCGGAATCGCCTCCCCCGACCGTGTTGCCATCACCCTTGACCATGCTGTGCCCGCGCCAACCACCCTACACGCGCAAAACCACGCCGACATCCGCGCATTTGTCGCGCAGCACGGCCTGCGCCTGTTCGAGGTCGGGCGCGGCATCTGTCATCAAGTGCTAAGCGAAGAAGGTCTCGTGCTGCCCGGCGAGGTGGTGTTCGGCGCAGACAGCCACACCACCCATTTCGGCTGGTTGGGGGCGTTTGGGATGGGGGTCGGGCGTACCGAAGTGGCGGCGCTGTGGGCCACCGGCTCGCTGTGGCTGCGCGTCCCCGAGTCGATGCGCATCACGCTGACCGGCAAGCTGCCCGCCGACGTCACCGCCAAAGACATCGCCTTGGCACTGTTGGCACGTTTCACGGTAGAAGGCGGGCAGTATCGCGCCGTAGAGTTTGCCGGCCCAGCCATCGCCGACATCCCGCTGGATGACCGTGCAGTCATCCCCAATATGATGAGCGAATTCGGCGCGATGAGCGCCTACTTCCCACCCGACGACGTGGTGATGGAGTATGCCCGCGCCCGCGCCACCCGCCCATTTACCCCGCTCTATCCGGATGAAGGCGCATCCTATGCCGAGGACGTCACCCTCCACGTCAGCACGCTAGAGCCGCTGGTCGCCCTACCTCATCTGCCAGACAACGTTCAACCACTTTCACAAGTGGTCGGTCAGCCCATCCAGCAGGCGTTTATCGGCACATGCACCGGCGGACGGTACAGCGACCTTGAAGCGGCGGCGCAAGTGGTGCGCGGGCAAAAGCTGCGCGCCCGCCTGATCGTCATCCCGGCGAGCGCGCAGGTGCTCCAACAGGCGCTGGAGAGCGGGGTCTTGGCCACCCTACTGCAAGCCGGCGCAGCACTCGGCACACCCGGCTGCGGCCCATGTATGGGCAATCATCTGGGCGTGCCGGCCTCGGGCGAGGTGACCGTCAGCACCGGCAGTCGCAACTTTAAGGGGCGCATGGGCACACCCGATGCGCCGGTTTATCTGGCCAATGCCGCGGTGGTGGCGGCATCAGCTGTGGCCGGCTATCTCACCGGCCCAGATTGAACCGTGACTCTCAGGCGGGTTTCATCGGCTGAAACAGCGTGATTTGCAACCCATCAGGGGATTGCAGGCGTGCATTCAAGTCGTTCCACGGCGTCAGCACCGGCTCATGAACCAGAGTCGCGCCATAGGCCAACGCGCGTTCCACCGCCTGATGCACGTCTGGCACTTCGAATGCAAAGCGGATGACCCCGCTGACCGGTGCGCCAACTTCCAGCAAATCAACCGCTTCGGCGTGGGTTGGGTCAAAGACCTCCAGCGTGGCACGGCCCGCGGCAAACAACTGCCCACGGCCTGTATCCGTCCACAATGCACGGCGGTCAAGCCCCAACCCATCCCGATAAAACGCCACCACACGGTCAAACGCTTCGACCGTCAAGGCCACGCGCATTTCTAACACAGTCATCCGGCACATCCTTTGGGTTGCAACGCATACCCTATCCAGACGCTGTATCGCACTGGCATCTCACAGATGCGCCCTCAGGCCAGCGGTGAGACCTCGCCCAGCACCGTCACCAGCATCTGTACCGCGCCCACGCCATCCAGCGGCTCGGCAGATACCTGCTCCCCGCCAAAACGCGCCACCCAGTATCCCCCATCGGGGTGGCCCAATACCAACATATCGGTGGGCGCTTGCGGCTGACCATTCACCACCGCCACCATGGTCAGGCCCAGCACCACCGCCGGGGACATCAGCGCCTCGCCCAGCGAAGCGGGCACATCCTCGAGCAGCTGGCCGGCGCGGACGGCCTGCCATTGGTCACCCGTCAATGTCACCGGATGACCTTGGGGTGCGCCTGCTTGATCGGGGTCAAGGTTGAGCACAGCGCCCAACAAAGCCACCAGCTTATACGGCGTATCCAGTACCTGAAAGCGCACTACCCCCGGCAGCGGCTCGGATTGGCGCAGCAAGAAGCCGTTCATCACATACAGCATGTCGCGCATGTCCTGCGACGGTCGATTAAGCTGCGCGATACCGCGCGCCTGCACGCCAGCAGTGACCATCAAGGCCACGCTGGCATTGACGGAATACTGGCCGTTCACGTCGGCAAACAAAATGCCGCGCACATACAGCATACGCAGCACCGCCTCGCGCGCGTCATCACTCAGTTCCAGCGGGGTAAACAGCGGCAGCGACGCCCCCATCAGTCGCAGCAGGATGCTCATCTCTTCGTGTGTAAAGTCGATTTGAACCAGCGTATCGTTGGCCGCGTCGTTCGACGGGGCGGTTTGGTCGGTCATCAAAAATCCTTTGCCTTCTTACTGACGTTGCCGTAGCGGCGTCCTATAACCCAAGGCGCTGAAACGCGCCAGAAAAGAAATTGCTCACCTGCTGTATCCCGTCAGAGACCACCTGGTCGGTGGCACGGTCGCTCAGGTCAAGCATCGCCTGTGTATCGCGGCGCGCATTGGCGATGGCCGCCTGCGGGTCTTGGTTATTCAGCTTGGCCTGATACTCAGCCACATATTCCGCGCTGGCAACCGTCATGGCCTGATTGGGCTGAAGCAGCGCACTAATGGTCTGCACGGCAAAGTTACGCGCAGTGCGCTCGCCTTCGGGCAGGGTGTTCCACTGCTGCACCCCATCCACCATGCTCGAAAATGTCTGCCCAACCACCAAAGAGGGGTTCTCGGCCACCGTCGTAAAGGCCTTGTCGAACAAGTTATCAAACGACACCGCATCGGTGATGTCACGCACGGTATCGACAAAGCCGCTGGTATCTCTGCCGGTGATGCCGCCATAAACCTCGCCGCCAATCTGCACCGCGCCGCCAATCACCTGCGTGCCGATGTCTACCCACCCGACCGGCGTCAGGTTCACCAGCGTCTGGGCAACCCCACTGCCAATCTGCCCGACCAAGCCCTGCCACGTCCGCTGTTCGGCAGGTTGGCTAAAATGCTCATAAATACCCATCCCAATCGGGATAAACGGGATTTTCTTGGCCACCTTGCCCAGCATCCCGCTGCCGCCACCCCCGCCACTAAACAGCTTGGGCAGCAGGCTTTTGGCTCGATCGACAATTTTACTGGTCAGGCCGTCAATCTGGTCTGGAAACGCTTTTTTGATGCCGGCAAACACCTTGCCCAGAAAACCGGTATAGTTTGCGCCGCGTGGTGACGAACCACCCCCCACGCTGCCGCTCCCTGTCCCAATACCGCCGCCCAAACGCCCACTGCCCCCAGAGATGCCACCTCCCTTGAACAGGTTGGCGGCGTTCTGCTCGGCCTCACGGAAGACATCGCCGGCGCGCCGCAGCCCTCCGCCTAACGCTTCCAGCGCACGGGCCAGCTTGTGCATGGCCGGCAGCATCAGGCCGTCCATTTCCCGATAAAAGGCCTCAGAGCCGCGACCGGCCCAGCCCTCGCCGCGCAGCGCCTCGAGCTGTGCGACCAACCGCCGCGTCAAGCCCTCGACGTGCTGAGCCGAAGATTCCGCCCTTCGGGCGATGTCCTCCAGCTCGTCATATTTGATTTGTACTTTCTTCATGAGGTTCGTTTGATATCTCTGCTCTGTATTCGATTCACGTGGTACTCAGAAAGATTTAATCATGACTCGTCAGATTGCACAACACAGCAGCAGGATGCCAGATAAGTAACACTTTTTAGACTCATACGTATTGGGCGTGGTAAACTCTGGGCAAAACGTCGCCTATTTTGCGAGCCTTTTTACATGACCAACTACGGTTTTATCATCGACAACCGCAAATGTATCGGTTGTCACGCCTGCACCACCGCCTGCAAGCAAGAGAACGAAGTGCCACTGGGGGTCAATCGCACGTGGGTCAAGTCGGTAGAGACCGGGACATTCCCCAACACCCGCCGGCATTTTCAGGTCACCCGTTGCAATCACTGTGCCAACCCGCCGTGTGTGCGCATCTGTCCGGTCACCGCCATGTATCAGCGGGCAGACGGCATCGTCGAGTTTGACCCCTCAGTCTGCATCGGGTGCAAGGCCTGCCTGCAAGCCTGCCCTTATGACGCCATCTATATCGACCCCGAAGACGGCACAGCTGCCAAGTGTCACTACTGCGCTCACCGCACCGAAATCGGGCTAGAGCCGGCCTGCGTGGTGGTGTGCCCAGAACACGCCATCATCGCCGGTGATATGGATGACCCCGCCAGCGAGATCAGCCGCCTGCTGGCGCGCGAGAGTGTGACCGTCCGGCGGCCCGAGCAGGGCACTGCCCCCAAGCTGTTCTACATCGACGGCAACGACGTGGCCATGCACCCCACCGCCACCGAGCGCACCCCCGCGACCTATGCGTTTGCACAAGTCATCCCCCTCGAAGGCATACCGGTGCTCGATACGGTGGTAGCTGCCCCTTCGCACACCACCGCCGCGGCAGCGGGTGGGCTGCGCGTCGGTCAGCCGCAGGGCGACCCCTTCGGCGGGCCAATCCACTTTAGCAATGGCCGCATGGCCGAGCACATGACGCAGGTCACCTATAATCAGCAGCACAAAATCCCGTGGCATTGGCCTGTCCCCGCCTATCTGGTCACCAAAGGCATCGGGGCAGGGGCGTTTATGCTGCTGGCCTTGGGCGATGCCTTTGGGTTCTTCCCCTTCGACCGGTTGGCTTATGTGGCGGTTGGGTTTGTGGCGCTGCTGTTCACGGCCATCACCACTGGCCTGCTGGTCTATGACCTCGAGCGGCCAGAGCGCTTCCTGAACATCATCCTTCGCCCACAGTGGCGCAGCTGGCTGACGCGCGGCGCTTTCATCCTGATGGGGTTCAGCGCGGTGGCCGGCATCTGGTGGGGTATCGAGCTGCTGACTCTGTTGGGCGCGCCGCTGGAGGGCTTGGCAGGGGTGGTGCGCCCACTGGCCCTTGGCAGCGGCTTTTTTCTGGCCGGCGGGGCAGCGGTCTATACCGCCTTCTTGTTTGGACAGGCTGAAGGCCGCGACTTGTGGCAGAGCAGCGCACTGCCGTTCCACCTGCTGGCACAGGCCTTTACCGCCGGCAGCGCCGGACTGCTGGCCGCCGGTTTCTTCGTCCCTTTCAGTCACCAGATGACCAATGTTGGGCGGGTGGCCTTTTTGGTCAGCGCAGCCCTGTCGTTGGTGGTACAGCTGGTGAGCGAGTTTGCCATGCCGCATCCGTCCGAAGCGGCAGTCAAAGCCTCGCACGCCATCCGCAGCGGGCGTTATCTGTGGCATTTTTGGGGCAGTGTATTAATCGCCTATCTGCTGCCGATGGCCGCGGCATGGCTGATGGGCTTTGACTCGTTTGGCGGGGTGGTGATTCTGGCGTGCTCTGCCGTCGGCCTGTTTTTGTATGAGTATGCCTTTGTCATGGCTCCACAAGAAATCCCCAACAGCTAACCACCGAAAGCATCGGCTTATCCATGTCTTCCAAAACCCTTTCTCAGTTCCTCAAAGCGGTGATGGGTCGGGATGCGCGCAGCAAGACCCGCCGCACCGCCAACTATCGCACCAACGACGCCGGCGTCAATCTGCCGGCCTTTTCCCCCACCGACCTGACTCCACAGCCCGTCCAGATGACCACTGTTCAGCAGGCTGATGGACGCCTCAGCCAATATCCCCCGCCCAGCCACTGGGATGATTGGGTGGAATATGACGGCAAGCTGTGGCCGCGCCGCGAGGCTCGCCGCTATCAGCTCATCCCCACTGTATGTTTCAACTGCGAGAGCGCTTGCGGCCTGCTGGCCTACGTCGATAAAACCACACTGGAGGTCAAGAAATTCGAGGGCAACCCGCTGCACCCGGGGTCACGCGGGCGCAACTGTGCCAAAGGCCCAGCCACCCACAATCAGACCTATGACCCCGAGCGCATTTTGTACCCGTTAAAGCGGGTTGGCCCGCGCGGAGGCGGACAGTGGAAGCGCATCACGTGGGAGCAAGCCCTAAGCGAAATCGCCGAGAAAATGCGCGCCAGCCGGGCCAAGCGCCGCGATGGCATCGTCTATCATGTGGGCAGGCCGGGCGAGGATGGCTATACCGAGCGCGTGCTGCAAGCATGGGGCGTGGATGGCCATAACAGCCATACCAACGTGTGCAGCGCCTCCGCCCGTATCGGCTATTACCTGTGGAGCGGGTTCGACCGTCCCAGCCCCGACTACGCCCATGCGCGCGTCATCCTGTTGATTTCCAGCCATCTGGAAACAGGCCACTATTTTAACCCTCATGCCCAACGCATTATCGAGGGCAAGATGGCCGGCGCCAAGCTGATCGTGCTTGACCCACGCCTGAGCAACACCGCCAGTCACGCCGATGTCTGGCTGCCCACTTGGCCGGGCAGCGAGGCTGAGGTGCTGCTGGCCATCGCCAATCACCTGCTGCAAAGTGGCCGTTTCGACCGCGCTTTTGTGCAGAAATGGGTGAACTGGAAAGAAACCCTAAACCATGCCGCCCGTCTGACCGATGACCGTGCCTTGCTGGACGAGCTGGCCGCACTGTCCTCTGCCCCCACTTTCGATCACTTCGTCCGCCTGCTCAAGTCGATTTATGCCGAATTCACATTTGAACGGGCCGCACAGGCCGCCCAAGTGCCCATCGAGCGCATCCGCGAGGCTGCCGACCTGATCGCTCGCTGCGATGGCAAGCTGGCCGCCCACGTCTGGCGTGCCGCCAGCATCGGCAACGAAGGCGGTTGGCAGGTGGCACGCTGTCTGTTTTTCCTCAATGTGCTGACCGGCAGCGTCGGCAACGAAGGGGGAACATCCGGCCACACATGGAACAAATTCGTCCCCCAGCCGTTCAAATCCGCCCCGCCAGTCGAGGCATGGAATGACCTGCACTTCCCGCAGGAATGGCCGCTGTCGCATTATGAGATGTCGTTTGTGCTGCCCCACCTGATGGAAGAAGGGCGCGGCACGCTGGATGTTTACTTTACGCGCGTCTATAACCCGCTGTGGACGAACCCAGACGGGTTTATGTGGATGAAGATGCTGCGCGACGAGTCCAAAATCGGGTGTCATGTGGCCCTGACGCCGACATGGAGCGAGACCGCTTGGTTTGCCGATTATGTGCTGCCGATGGGCCATGCCGGCGAACGCCACGACCTGATGAGTCAGGAAACCCACGCCGGCCAATGGATCGCCTTTCGTCAGCCGGTACGGCGCGTGGCGCTCGAAAAAGCCGGCCAGCCCGTCCAGTTTACCTATCAGGCCAACCCGGGCGAGGTGTGGGAAGAAAACGAGTGGTGGATACAGCTCTCCGCCCACTTTGACCCTGACGGCTCGCTGGGGGTGCGCCAATACTTTGAATCGCCCTACCGTGCCGGCCAAATCATCACCGTGGACGAGTACTACCGCTGGATTTTTGAAAACAGTGTGCCCGGCCTGCCCCAAGCTGCCGCCGCTGAAGGCCTCAGCCCGCTGGACTATATGCGCAAATATGGGGTATTCGAGGTCAAGCACGAGAACTATCTGCCCTATCTGGAGAAAGGCTTTGAAACCCCCAGCAAAAAGCTGGAGTTTTACTCGCCCCTGATGGCCGCGTGGGGCTGGCAAGAACGCGACTACACCATCCCCTACCCGCTCAAGAGCCATGTGCATCCCGACACCATCAACTTTGCCAAAGGCGAGATGCTGCTGCTGCCCAACTTTCGGCTGCCCACCCTCATCCATACCCGCAGCGCCAATGCCAAGTGGCTGTACGAAATCAGCCACAAAAACCCAGTCTGGGTGCATCCCAGCGATGCCGAGCGCCTTGGCATCCAAAGTGGCGACCTTGTGCGCGTCGAGACCGAAATCGGCTATTTTGTCGATGAAGCCTTTGTGACCGAAGGCATCAAACCCGGTATCGTGGCCGTCAGCCACCATCTGGGGCGCTGGCGCTTGCAAGAAGACAGCGGCGTCAGCAAAGGCGCATCCAGCCTTGTCAAGCTGAGCGAATCGACCGATGGCGAGTTCCGCGTGCACGTCATTCATGGGGCAGCGGCATGGGACTCCAGCGACCCAGACACCGCGCGCATCTGGTGGCAGCAGGTGGGGGTGCACCAAAACCTCACCCACGCCGTCCACCCCGACCCGATCAGTGGGGCACACTGCTGGCTGCAAAAAGCCGTCAATGTGCGCAAGGCAGCCCCGCGCGACAGCTATGGTGATGTGTGGGTGGATACCGAAAAGTCGATGCAGGTCTATCGGGAATGGGTGGAAAAAACACGTCCTGCCGCACGCCACAGCCCAGACGGCACGCGCCGCCCTTATTGGCTCAAAAGGCCGCTCAAGCCGGCCAAAGCCCACTTCAAGCTGCCAACATCCGCACAGGATTAACACCTCTCCCCACCGGTCAATCATACATGTGCCGGTGGGGAGCATAACGGCATCAGCGCTAGCCCATCACATTGCGCAGGCGGCCCAGCCCTTCCACTTCCACTTCCACCACGTCACCGGCTTTCAGCCACGGGACGCCGTTCTTGGCCAGCCCCAAAATCACCCCCGCCGGCGTACCGGTCGAAATCACATCGCCGGGCTTCAGCGTCATGTGCTGGCTGAGATAACTGACAATCGTCGCGACGTCAAAAATCATGTCCGACGTGTGGGAGTCCTGCCGCAGTTCCCCATTCACCCACGTGCGCAGCCACAAATTATTGGGATTGGGCACGTCATCCTTGGTCACCAGATACGGCCCAATCGGCTGAAATTTGTCCAGCGACTTGCCCAACAGCCACTGGCTGGTGCGCATCTGCAAATCGCGCGCGCTGAAGTCGTTGGCGGTGCAGTAGCCAAACACATAATCCAGCGCCCGCTCTGGCGGCACATCGCGCGCCTCGCGCCCAATCACCACGCCCAATTCCACCTCGTAATCGGCCTGCGTGGTGGTGGCCGGGATAGGCACAACCTCGTTGTGCGCGGCAAGGCTGTTATTGAACTTGCCAAACAACACCGGCGACGTTGGGATAGCCGCGCCGCTTTCCTGCGCGTGCAGGCGATAATTCAGGCCCACGCAAATTAGTTTTTCGGGGGACAGCACACACGGGCCATAGGTCACCTCGGCATCGGGTATCAGCCACGGGCCTTGCGCCGGCAGATGCGCAAACAGGGCTTGTATCTGTGTTAGGCCGATTTGCCCCAGCGCGAACAGGTCTTCCAACGAGGCCGGCACATCGGCGCGGCGCAGAGCTGCCGCCGCGGCAAGGTCAACCAGACCGCGCTCGGTCATTACACCAAGGCGCAGGCCCACCGCGTCGGGGGTAGAAAAATGCAGCAGTTTCATCGGTTAATGGTTTCCTTTCAAAACAGGCGCGCCGCCCGAGCCGCCAACCAAGAAATCGAAGTCAGCGCCTTTATCCGCGCCCATCACATGATCGAGATACAATTTAACATATCCACGGGTGGCATGTGGCGGGCGCGCTTGCCAGCGCAACCGCCGTTCCGCCAACGTTTCATCACTGACATGCAGGTGCAAACGCCGCGCCGGCACATCCAGCGTAATTTGGTCACCAGTTTGCACCAATGCCAAAGGCCCGCCCACCGCTGACTCCGGCGCGACATGCAGCACCACCGTCCCAAAAGCCGTGCCGCTCATCCGCCCGTCGCTGATGCGCACCATATCGGTGACGCCCTGCACCAGCAGCTTTTTGGGCAGATGAAAATTGCCCACCTCAGGCATCCCCGGATAGCCCTTTGGCCCGACCTGCTTCAACACCAACACATCATCGGCGCGCACATCCAGCTCGGGGTCATCAATGCGCGCGTGATAATCGTCATAGTCCTCAAACACCACCGCCCGCCCGCTGTGTGTTAACAGCGATGGGCTGGCCGCCGATGGTTTAATAATCGCACCATCAGGCGCAAGGTTGCCGCGCAGCACCGCCAACCCCGCAGACTCCTTGAGCGGTTGGGTCAATGGGCGTATCACCGACCGATCCCAGCACGGCGCATCGACGATGTTCTCGCCCAACGTATGCCCATTGACCGTCAAAACATCCAGATGCAGATGCGCGCTCAACTCGCGCGCAACTGCCGGCAGCCCCCCCGCCTCAAAAAACGCCTCCATCAGATATTCGCCAGACGGCATCAGGTTGACCAGCAGCGGCATGGCGCTGCCCAGCGCATCAAAGTCGTCCAGCGTCAGCGGCACGCCAATGCGCCCCGCAATCGCCAGCAGGTGAATGACAAAGTTCGATGACCCACCGACCGCCGCATTCAGGCGGATGGCGTTCTCAAACGCCTCACGGGTCAAGATGCGCGACAACACAAGGTCTTGCTTGACCATCTCAACAATCCGCCGGCCCGACAGCCACGCCAACCGCCGCCGACGCGAATCCGCTGCCGGTATGGCCGCTGCCCCGGGCAGAGTCAGGCCCAGCGCTTCCACCATCACCGCCATGGTCGAGGCCGTCCCCATCGTCGAACAATGCCCATCACTGCGCGACATGCAGCTTTCATATTCGCGATATTCATCCATGCTGATATTGCCCAGCCGCAGCTCATCAGTGATGCGCCACAAATCTGTGCCGCTGCCAATCCGCCGCCCGCGGTAATTCCCATCCAGCATCGGGCCGCCGTTCACCACCAACGTTGGCAAATCGACACTGGCCGCCCCCATCACCGTGCTGGGGGTGGTTTTGTCGCAGCCAGTCAGCAGCACCACCCCATCCAGCGGGTTAGCGCGGATGGTCTCTTCGACATCCATGCTGGCCAGATTGCGAAACAGCATGGTGGTGGGGCGCATCAAAATCTCGCCCAGCGACATCACCGGAAACTCCAGCGGGAAGCCGCCCGCCTCGTACACCCCGCGTTTCACATATTCGGCCAGCACGCGCAGATGGGCATTGCACGGGGTGAGGTCGCTCCATGTGTTGCAAATGCCAATCACCGGCCTGCCGTCAAACAGGTCATCGGGATAGCCCTGATTTTTAGTCCAACTGCGATGGGTAAAACCCAATGTGCCAAGTTCGCCAAACCATGTTTGACTGCGGCGCGGCTTGCCAGCAGGGGGTTCATCAGCGGACATGAGGGTAGGCCTTTCGAGGGGTGGGAGAGAAGGCAAAAAACACACCCCTCCATTATAGCGACAGCGCGCCGGCCAGCACGTCCTCTCACACCCCTATAACGGCCAGATAGCCCAAATAGCCCAAAAGCACCATCCCATAGCGCACCCTATTTACCCCATTCATATTGACTATATTAGAACATTTGTGTATTATTCAAACGGAACATTTGTTCTGAAACAAACACCCCTGCGGAGAATCATCACATGAAGATTAACCTGACCAGCATCATCGTTGAAGACCAAGAGCACGCCCTGCGTTTCTATACCCAGATGCTGGGCTTTTTGCCCAAGCTGGACATGATGGCCGGTGATTACCGCTTTGTAACGGTGGTCTCTCCCGAAGCCCCAGACGGCACACAGCTCTCGCTCGATGCCGCGCTCACGCCAGCAGTCCGTGCCTATCAGGCCTACCTGTACGAAAATGGCATGGTCGCCACCGCCTTTGCCGTGGACGATGTGCAAGCCGAATATGAGCGGCTGAGCCAGCTCGGCGTCGAATTCACCCACCCCCCGCTTGACCTTGGGCCGGTGACTGCCGCCACCTTCAAAGACACCTGCGGCAACCTCATCCAGATTGCCCGATTCAACGCCTAGACAGCACAGTCATGCTATAGTAATGGGGTCATCACATTCACAAGCCAGAGGTCTCCACAGTGTACCAACTCGCTCAGGTCAATATCGCCCGCATCCTCGCCCCCACCGATGACCCGATTATGGCCGATTTTATGAACGGCCTCGCCGACATCAACGCGCTTGCCGAGCAGTCGGCAGGGTTTGTATGGCGTCTCAAGACCGATGCCGGCGACGCCACCGAACTGCGGCCCTATGATGACCCCAGCCTGATTGTCAACCTATCGGTGTGGCAAGACATCGACAGCCTCCATCAATACGTCTATTACAGCGCCCACACCGACTACTACCGCCGGCGCAGTGAATGGTTTCACCGCCTGAGCACCCCAGTCATGGCGCTGTGGTGGATACCGATGGGGCACATCCCCACCCTAGATGAGGCCAAAGAGCGCCTTGCCCATCTAGAGCAGCACGGGCCAACCTCACATGCGTTCACCTTCAAGCAGCGCTTTCCAGCCCCCGAACAACAGGGATAAACTGCGATGACCACGCCTTATACCCTCAATCGGTTGACCGAGGATTTAACTGCGTTGGGAGTCCGACAGGGCGGGGTGCTGATGCTGCACAGTTCGTTCAAGGCATTGGGGGATGTGATGGGCGGCCCAAACACCGCGCTTCAGGCGGTGTTGTCCGCCGTCGGTGAGGCCGGCACGGTGATGATGTATGTGGGATGGAACGACATGCCCGACTTTGAGGACATCCCCACGCACCTGCACGATCTATACCGCGCCGAAATGCCCCCATTTGACCCGCGCACGGCGCGCGCGGTGCGCGACCACGGCATCATGGCCGAGTGCCTGCGGACGTGGCCCGGCGCGCACCGCAGCCTAAACCCCGAGGCGTCCATCTCGGCAGTTGGGCCGCTGGCCGAGCCGTTGACCCGCGACCACCCACTGGAATACGGCTATGGGGTCGGGTCGCCGCTGGAGCGCTTGGTGCAGCACGGCGGGCAGGTCTTGATGCTAGGTGCACCGCTCAGCACCATCACCCTGCTGCACCATGCCGAAGCAGTCGCCAAGCTGCGCCACAAACACCGCGTCATCCACCGGTTTCCGATGATGAGGGATGGTCAGCGGGTATGGATGGAAGTGGAAGATTACGACACCAGCGAACCACACGCCGCCTACGGCTTCCGGCAAATCGCCGAAGCCGCTTTGGCCGCAGGGGGTATCGGCCAGCGCGGGCAGGTTGGTGATGCGCCGTGCGCGCTGTTCGATGCTGCAGCCCTCGTGCGCTTTGCAATTGGGTGGCTAGAAGAGCGGTTTGGGTGACCGCAGCGCTGGCGCACATCACCCCCAACTTTTGATGCATTTATCCCGCTAAACCCCCAGGGTAATCGCTTCAAATTTTCTGGTAGGGTCAAACCCATCGCGATAGGTTTTGTAGGGGCAGTTCGTGAACTGCCCGACAGTTCGTGAACTGCCCGACAGTTCGTGAACTGCCCGACGTCACGGGCGCATCGCGATGCGCCCCTACGCACCATTTTGCCCTCTCATGAACCAATGACTGATTTTGAAGCGATTGCCCTAGCTAAACCCCGTGTTTCGATTGACATGCAGCGCGACTCGGGGTATCGTGAAAAAGTCAGGTTGTGTATACCACTACCCCACCTGATTGTGACGGCTTTGAGCAGGATGGTATCCATGGCATCGGACGGCATTTCGGCATAACCCTACGCTGCGGCGTTTCGCAAGGGTGCTGAGTATGCTTGTCTGTCTCACCAAGCTGGTGTGATGTTATGCCATGTCGCTGTTTCTGCCCGTTTTGGGTGTGGGCCGCTAAGGCAAAACGAGACAAACAGAACAACGCGCTGAATCAGGCGAACGCCTGCGGCAGCGCGTTTTTGATTCCCTCGTTTCGATTTTTGTCACCAGAAAGCCCTGCCCACTCACCTTCCGTGCCAGCTTTGACCCGCGCCGCCTCGACTCGCGCGCGCCGCTGACCGCAGCGGGCATCTGCAAACAGTACGCCGGCACAACCGTGCTGTCACAGGTATCACTTTCGCTGGGTATCGGGCAGCGCGTCGCACTGGTCGGGCCAAATGGGGCGGGCAAATCCACCCTGCTGCGCATTCTGGCCGGCCTCGAAATCCCCGACTCGGGCGAAATCATCCGCAGCGGCCAAACCGTCATCGGATACCTCGACCAGCACGGCGGCGACTTTGACCCTCATCTCACTGTGGCCCAAGCCTATGGGGTTGGCCTAGACGGCAGTGATGATGCCCACGTGGCTGACCTGCTCAACTGGGGGCTGTTTCGCTATGACGAGGTGCGGCGGCCCGTTGGTGTGTTGAGCGTGGGCCAACGCCGAAAGCTGCAAATCGCCCGCCTGATTGCCAGTGGCGCAAACGTCTTGCTGCTGGATGAACCCACCAATCACCTCAGTTTTGACGTTCTAGAAGCGTTCGAGACCGCGCTAGACGGGTTTAAGGGCGCAATTTTGGCCGCCACCCACGATCGGCGCTTTCTGGAACGCTTTGGCGGGGAAGTCTGGAGGCTGCAAGCAGGGTTGTGTGTTTCCTCACCGACAGCTTAAGCGCTTCTCAGGCGTAGTTTGTACGATGATTCACAATCAAGCGCACACAAACTAGGATGCAGACCATGCTAACCATTGGCCAACCGTTCCCTGATTTCGCCCTGCCCAATCAAGATGGCCAAACCCTGCGCCTGAGCGATTTTCGGGGCAAAAAACTGGTGATTTTCGCCTTCCCCAAAGCCAATGAGATGAGCTTTGGCTGCAACACACAAGCCTGCGAGTTCCGCGATGAATTCCCGCGTATCCAAGCGCTCAACGGCGTGATATTGGGCATCAGCGGTGACGACAGCACCCAACTGAAGAAATGGCACAAAAACCGCAAGCTCAATTACGACCTGCTGTCGGATGTCGGGCACGCCACGCTGGAAGCATGGGGCGCATGGGGCATCAATGGCCCAGCCGGCATCAAACTGCCGATGATTAACCGCTCTTACTGGGTGATTGATGAAAACGGCATCCTGATTGACCAGCAGCTGGGGGTTGGGCCAAAGGCCAGCGTCGAGAAGGCCATTGAGGCGCTGAATAAGCAAACCGCCGGCACTGGGCGCTAGTCACACCGCGCATCGCAAAGACGGGGAGGCCACGCCAAGGTGACCTCCCCGTTTTTTGTTGATTTAGCATCCGAGGTTCAGCGCACTTCCACCTCAAAATCCGTCACAAGGTCAAAGCGCCCGAGCTGGCGCACACTTAGACGCACCCGCCATACCCCCGGCACACTTAAGTTCGCCCCCTCAGCCTGATACATCCCCGGCCCTGTCGGCACGGCCTGAAGCGCGCTCTCGCCCACCAAGCCGTCCAGATGCGTAAAACGCAGCGTCACACGGGTGGCGTCTTCCAGCGGCGTGCCATCGGGATTGTACAGCGTCAGCGTGAAGCGGTTTTCGCCCACGTGCGCCGGCACAATGTCAAGATGGATCATCTGGTCGTCCACCGTCTGCATCTCAAAAAAGGCTGTGGACTGGGCAGAGGCCTGCCGGAGCGCATAAGCATCGACCGCCGGCATATCGCTGGTCATCCATGCCGAGCACGCCAATACCCCCGCACCCAGCGACAATTCCATGATGACCAGCGCGCGCAGCACCTTCACCCATGCCTGCTGCCCCCGCCACAGCATCCGCGAGGTCAGCAGCAAATTGACCGCCGCCAGCGTCAGCATGGCCGCTAGCAGCACGTTCTTGGCCACCAGCGCAAGGCCATAGGCGGTCTCGGTCAGGGCCTGCGGCGTGCCGACATGCAGCAGCGCGCTGTAGATGCCGGTAAACGCCAGTATCAGCACACTGCCCACCCCCACGCTCGAAAAGCGTGACGTCCAGTGCGCAGCAGAGTCAACCGGTGTCGGGCGTGCCAGCATCACCGCAAACGCCGCCAACCCGCCAATCCATGCCCCCATTGCCAGTACATGCAGCGCATCCAAAAACACAGCCTCGGGCCGGGTCGTTTGCGCGGCGGCATGACTGGTCAGGGCTTGGGCATAAGCCATCGCAATCAGCGCCACACCAGCGATGTTCCAACGCCCAGCGCGCAGCGGGATCGCCAGCAGCAGCAAGGCCACCCCGCGCAGCATCCATGCCCGCCCAAAAGCTGAATCGGTCAGCAGCGGCCCAATGGCTTGATAACGCGCCGCGTCCAGCACATCCTCTGAACCGCTGACCACCCCTGCCTGCATCCACAGCATCAATAGACCGGTCAGGCCAACGGCGGCCCATCCCGTCCAAACCCAGCGGCGCGACAGCGTGGGCGACACCCAGCGCACAAATCCCACACCGCCCATCAACACCGCCAGCGCCGCCAAGTTTAGCCAGCGGATAACCACATTGAGCGGGTTCACTGCTGGGGCAGCAGCCGATAACGTGCCCGCTCCGTCGACCATCACCGCGCCGACCCCAAAAGCAAACGCGCCCTCGGTGGCATGGCCATCCGCGGCGCTCACCACCCGCCAAGACACGGTGTATAGACCGTCTGGCAGCGTATCAGGCAACAGCTGTGTGACCACCGTCGGGGCATCTGCCTGTACCATCGGGCGGTCAAGCGATAACGCCGCACCGGTCGAGTCGAACACGCGCACGCGCACAAACGCGGCTTCTACCGGCTCGCTAAAGCTGAGAGTTACCACTGCCGGCGCTGTCGGGAGGGTGCTGCCCGCCGCTGGCGTGCTGGTCAACAGATTGGCGTGCGCATAAACCGGCCACACCCACACCACCCACATCAGCACTATTGCAGCCCAACCGATACGCCGCATCATCCTCTGTCGTCCCTTGTGCGCCTGTGATGGTCGAGCCACAGCCCGACCATCACACTCCCGATTCACTACTCGCTCAGCGCGGCCAGCGCGGCTTCCAGCTCGGCAATGCGAGCCTCGAGCGCGGCAAGGCGCGCCTCGATGCTGGAGGCCGACGGGAACAGGATGTCGGCGCTCGGCAGCACACTGCTAAACTCGCCGTCTGCCGAATCGAACACCAAATCCACCTCGGCATCGCCAATGTTGCCGGTGATGCGGAACACATAGTCGCCCGGCAGGGTCGGGACGAGGTCGGCCACATAGTGCCCCACTTCACCCCAAGCGGCCTTAAAGGTCACCGTGGTGGTCTCTGGCCCAAACGTCACTTCAGCCTTCAGGTTGACGTCAACACCCTCGAGGAAATTGGCCTCTTCGCCATGTTCATCCGAGCTGTCGTGGCCGTGACCATGCGGGCGGATGTAGATTTCTGGCCCATTGAACACGCCGGCATAGGCTGGCTCAACCTGCCAGCCAAACACCACTTCGTATTCCCCCACTTCTTGGCCGCCATGTGCCGAAACCGGCGCAATCCACAGCACAGCCAAGGCCATCACCAACAGGCTCAGACGAACGAACGACTTCATCATGATGTGAGACTCCTATGGTCTTTGTGACGGCGCAGCCCCGCAAGGCCCGCCGCATGATATGAAACCTGTGACTCAGAGGTGATGCAGCGCCGCCGTCGCATCGGCACAGGTCAGCACTTGGCCGCCAAAACCACACGCAAAACGCTGCGCATCCTCCATCGTCACAAAACACAACACGCTTGGCGCACAACACACCTGCACCGCCGACCCCACCAGATAGACCGCTGCTTTTGCCGTCAGCGTGCGCCCATACAGAAAGTCGGTGACCAGCACCACCGCCCCGTCCTCGAGCTGGGGCAGCAGCATCAGGCCGCAGTGGGCGCAGCACATCGTGCGGGTGCCGCCATCCGGCAGATGCGCCACAAATGGCATCCGCGCTGCCGGCACGCCGCACATCTCGCAGCGCTCACCCGCCGAGGCCGCCGGCAGCACCGCTGGTGCAGCTTCGGCCAAGACCACCCCACCGTGCACCTTCTGCACAAGGCCAGTTTTGACCAGCTCCGCCACATCACGGTGAACGGTCATCGTCGAGACGCCAAACTGCGCCGCCAATGCTTCAATAGTGGCTCGTTTGTGCACCTTCAGATGCTCTATCAGCCGTGCACGACGGGTATCAGGGAGTTGTTCTGTGCTCATACGTGTTGCTTTTTGTGATTTATCACAGATATTCACATTTTATCACATCACTTCGGCATATTACCAGATGCCAGATGTCACAGCTTTGTGGTGACAAACCGCTCAGCCCTGCGCCGACGCAAACCGACGCTGAAGCATCGGCAGCAGGCCACCAGCATCGAGGATGGCGCGCACACTGTCGGGCAGTGGGGGGATAGGCCAAACCTGTCCGCCGGCGCGCACTTCACCGGCCTCGCGGTCGATTTCGATGCTGTCGCCGGTTTTGAGCAGTGCGGCAAGGCCCGGGGCCACAATCGGGTGGATGCCCTGATTGATGCAGTTGCGGAAATACAGCCCGCCAAACGACCCCGCCACGATTGCCGGCACACCGCACAGCTTCAGCGCGGTGACCGCCTGTTCTCGCGAAGAGCCGCAGCCCCAGTTGCGCCCGGCCACAATCACATCCCCCACCCGCACCGCGCCGGCAAACGATGGGTCAAGGTCTTCGAGCGCTTTGGCCTTGATGTCCTCTGGCGCACGCAGGGTATAGGTATATTTGCCGGGGAAAATGACATCCGTGTTGACGTTATCGCCATACACCCAAACGCGGTGACGTGTGACCATGGGCTGTCCTCTGCTGTACACACCAAAACATCCCCACAACTCTACCAATCCGACGGGCAAATGTCCAAGCATCCGCCGAAGCACCCCGGTCAAAACCCAACGCGATGGGTTTTGTAGGGGCAGTTCGTGAACTGCCCGACGTTACGGGCGCATCGCGATGCGCCCCTACGCACCATTTTGCCCTCTCATGAGCCAATGGCTGATTTTGAAGCGATTGCCCTAAATCACGCCGGTAGGCGGCTTGACAGCACAGGGTTTGGCGGCGTATACTATCGTTTACGCACTTTCCCAGAACAGGTGCGTTCTGGCTCGAACATGAGACACCCAGACCACGAATTTTTGCCCCACAGTTCCTACCCACCGGCAGCGGTTTACCCTTAAACCGCCTTTTTGTGTCTCTATTGGCTGACGGAGCGCACGAGGTCGGCGCAGCGTTCCAGAGTAAGGAGCGGACGGTTGAATAACGAATATTTCAACACCAAAAACTACGCCCGAACGATGGATGTTCAGGACTTGCCCTCCCTGATTGACATCCAACTCAAGTCGTTCCAATGGTTCCTAAAAGAGGGGCTGCTGGAACTGTTCGACGAAATCAGCCCGATTGAGAGCTATAACGGCAATCTCAAGCTGTATTTCCCGTCCACCAGCCCCGAATCACAGCAGTTTGGCCTTGAGTTCTGGTACGACGAACCCAAATACACGCGCGAGATTTGCCTTGAGCGTGATATGAGCTATGCCGTGCCGCTGTATGCCAAGGTGGCACTGGTCAACAAAGAAGCCGGTGACGAGGTCTCCATCACGGACATCTTCATGGGCGAGTTCCCTGTGATGACCGACAAAGGCACGTTCATCATCAACGGCACCGAGCGCGTGGTGGTCAGCCAGCTGATCCGCTCGCCGGGCGTGTACTTTGAAGCCGAAGAAGACCGCACCACGGGCCGGCGGATGGCCGCTGCCAAGCTCATCCCTGACCGCGGTGCATGGATGGAATTTGAAACCCGCAAAAGTGACGCTTTGGTGCTGAAGTTTAACCGCAAACGCACCGTACCGGTCACTGTGCTGCTGCGCGCGCTGTCTGCGGTGCAAGACGCGGCCGAAAAATACGGCGTCGAATCACCCATCAAGCACGGCACAGACGAGGAAATCCTCGCGCTGTATGCCGACGTCGACACCGACGAGAACCACCGCTTCATCGCCAAGACCATCGAGCAAGAACCCGATTGGGCCAAGGATGGGCGCAAGGATCTGAGCATCGGCGAGCAAGCCCTGCTGGAATTCTATAAGAAGATGCGCCCGGGCGACCCGCCCACGCTGGAAAACGCGCGCGAATATCTCGAGCAGCAGCTGTTTGACCAGCGCCGCTATGACCTTGAACGCGTCGGGCGTTATAAGCTGAACAAGCGCCTCGGCCTCAGCGAAATCATCCCGCAGCGCGTGCGCACCATCACCAAGATGGACATCATCCGCCTGATTGCGCGCATGATCCAGATTAACAACAACGTGTATGGGCCAGACGACATCGACCACCTCGGCAACCGCCGCGTCAAGACGGTCGGCGAGCTGATTCAGAACAAGCTGCGCGTCGGCCTGCGCCGCGCCGAGCGCGTGATTAAAGAGCGTATGTCGGTGAAGGAGCAAGAAAACCCCACCCCCGGCACGCTCATCAACATCCGCCCGATTGTGGCCGCCATCCGCGAGTTCTTTGGCTCGTCACAGCTCTCGCAGTTCATGGAGCAGACCAACCCGCTGGCCGAACTGCGCCACAAGCGCACCCTGTCGGCCCTTGGCCCGGGCGGTCTGCGGCGTGAGCGTGCCGGCTTTGACGTGCGCGACGTGCACCACAGTCACTATGGGCGCATCTGCCCGATTGAAACCCCCGAAGGCCCGAACATCGGCCTGATTGGCCGCCTTGCCAGCTATGCGCGCGTCAACGAATTCGGCTTCATCGAGACGCCCTACCGCCGCGTGCTCAAGACCCTCAGCATCGACGACCCACGCTTGCCCGGCCGCAAAGCGCGCGAGGACATCGAGACCAAAGGCGGTGATACCATCGTGGAAGAGGGCGGCGTGATTGACGCCGACGCCATCAAGGCCATGAAGCGCAGCGGCATCAAAGACGTGCCGGTCATCCCCTTCCTGACCGGCGAGACCATCTACCTGAGTGCGGACGCCGAAGACAACTTTGTCATCGCGCAAGCCGACACCCCGACCGACGAACTCGGTCAGGTGGCGGTCGAGCGCGTCTCGGCACGCCTCAACCAAGACTTCAAGATGCTGCCCGCGGGGCGCGTTGATTACATCGACATCGCCCCGCGCCAAATCGTGGGCATCAGCGCCGCGCTGATCCCCTTCCTTGAGCACGACGACGCCAACCGCGCCCTGATGGGTTCGAACATGCAGAGCCAAGCCGTGCCCCTGCTCGACCCCGACCTGCCGATTGTCAGCACCGGCATGGAAGCCGCCGCCGCGCTCGACAGCGGCCAAATCCTCAAATCGACGGTGGATGGCGAAGTCGTCAGTGTGCGCAGCGACTGTGTGGTGGTGCGCGACTCGCAAGGGGTTGATCACCCCTTCCGCCTGCGCAAATATCAGCGCAGCAACCAATCCACCTGCATCGACCAAAAGCCGATTGTGCGCAAAGGGCAGCATGTCACAGTGGATACCGTGCTGGCCGACAGCAGCTCGACCTATCACGGCAGCCTTGCGCTGGGACACAACGTGCTGGCCGCCTTCATCTGCTGGGACGGCGGCAACTACGAAGACGCCCTGCTCATCAGCGAAGAAATGCTGC
This sequence comes from Anaerolineae bacterium, assembly GCA_034431675.1. Taxonomy (GTDB): domain Bacteria; phylum Chloroflexota; class Anaerolineae; order Aggregatilineales; family Phototrophicaceae; genus Flexicrinis. The sequence goes on along the minus strand of DAOUCZ010000014.1, from coordinate 4,631 downwards.
GCCGCGACAAGTTCACCAGCATCCACATCGAAAAGCACGAGGTGGAAGCGCGCGAGACCAAGCTGGGCAGCGAAGAAATCACCTACGACATCCCCAACGTCGGCGAAGAGGCCCTCAAAGACCTCGACGAGTTCGGCATCGTGCGCATCGGCGCTGAGGTCGGCCCTAACGACATCCTCGTGGGCAAAATCACCCCCAAGGGCGAGCGCGAGCTTAGCCCCGAAGAGAAGCTGCTGCGCGCCATCTTTGGCGAGCAAGCGCGCGAGGTGAAAGACTCGTCGCTGCGCCTGCCCCACGGCGAGCGCGGCAAGGTGGTGGACGTCAAGACCTTCACCCGCGAAGAACACCGCGACCTGCCCGCCGGCGTCGAGAAGATGGTGCGCGTGGGCGTGGCCCAACGCCGCAAGCTGACCGTCGGCGACAAGATGGCAGGACGTCACGGCAACAAGGGTGTCATCAGCCGCATCGTCAGCATCGAAGACATGCCCTACCTTGAGGACGGGCGTCCGGTCGAAATCATCCTCAACCCGACCGGTGTGCCGGGCCGTATGAACCTCGGGCAGGTGCTGGAACTGCACCTCGGTTGGGCTGCTGACCGTATGGGCTTCCGCGCCATCACCCCGGTGTTCGACGGTGCAACCGAAGACGACATCCGCGCCGAGCTGGGCCGCGCATGGCTGATTGACTATGCCGAGCGCGTCATCACCGCCCGCGCATGGACATGGATTGCCCAATTTGAGGAATATACCGAGGAAGACCTCGAAGACGACGAAGAAGTGCGCCGCCTGTATGTCCATGATTGGCTGAAGGACAGCGGGCGCTACGACGTGCGGATGCTGCAAGAGAACAAGACCTATCGCCGGCGCGCAGTGCTGGCCGAGTGGCTGCGCGAGCAAGGTTATGACCCCGATGACGTACTGCTCTACGAAACGCAGCAGGTCTCGCCCGCCCGCCGTGAGTTCATCGAGACCACCGCGCTGAAGGTCTCGCTGCGCGAATGGGTGAAGGCTCAAGCACCGTGGATCGGCTCGCAAATCCCCGCCGATGCCGATGTCGAAACGCTCTACAACTTTGCCAACCGCGTCATGTTCGAGACTGGCGCACCTGTGCCGCACTATGGCAAGATGACGTTGTATGATGGCCGCACCGGTGAGCCATTCGATAACTCAGTGGCGGTCGGCTTTGTGCACATGCTCAAGCTGGCCCACCTTGTCGAGGACAAGGTGCACGCCCGCAGCACCGGCCCATACAGCCTCGTCACGCAGCAGCCGCTGGGCGGCAAGGCGCAGTTCGGCGGGCAGCGCCTTGGCGAGATGGAAGTGTGGGCGCTCGAAGCCTACGGCGCAGCCTATACCCTGCAAGAGATGCTCACCGTCAAGTCTGACGACGTACAGGGCCGCATCGCCACCTATGAAGCCATCGTCAAGGGCGACAAAATCCAAGAGCCGGGCATCCCGTCCAGCTTCCGCGTGTTGGTGAAAGAGCTGCAAAGCCTCGGCCTCGCAGTCGAAGCCATCACCGAAGAGGGCGAAGTGCTGACCTTTGGCAAAGAGGACGACCAGCGCGAAGCCAAGCGCCAGCAAACCCAGTCCACCTTCACCCCGCCGACGCCCGAAAGCCTCGACTAAAAAACGCACGCTCTCGATGGGGGTGGTCATCCACCCCCATCGCCCATGTGGGCATCACATCAAAAAAGCCCCCGCTCAGTTCACATCGAGCGGGGGCTTTGTTTTGCGGTGTCGCAGCAGGCTAAACGGTCGGGGCGGCGTCGGGGGTCTCGGCCTGCTGGGGCGCAGAATCGTCGGGCGCATCGGTCGGCTCATCATCGCGCAGCAGCGTCAGATGATCGTCCTTATCGACCGTCACGCGCACCACACTACCCAACCCAAAACGGCCAGACAAGATGCCGTCGCTCAGCTTGTCTTCCACCTCGTTCTGGATCAAGCGGCGCAGTGGGCGCGCACCAAACTCGGGGTCATAACCGTGCTTGGCCAGCCATTCTTGCCCTTCCTCGGTCAGTTCAAGGGTGATGGCGTTCTCAATCAAGCGCTCGCTGACCTTGCGGATTTCCAACTCGACGATTTGCTTGATTTCGGCGCGTGTCAGCGGGCGGAACACGATGGTGGCGTCCACACGGTTGAGGAATTCGGGGCGGAACACGCGGCGCAGCTGCTCAATCACGTTCTTGCGCAGGTCTTCATAGCGCATGGTCTCGTTGCGGTCTTCATCCACGCCAACAGGGAAGCCCAACGACGCGCCGCGCTTGATGGTGTCTGCACCGACGTTGCTGGTCATCACGATGATGGCGTTGCGGAAATCGACCTTGCGGCCACGCGCATCGGTCAGGCGGCCTTCTTCCATCACCTGAAGCAGCATATTAAACGCCTCGGGATGGGCCTTCTCGATTTCGTCAAACACCACAATGCTGTATGGGCGGCGGCGGATGGCCTCGGTCAGCTGACCAGCATCCTCGTAGCCCACATAGCCCGGAGGTGCACCCACCAAGCGCGCAATGCTGTGACGCTCCATAAACTCGCTCATGTCCAGCTGAATCAGCGCGTCTTCGCTGCCAAACATGAACTCGGCCAGCGTCTTGGTCAGCTCGGTTTTGCCCACACCGGTCGGCCCAAGGAACATAAACGTGCCGATAGGCCGACGCGGGTCTTTCAGGCCGGCGCGACTGCGCCGAACAGCCTTGCTGATGGCCTCAATCGCCTCGTGCTGCCCGACGATGCGGTTGTGGAGGGCATTTTCCATCTCGACAAGGCGGGCGGTCTCATCGGCGGCCATACGGCGCACCGGGATGCCCGTCCACATCGCCACCACTTCGGCGATGTCGTCATAGGTCAGGCGCGGCTGATTGGTCTCGGTGTTCCAATTGGCCTTAAAGTCGTCCAGCGTCTGGCGCAAGCCTTCGGCCTGAATTTGCAGCCGATCCAGCTCGTCCGCGCCCTCTTCTCCGGCGTCAAACTCTTGGATGTCTTCCTCGATGCGCGCCAGCTCGGCCTCGGCCTTGCGCACCTGTGCCGCCTCGGGCGACTTGTACATACGCAGACGGGCCGACGCCTCATCAATCAGGTCGATGGCCTTGTCGGGCAAGAAGCGGTCTGGCACATAACGCGCCGACAGCTGCGACGCCGCCTCGATGGCCTCGTCGGTGATTTCGACGTTGTGGTGCTGCTGATACGGCTCTTTGATGCCTTGCAGGATTTCGACCGTCTCTTCGATGCTCGGCTCGTTGACGATGATTTGCTGGAAGCGGCGCTCCAGCGCGGCATCGCTCTCGATGTGCTTGCGATATTCATCAAGGGTGGTCGCGCCGATGCACTGCAACTCACCGCGCGCCAGCGCCGGCTTGAGGATGTTGGCGGCATCAACACTGCTGCCGGCAGACCCAGCACCCACCAGCATGTGCACCTCGTCGATGAACAAGATGCTGTCAGACTGCTTCAGCTCTTCGATGACGCGCTTGAGGCGCTCCTCGAACTGCCCGCGGTACATCGTACCCGCCACCAGCGAGCCGACGTCCAGCTGCAACACGCGCTTGCCCAGCAGAGGCTTGGGCACTTCCCCGCTGATGATGCGCTGCGCAAGGCCCTCGACGATGGCGGTCTTGCCCACGCCGGGTTCACCAATCAGGGCAGGGTTGTTCTTGCGCCGGCGGCTCAGCACCTGAATCACGCGCTCGATTTCGGTCTCGCGCCCCACCACCGGGTCGAGCTTGCCCTCGCGGGCCATCTCGGTCAGGTCGGTGGCCAGCTGATCCAGCTGTGGGGTTTTATTCTCCTGCCGGCGCTGCCCAAACGGCGGCGGCGGTGGACGCCGTGCCGCCGAGCCAAACGGCGATGGGGGCGTGGTGGGCGGCGTGGCCGGCGGCTGATTCTGCGGCGGCTGCTGCTCGTCTGGCGTGGGCGGCTGCGAGGGTTGCACCGGGCTGTCGCGCAGCACATTGTTGGTCTGGCGGCGCACCTCCTCGGGCGTGATGCCAAGGCGGCGCAGCACCTCGATGGCCGTGCCCTCGGGCTGACGAACCAGCGCCAACAGCAAATGCTCTGTGCCGATGTAGTGATGACCCATGCGGCGTGCTTCGTCGATGGCCAATTCCATCACGCGCTTGGTGCCAGCGGTCAAATCGAACTGCCCGGAGCGCTGGCGCGGATCGGGCTTCTTCATCTTGATGATTAAATCTTCGACGCGCCGGGTATCTAGGCCTAACTCGCGCAAAACACGGCCCGCAACCCCGCCCTCTTCCTTCAGTAATCCCAACAGCAGGTGTTCCGTCCCGATGTGAGAGTGGTTCAGGCGTTCGGCTTCTTCTTGCGCCAGACTCAACACGCGCCGAGCGCGTTGAGTAAAGCGTTCCATCCCCTTATTTGCCACGGCAACGACCTCCGCCGTTTGTCTAATACAATCTGGAGTGAGAGAACGCAAGCGATACAGGGGCAGCCGATACCACCTGCGCGTAAAAAGATTATACCGCAGAGTCGGGCAGAATGGTTGTCAGAAGCGCCTTAGAAAACACAATACTTCGACACAGCTTTCGGCCACAATCATTCACTCACACATTTCTGCATACCATTACGCATTAAAATGCTGACCACACACCGTAAATAAGAACCAGACGAGTCGCC
>DAOUCZ010000013.1:0-1988 GCA_034431675.1 Anaerolineae bacterium | reverse complement strand
CTCTTTGGCCGCCGGCGCAGACGCGAACGATTTATAGCTCACGTTGGGCATCTGCACGATTAAGCGCCCGTCGGCGGGGTCGCGCAGCAGCACCAATTCCTCCCGCGCGCGCACCACCTTGCCGGTCACCAACGAGACGGTGACCTCGCCCAGCGCGCGCGGCTGGTCTGGGCGTGGGGCAGCAGCTGCCGGCGCAGCAGGCACGGCCAGCAGTGCGTCGAGATCGGGCAGGTCTTCATCCCCGCCCAGCGCAGCTTTGACCGGCGCGTCGGTGGTCGGGCGGGCCGCTGTCAGATGGGCCGGGGCGGGGGCGGTCAGGCTGGCGGCTTTTTGCTGCCGGCGTTTGGCCAAGGCCGGGCGCACCACCGCCAGATAAATCATCAGCCCCAGCGCCAGCGTCGGCACCAGCATGCCATACAGCAGGATTCCCGGGGGGATTTGTTCGAGAAGTTCGTTCATGTCGCCGCTCACTCCAGACGCTGACAGGATGGGCAGAAATGTGTACCGCGCTGTGCCACACGGGTTTTGTGTAACAGTGTACCGCAGTTTGCGCAGGGCTGCCCGTCACGCCCATACGCCAAAAAATGGTGCTGAGATTGGCCCTGCGTGCCATCGGGTTTGCGATACCACCCGATGGTCGCGCCCTCGTGGTGCAGGCCCGCCGACAAGGCCGCACGCACCGCGTGATACAGCGCGGTCGCTTCGTCGGGCGTCAGGCTGGCGGCGCGCCGCAGCGGGTGGATGCCCGCCCGAAACAGCGCTTCATCGGCATAGATGTTGCCCACGCCGGCCACAAACGCCTGATCGAGCAGCACTGCCTTGATGGCCGCGCCGCGCCCGCGCAGCCGCTCGATAAACTGTTGGGGGGTAAAGTCGTCTTCTAATGGCTCTGGGCCAAGCGCCGCCGCCCCCGCCGAGACCTCGGCCAGCGCGCCCACCAGATACACCTTGCCAAACTTGCGCGCGTCCGAAAAGCGCAGCTCGCGCCCGTCGTCCAGCGGCAGGGTCAGGCGCACCCAGCGGTCATCGGCGTGGGGCTGGCCGGCAGACGCCACATACAGGCGTCCGGTCATCTTGAGGTGGATGACCAACAGGTCATGCGTCAGGGCACACACGATATACTTGGCGCGCCGCTGGACGGATTGGATGGTCTGGCCGGCGATGCGCGCGGCAAAGGTGGTGGGGTCGGGCTGACCCAGCGTGCGTCCCCACGCCACCACCGCGCCGGTGATCACACGGCCCACAAGGTCGGGCCGCAGCCCACGCACCACCGTCTCGACTTCAGGGAGTTCTGGCATAATGCGCTGTTTATCCTGTTATGGCCACACAAGCGGCGCGAACACAGCGCCTAGTGCGATTGTACACCGTGTCTGTGCGCTGCAAGCCCCGCACTGTTAACGTTGTGTGCGAATCCGCGAGGCGCTTGCCGGTCGCCGCCTTCAAAATCAGCCATTGGTTCATGACCGTAGGGGCGCATCGCGATGCGCCCGTCAAACATCGCGATGCGCCCGTCAAACATCGCGATGCGCCCGTCAAGCATCGTAATGCGCCCGTGACGTCGGGCAGTTCACGAACTGCCCCCCCTACGACCAGAAAATTTGAAGCGATTACCCTGTCCGGCGTCCCACTCAGGGTGTATCACAGGCGCGTGGTGGGGTATCCTTTCTGATACCCTATCTGTTGGTTTATGGAATCGTCCCGCCCGAAAGACCGCCGATGACCTATGCCCTTGAAGTTTCCAAACTATCTAAGACCTATGGCAGCGCGGTTGCCCTGCGCGATGCCACCTTTACCCTGCGCAGTGGGCAGTTTTTGACCCTGCTCGGGCCGAGCGGGTGCGGCAAAACCACCACCCTGCGCCTGATTGCCGGCTTTGAGCCGCCGGATACCGGCAGCATCCAGATTTTGGGGCGGGCGGTGACCGGTGCGGGCCTTGCCGTGCCGCCAGAGCAGCGGCGGGTCGGGCTGGTGTTTCAGGATTATGCGTT
>DAOUCZ010000012.1:0-89598 GCA_034431675.1 Anaerolineae bacterium | reverse complement strand
TGGGGGGGTGGGGGGAATCAGGTCGGGCATGGCTCAGTCCTCATCTGCCTCTGTTATGTTTCGTCTTCGAGCCGGCGGGCGGCGTCGGTAGAGTGATTGTCATCGGGCGCAAACAGCAGCATATCGCTCAGGTCATCCAGCGAGGTGGCCTGTTCGGACATGCGCAGCTGATCGCCGCACACCAAGCACTGCGGGTCACGCGCGATGTTGACCCATAGGCCGGAGTGCGGGGGGGTGGTCTGGCCGGCCACGATTTCGAGCGCGGTGTTGGCCATCACCAGCGTGTTGGCCGGCAGCTTGGGGCGCGCGTCTTTCAGCAGCTCGGTCAGCACAAGGTCAGCCTGTGCGGAGGCCACGCGGGTGACATGCAGCCACAGGGCCGGCTCGCCCTTGAGCGTGCCGTTCTCGTGAATCTGCCCGTAGTCCAGCTCTTCGCTTGGCCCGTCGCTCATCCCGTCGCGCAGTTCTGCCGCCCAGCACGCATAGCACGGCCCGTCATAGGGCCTGATCACGCAGGCGTCGCCGCCCTCGCCGCGCGCATACACACCGGCATATACCGCGGTCAGCTTGCGGCTGAGGCACAGCTCATTGAGTTTATATTTTGTGCCCTCGCCGTCCACGCCCACCACCAGCACATCCACCTCGTCTAGGGCGGCGGGATGCGCGAGGATGTCGCCTTTGACCACGCGGATTTGCGCCGCGGGGTTGCGGTGACGAATGAGGTCGGCCACTGCCTCAGCCTTGTTCCAGCCCAGATAGCGCGCGTCGGCCACGTGGCGGGTCAGGTTGACCGCCTCGAGTTCTTCCATATCGACCAGCGTGAAGCGCCCAACGCCCGACATGGCAAGGCTGAGGGCCACAAACCCGCCGCCGCTGCCCAACCCGACCACCGCCACAGGGGCTTGGGTCAGGCGGTCGAGGTTGTCTTGCCCCATCAGCCGCCGCACGCGATCCCAATCGGTCATGGGGTGTCCTCCTCGTCCGTGTCGGGCGGAGTGGGCAGCACACCGGTCAGGGCGTGCATATAGTCGGTCAGGTACAGCTCGTCCGACCATGTCCAATCATCGGGGTCGCTGACCGGCTCGGCCTCGCGCCAGACCCGCTCGAACAGGTCATAGATGTCTTCATCCTTGTTCAGCGCCACAAACGGCGCGCGATAGGCGCGCGGCGGACGGGCGGGATAATCCCACGGGGTGGCAATCAGCCAGAGGTGCTCTGCCCCCGGCTGACCCAGCACCAAACAGGCCTCCAGCGGCAGGGCAAGGTCGGTGTCCCAGAACACGATGTCTGAGACCAGCCAGCCCTCGTGCTCCAGCTGGCCGACTTCGATGCTGACGCGGCTTTCATCGGTCAGCACCCACGGCATGGCCGGCAGGGTGGGCAGCTTGGCATCGGGGTAGACCGTGGGGTGAATCGGGCGGAACGAGCGCGTATGGCGGTCAATCAGCCAAAAGTCGATGCGCGTCAGGCCGCCGTGGCCGTCGGGCACGGTCAGATAGTTCACATCCGCCCCGCCGCTGAAGGTGGGGGGATGGTCAAGCGTGACAATCGGGGCGAGCCACTGCTCAATCTGCGGGTTGTCGGCCAGCAGCATCAGCGCCGACTGCAAATCGCCGCCGCTGGGCGCGATCATGTGGCCGGGCTGCTTGTGCCAATCCCCAAGGTGGGCCAACGGCACGCCGCTGGGGATGTCGGTGTGGGCGCGCAGCTCGGTGTGGCGCTGCCAGTTCTCCAGCAGCCACGTAAACGCCTCGAACTGGCTTTCGCCCCCATGAGCAAAGGCATAGGCCGCCCGCTCGACCTCCGACTCGTCTGCCGGCAGGGTATCCAGCACCACCAGCGTCGGCGCGCCGTTGAGGTGGGCCGCCGGCAGCATCACGCCCACCAGCGCCTCACCGGTCTCGTCATGCACAAAGCGGGCGGCCTGCTTGGCCATCTTATCGACAACCCGCTGGGCCAGAATCAGGTTGGGCAGCACGGGAGAATGGGTCATGCTCTGTCGTTCTCGATCGTTTCTTCGACCCCCGGCCAGATGCCGGTGGCCCGCCATGTATAGTAGGCATAAATCCACTGGATGGCCCAACTGGCCACCGTCACCGCCGTTGAGCGCGACGGATTCCAGCCATAGCCTTCGCCGTCCTTGGGGTTGAACAAGCACAGCTGGCCATCGACGTACTGGTGCTTTTTGCTGTAGATGCTGGGCCGCAGCACATAGGCCTCTGCCGGCTGACTGGGATAATCGTCGGGATACTCGATTTTGACCGTGTGTATCCGCTCTTTGATGCGCGACAGGTTAATCTCGACGTTGCCCTGCCAATACAACCGACCGCCGCGCTCCGGCACAATCAGCTTAAAAGTTGACCCGAACATGGCCCGCATCCCCTCAACCTCGAGGCGCAGACGAGGTGAAACTTGCGACCGTGTACCCCACCATTCCGGCATAATCCCATGCCGCCTTTCATCTATGTTGTGTCGTCACTGTTTCCCCTAAGAGTAGTCGGAAAGCCGCGCGGTGTCCACTGATGAATCCCTGACGGCGGTATCTTGGGCATGTGTTATGCATAAGATACGCCGACGGGGGGAGATGGGTTGCGCCTGCGCCGCCATCCCCTATAATGGCCGCAGATTCCCGTTTGCTTAACCCGCAGGATACGCCCGATGGCCGCTACCCCTCCCCCTCCCGTTAGCAAGCTGCACGCATGGTATCGGGCCACCCGCCCGCGCGTGTTCACCGCCTCGTATGTGCCGATGGGTGCTGCTGCCGCCGCCGCGCTGCAAGACGGGGTGTTCATCCCGCTGCGTTTTGCGCTGGCCCTGATAGGCGTGATGCTGCTGCAAACCGCCGCCAATCTCGTCAACGAATACTATGACCACGTGCGCGGCTCGGACACGCTGAAGGTGGCTGGCCAAGGCATGGCCATCAAGCAGTATGGGCTGACCCCGCGCGAGGTCGGCATCGGGGCGCTGGTCTGCCTGCTGGGCGGCGGCCTGATTGGGCTGTATATGCTGTCGGTGAGTGGGCCGGCGCTGGTGTGGATTGGGCTGGGCGGGGCGCTGGTGGCCGTGCTGTATACCGCCGGGCCGTTCCCGCTGGCCTACAACGGCTTGGGCGAGATTGCCGCCGGCGTGTTTATGGGGCCGATGGTGGTGGTTGGCGCGTATTATGTGATGCGCGTGGACGTACCGGCTTATGTGTGGTGGGCCTCGCTGCCCATCGGGCTGATGGTGGCGGCCATTTTGCACGCCAACAACCTGCGCGACCTTGAGGCCGACCGCGCCGCGCGCAAGCGCACGCTGGCGGTCTTGTTCGGGCGCGCGGCAGCCCGCATCGAATATAAGCTGCTGGTGTTTGGCGCATATATCAGCCTACTGGGGGTGGTGGCCTTTGGCGCTGTGCCGCCCACCGCGCTGGCCGCGTTGGTCACCCTGCCCGAGGCCCGCCGCCTCGCCCACATCTTTGACACCGAAACCGACCCGCTCACCCTGCACCCCGCCCAAGGCCAGACCGCCCGTCTGCACGGCCAGTTTGGCCTGCTGATGGTGGTGGGCTGGCTGCTGTGGCTGGTGGTGGTCACCGCGCGTAAGACCTTTGGGTTTTAGGCGCGTCTTGGCCCTTGATGTGTGTTTGTATTGTAACCTATCGCCCGTTTTAACCGTCTGGATTGCCCGATGCCCCTCACGATTTACCCGCTGCGCGCCCAAGTCCAATCCGAGCGCTTTGACCTGATACACACCCTCTCGACCGCCCTGCGCGAGGCCGACTTGTCGCTGCACGACGGCGACATCCTCGCCGTCAGCAGCAAATACACCGCCATCGCGCAGGGTCGCGTGGTAGACCTTGCCGACGTGGTTGTCACGCGGCAGGCCGCCGACATCGCCGCCCGCTACCGCATGAACCCACAGATGGCCCAGCTGGTCATCGACAATGCCGACCATGTGTTTGGCGGCATCCAACTGGGCTTTTTGCTCACCCACGTGCACGGCATCATCTCGCCCAATGCCGGCCTTGACCGCAGCAACATCCCCAGCGGCAAGGTGGTGCTGTTCCCCCAAGACCCTTATCGCACCGCCGCCGACATCCGCCAGCAGGTGCGCCACACCCTCGGCGCAGATGTCGGCATTGTGCTCACCGACAGCTGGCTGATGCCCGGGCGCTGGGGCACAACCGGCGTGGCGCTGGCCTGCGCCGGCTTCAAGCCGGTGGAAGATGAGCGCGGCAAAACCGACCTGTTTGGCAACCCGATGCAGGTCACCCAGCGCGGCGTAGCCGATCAGCTGTGTGTGGCCGCCCAATTGGTGATGGGCGAGCGCGACGAGGCCTGCCCATTCGCAGTTCTGCGGGGAACAGGTGTGAATATCATGAACGTCGAACTCACCGCCGCCGACCTCTCCATCCCGTGGGACATGTGCATTTATGTCGAATCACTGACCAGCGGCGCGCTGCCTCCCCCTCAAAAGGCCGACTCGCCCACCCCCAACACCCTGCACGCCCCAAGCATTGGCGATTAGCACAATACAACCTTAATGGGCGCTTAACGCAACCAGATTCGTAATGAGTCGTATAATCCTTTACGTGTTGAGCTGCTTGTGAACTGCTTGTATGAAGTCACAAGCAGGCTCTAGCCGTTGTACCGACTCAGGAGAAAAAGAGAAACCCCTATGATGCGTAAACTGATGATTGGCGTGCTGTTGGTGATGATGGTGCTGGTTACCGGCGTCAGCATGGCACAGCAGCAAGAAGTGTTCTGCGGCACGCTTTCGAGCGCGGACTGCGACCTGCTGACCCGTTCGACCGAGACGATGAACGCGGTGACGTCTTCGACCTTCACCCTCGACCTGACGGTTGATGCCGGCAGCCAAGGCACGCTCAACCTGAGCGCCAACGGCGTGTTCAACGGTGATTTCTCGGCCTTCAGCCAAGAAGACATGGCGGCCCTCAGCAGCAGTAACCCCGCTGCCTCGATCGATGCGATTGTCAAGGCGCTTCAGGCCTTCAGCGGCTCGCTGAACCTGACCATCAGCGGCTCGCCGCAGGTGGGCCTGCCGGGCAATGTCGAGCTGGAGCTGGTGCTGGTCAACGGTGTCGGCTACCTCAACTTTAAGAAGCTGGCTGCGCTGGCTGGCGCGGATGGCGACTCGATGCTGATGGCCTTTGGCATCACCGATTGGGCCGGTATCGACTTTGTGGACGTGTTCAACCAGTTTGGGCCGATGCTGGCCGCGCAGGGCGAAATGAACGTCACCACCCCCGATCAAACCGCACTGGTCGAGTCTTTCAGCAGCTACCTGACCATCACCCGCAGCGCGGACGTGAACGGCGAAGCCGTGTTCACCACCAATGTGGATTTGGCCGGCCTGCTGTCTGACCCGGCCTTCAGCGAATTGATTGAGGCTCAGGGCGGCGAGATGAGCGGCGCGGATGCCGAGGAGGCCATGAAAATGCTGGCCAACTCGACCTTCACCGCCACCACCACCATCGACCTCGAGACCCTGTACCAGACCTCGACCACCTTCGAGATTTCGTTCACCACCCCCCAAGGGCCGTTCAGCCTGACCGGCAGCACCACCATGGACAACTTCAACAGCGCCCCGACCGTCACCGCCCCTGCCGGCCCGGTCGCCAGCGCCATGGACTTGATGCAGCTCGGCTCGATGATGGGCGGGTTCTAAGCCTCACCCTACATCCCCCGCCCCCTGTTCCTTCATCGGAACAGGGGGTTTTTTGTTGGGGGCGGCACAGCACAGCGTTGGCTTAACGTCAGATGGGTAACCCTGCGACATCGGGCCGTGGTGGTTTATCATCAGCCGGATGGAATGCTTGTTGGTTTGATGGAACACCGCCGCTATGTTCAAACGTCTATTCTTGCTGTGCGCCCTTGCGCTGATGCCGACTGCCGCCATCGCGGCCCAGCCTGCCCCCGCCGACTCGATTACGCTGTCCCCACCCGAGCTGTCGCAGGGGATAGGCTTGTTTGGCGAGGCGCAGTGGCAGGCCGTCGGCACACTAAAAGCGGCCAACGGCCCAACCGCGTGGGCCGATGTGGTGCTGTATGCCACGGTCTATGACGCCGACGGCGCGGTGATTGGCGAGGGGTTTGGCGGGCCGGTGGATGCCTGCGGCCTGAGCTTTCGGCCTGATGCCCCGCTTCAGCCCAACGAGTCCGCGTCGTACCGCGTGGCCCTCGAGCTGGACTCGGATGCGCTGACGCCGGCCTCGGTGGAGCTGGAGCTGAGCGCGTCACCGGTCAGCGCTGCGCCGGTCAACCCGTTTCTGACCTATCCGCATGTGACCGAGCTGCTGCGCGGGGAGGTGGTGCGCCTTGAGTGGACGCCTGACGGCCTGCTGCGCTTTGCCACCGGCTGTGAAGATCGCGCCTTTATCGACCAAGACTGGTATGAATATGACCCGGTGGCCGGCGATACCCGCCCGATTCAGCCGCCCAACGCCGACCGGCTGGATGCCGCCGTGCTGCGCCGCCTAGAGCTGAGCAGCCCCGCCGACTTGGCCCATGCCAAGCTGCAATTTCACCCCGCCGACCGGCGCATCATCTATCAAGACCCGATTAACGTCATCTTGACCGCCGAGGCCGACGGGACGTATCAGCGCCTGCTGTGGGACGGCCTGAGCCGCATCAGCTTGCAGGGCTATGTGTGGCTGCCGCAGGGGCGCTTTTTGGCCTATTACTACGGCGCATATGGCGACGAGGTGCGCTACTTTACCGGCAGCGTGGCCGGCCAAAAAATCAGCAGCGCCCCGCTGGACAGCGTGCCCTCACTGATTGTGCCCGGCTCGACCCCCGACGGTGCGCGCGTGGTGATTGCCGTCCCGCATGAGGGCACAGCCGAGTACCGCCTGCAATCCACCATCAATCCGGCGCGCTTTGAGCGCCTGTTTGAGGGCGACGCGCCGGGCAACCATTACCCCGCGCCGGTCTATATCCAGCAGACCGCCGGCGCGCACATCTATCTGGTGCGCGAGGTGGACGGGGTGGCGCGCCTTCAGTGCTACGACACCGCCAGCCGCACCCTCAATGACCTGATTGCGCTGCCGCTGATGCTCACCCCGGGCGAGCGTGCCCTGACCGCCCTCAGCCCAGACGGGCAGACGCTGGCGCTGGCCGCCGAAGGGCGCAAAGGCGGCGCATGGCGCATCGACCTCAGCGCGCTGCCGTGCCGGCCGGCCTAAGCACCCGTCCAATGGCTGATAGGCCCGCCGCCGCAAGGCCATAGACCGCCGGCAGGCCCACCAGATAATAGCGCGCCCACTCCAGCGGCGTGAACAGCAAAGCAGCCAGCAGCGCGCCGGCAGCATACACGCCAAACACCCACGCGGCAGCATCGCGCCGAATCAGCAGGGCCGCACAGCCCAGCAGCGCCAGCAGCGCCAGCACCATCCCACCGAAGTCGCCCCATGTCACCCCGCCCCACGGCGAGGCGGCATAGGCGGCGATGTCGGCGGCGATATAGTCGGCCCACGCCGCCACCTCGTAATACTGCGGCGCGCCGCCAAAGGTCTGCCGCCAGAACCCGCCCATCTGCGCGCCAAAGTCGGGGTAGCCGCCAAAAAAAGCGGTCTGGCCGGCCAGCAGCTCGGAGCGCAGGCGCAGCACGGTGCTGGCCGCGCCCAACGGGTCGGGCCACCACGCCGGATTGAGCGCGCCAAACACCCCCAGCGCGCCGATAGCTGCCCCCATCAGCGCCAGCAGCGCGCGCCCATCACGGCGGGCCAGCGCCAGCACCCCCAGCGCCCCAAAGACCGGCGCAATCACCAGCGCGCCGCTGTGCTTGCTGGCCAGCGCAAGGCCGGCAGACAGCGCCAGCAGCGCCGTCCACCCCCCACGCCCACCGCGCCCCGCCGCCGCCCAGCGCAAACCAGACAGCACCGTCAGCAGCGAGAACAGCATCAGCGGGGCTTCCATCATGGCGCGCCGCCCATTCAGCAGCAGATTGGGACTCAGCATCAACAGCGCCGGCAGCGCCAGCGCAGCGGGCCAGCCCCCCACCGCCATCCCGACCCCAAAAGCCGCCGGCACGCACAGCGCCAGCAGCGCCGCCATCGCCCAGCGGTTGGGCATCAGCACCGCCGGGGTAGGCGCGCGCCCCGCCTGCGCGTTGTAGGCCACGTCACCGCCCCAATCCCACGGCTGATTTAGCCCGTCGGCTGTGCCGCCGCTCAGGTGATAGGCCAGCCCGCCCAGATATTTTTGCACCCGCCCGTCCAGCAGGCGCAGATTGGCGTCCATCGGGTCGAGGTCGGTGGCGCGGTTGGTGACCTGTGCAAGGTCGCCGCGCACAAACTGGTCAAAATAATCGCGCGTGGTATAGATCAGCGTCGATTCGTCGCCGTGCAGCGGAACGAGCGGAGTCCCCGCCAGCGCATAGCCCATCCACAGCGCCAGATAGGCCAGCGCCAGCGCCCATTTTGCGCGTGCCGGCATGGTCTAGCGCCGCCTACTGCTGGCCGAGGCCGCAAGGTCATCCCCCAGCAGGTCATCCAGCGACATCGACTGCATACTGGGGTTCTCCATCAGGGCCGACAGGTCGGCGCTGATTTCGCCGTCGTTGGACATCACTTCGCGCAGGGTCTCGGTGCGGTTGGTCGGGTCAAACCAGCCAATCGGGTGCTCGGCCAGCAGCGTGTCGTTGGCATAGATGCGCAGCGTCCACGTGCGGGTCATGTCGTAGTGGTCGCCGATCGGCAGCCACGTGCGCGGGATGATGGGCGTGCGCCCCTCGCGCAGTGAGGCCGTCTCCTCGCGCCGATACACCACCTCGCCGCTGGCGTCCACAATCTCGAAGGTGAGCGTGCCGCGTGCTGGGCGCTCGGCTTGCAGCTCGACAAACGGGCGCACATAGTCGGCGGTATCGGGGACGGCGGCCTCGCGGTGCACGGCGGGACGTGATGACCCCATATACACAATCAGGCCGAGGTCGCTGATGGTCAGGCGGGCGCGGTCGGGGTCGATGCCGGCGCGGCGCACCGCCTCATCGGCATGGGGATGGGTCTGGCCGGCCCGTCCCCCAGACACGGACGGGCGATGGGTGCGCGATGGGCCGGTCTGAGCGGGCAGCTGCACGCGCGCGGTTTGGCGCAGACGGGCGCGAGTCTGCCGGTCGGCCACGCGGCGCGGGCGGCGATAGCCGTTGTTCAGCATCTGGCTTTGAATGCCCCGTATGATGCTGCTGCCGGCATTGAGCAAAAATAACGCGATAAAAAAGGCCGGAAAGCCCCCACCCGTGGCAAACGCAAACGCCACTGACAGAAAAAATATCAACCCGCCACTCATGCCTTCCCCTTCACGGTCTCATCAGCAGGCCGCCTAATCGCGGTCGCTACGCTTCTGACGCAGCAGTTCCTCGAACGACGATGGACGATCGCGCCGCCCTCCCAGACGACCGAGCCGCTCCTCATCGGTCGGGCCAATCGTCAGCCCCAAAACGCCGATTAAGCGCCCGTCCACATACACCCGCGCATCCCACTGGCCCATCTGGCCGGCGGGGATGTCGCCCAACGGCAGATGCTGGTCGGGGTGCAGGGTGTTGACCCCAGAGCGCAGATAGGCGTTGTCTTCTTGGATAAAGCGCACTTCGCCGCTGGCATCCACCAACTCGTAGCGCACGCGCACGCGCCGCTCGGCCATGCCCTCACCGGCCATCAGCTGCACATAGGGGCGCACACCGTCATAGGCGTTGTTGACCGCGCGCGTGCGCTCAAAGGTCAGGCTGTCCTCGTCACGCACGCTGGCGATAAAGCCGATGTCCTCCAGCCACAGGCCCACCCAGTCCCCGCCGCCGCTGTTCATGGCGCGGTTGAGCGCCTCACGCGCTTGGGCTGTGCCGCGCGGGCGATCCTGCGTCACACGGCGGCGCACCGTGCTCAGCGCGCTGATGTCGAAAATCGAGACCGCTACCATAATCACAAACAAGCCAAGGATGCCGATTTTGACGCTGGTGGCCACCTCGGCGGCAAAAATGGCCAGCGCGGCCAGCGCGCTGACGAGGGTCAGCCAGAGCCGGTCACGCCGGCGCACACGAATCATCACAAAACTTCCCTCCGGTCATTGCCTTGCGGCTTGCTGCGCCTTGCTGCACCCCACCCCGCGCAGGGGGATGGGCATACAGGGGAGATTATCGGATACACCCCTCATTATACGCGCTTAGCCCGCGGGTGGGTTCAGCGACTCGGCGGCGCGGGCAAGGGATGCCCATTCATTGAGGGTTAAGGTTTCGGCGCGGCGCTTCAGGTCGATGTTGGCGGCAGTGCCCAGCGCGTCCAGCGCCGCCGACTCAAGGCGCAGGGTAGCCCCCAGCGCGTTCTTCAGCTGTTTGCGCTTTTGGCTAAAGCCGGCTTTGACCATGCGGAAAAAGGCCGCCTCGGACGGCACATCGACCGGCGGGGTCGGATAGGTGTCGATGCGCAGCACCGCGCTCTCCACCTCGGGGCGCGGCCAGAACACGGCCGGATTCAGCTTGCCGGCAAAGGTCGGCTTGCCATAAAACTGCACGCTGACCGCCAGCAAGCTGAGGTCGCCGGGCTTGGCGCACACCCGCTCGGCCACTTCCAGCTGAACGGTCATCACCACGCGGCGCGGGCGGGTCGGGCGCTCCAACACATGGCGCAAAATCGCGCTGGTGATGTAATAGGGCACGTTGGCCACCACCACATAGTCTGGGCCGGCCAGCGCCAGCGGGTCGTGGGCCAAAAAATCGCCCCACACCAGCTCGACCTGCGGGGCATCGGCAAACGCCACCTCCAAAATCGGCTGAAGGCGCGTGTCAATCTCGACCGCCACCACGCGCTGGGCCGCCGCCGCAAGGCGCGCGGTCAGCTGGCCGGTGCCCGGGCCAATCTCCAGCACGGTATCGGTGGGCTGCACCTCGGCCACCGCCATGATTTTATCCAGCGCATGCGGGTCGTGCAGAAAGTTCTGCCCAAGGCTTTTTTTGGGCGCAACCGCGTGGCGGTCAAGCAGGTTTTTGGGGTTCATTCATCACAACTTTTACAGTGGGCAGGTGAAGGCCTATTATGCCACACTTTCCCCATGCCCCAAAAGCGCCGCTCCGCCCCGTGGGCGAGTGTGCCGCGCCCCAACTGTTTCTTTTTTTAATTTGGCTTGTGCATGTGATACAATCCGCCGCAGGGGACGCCCGCTGCACCGCGTGTGCGATGTGTCTACAGCGCCATCACAGCGCAATTGCAGCACGCCTATCGGGATGGTATACTGTCCCCGATTTGTGAATATCGACGCAAGTGAAGCGCATTTTTTGCGCCAAGTTCGGGAGCTGCCCCATGAATGTGTTGAACGACTGGGCTTTCATCGGCGTGTTTTTCTTGCTCGCGCCCTTGCTGCCCGCACTGCCCATTGTTTTGGGCGGGGTGTTTGCGCCACACAAGCCGAACGCCATCAAGACCGACACGTATGAGTGCGGTGTCGAGACGGTCGGCAATACGTGGGTGCAATTTAAGGTGCAATACTATATCTACGGCCTCATTTTTTTGGTGTTCGATGTCGAGATGGTCTTTCTGTTCCCGTGGGCCTTGGCCTACAAGCAGCTAGACTTCTTTGCGTTTGGCGCTGGCCTGCTGTTCATCTTCCTGCTCACCGACGCCCTATTCTATGCATGGGGCAAGAATGCGCTGGCGTGGGAATAAGGGCACACGAGGGGTAACGACACTATGGACTGCATCAATCAACTGGCCATGTGCCTGAGCCAAGGGGGGATGGACGCCGGCCTCGCCGAGTTCATCTCGATTTTCCTTGGCGTCACGCTGACCGCCACCTTTCCCTTGCTGGTCACCATCCTGCTGATTTGGGTGGAGCGCAAGTTTGCGGCCCGCATCCAAGACCGCCTCGGCCCGAATCGCGTCGGGCCGTTTGGCTTGCTTCAGCCGATTGCCGACGTGGTCAAGCTGCTGGGCAAAGAAAACATCACCCCACAAGGGGCAGACAAGCCGATTTACAACCTTGCGCCGCCGTTTATGGTGGCGTCGGTGTTGTTAATCTGGGCAGTCGTGCCTTTTACGCCGTATCACATCGGCAGTGACCTCGAAATCGGCGCGCTATACATCATCGCGGTGGCCTCGATCGGCACACTGTCGGTGATGATGGCCGGCTGGGCCAGCAACAACAAGTATGCCTTGCTGGGCGCGTTCCGCGTGGTGGCGCAGCTCATCAGCTATGAAGTGCCGCTGGCGATGGCCATCCTCGTGCCGGTCATGCTGGCCGGCTCGATGTCGATGCAGAGCATCGTGCACGCGCAGTATGGGATGTGGTTTATGTTCTCTGCGCCGGTGGCGGCCTTCCTGTTCTTCGTCAGCTCGCAGGCCGAGACTGGCCGCGCGCCGTTCGACCTGCTGGAAGCCGAGTCGGAGCTGGTGGCCGGCTTCAACATCGAATACAGCGGCATGAAGTTCGCCATGTTCTTCGCCGGCGAGTTCATGCACGTCTTCACCAACGGCGTGCTGATGGCGGTGCTGTTCAGCGGGGGCTGGCTTGGGCCGTTTGCCGAGCAAGCGCCGCTGTTGGGCCTGATTTATCTGCTGGGCAAGGCCTCGGTGTGGTATACGCTGTCGCTGTGGGTGCGCAACTCGCTGCCGCGCCTGCGCATCGACCAGATGATGGCCTTCAACTGGAAGTTCCTCGTGCCGATGTCGATTTTGAACGTGCTGGTCACCGCCTTCTTGATGCAGGTGGTCAAGATGGCCGGCATCGCCCCGGCCGACGAGGGCAACTTTATCCAGAACATCCCGCAGACGCTGGTGCTGCTGGCCGGCAACCTGTTTGTGGCCTATGTGATGCTGTCATGGGCGCGCAGCAAAGGCCGCGCTGCACGCGCCGCCGATGAGGCCAAGAAAATGAGCACCACCGCCAGCGCTGCGGTCGGTGACTAACGGTTTGGGTTGATAGAGCGCGGTTCGCCGTGTGGGCAAAGCACAGCGAACCGCGCATTTTTGCGAGGAGAGGGCGAGTATGGTTATTGGCGGGTTAACCCCACAAGCCATCGCGTTCGGGTTTTTCACCATCCTGACGCTGGGCGGCGCGGTCGGCGTCGTCCTGAACAAGAACTTGGTGCGCGGTGCGGTCTGGCTGATCGTCAGCCTGTTTGGCATCGCCGGCATGTTCGTGCTGCTCAGTGCGCCGTTCTTGGCCGCCGTGCAGGTGTTGGTGTACATCGGGGCGATTGGCATTTTGTTCACCTTTGCAGTGATGCTCACACGCAGCATGACCAATCTGCGCCAGCGCTTTACCACCCAGTGGTGGGCCGCGCTGGGGGTGGTCGTGCTGCTGTTTGTGGTGCTGATGGCCGGTGTGGTCGTGCCGGTCTGGGGCGGTCTATCGCCCGAAAAGGCCAGCGACGTGGTCGCCACCACCACCGACCTCGGCATCGCGCTGGTCGATGGCAATCAGTTTGTGCTGCCGTTCGAGGTGGCCTCACTGCTGCTGACAGCGGCCATGATTGGCGCAATCGTCATCGCACGCCAACACGAGGAGGAATAACGCGATGGTTCCACTCTGGATGTATCTGGCCGTCGCGGCGGCGCTGTTCTGCCTTGGGGCATACACGGTGCTGAGCCGCAAGAACGCCGTGGCTGTCCTGATGGGCGTTGAGCTGATGCTGAACGCCGTCAACCTCAATCTGGTGGCGTTCTGGCGCTTCCAAACCCCCCTGAATATGGCCGGCCAAGCCTTCACCGCCTTTGTGCTGGTGGTGGCCGCCGCCGAAGCCGCTGTCGGCCTTGCCATCATCATCGCCATGTACCGCAGCCGTCGCTCGGTTGCCGTGGACGATGTCGATATGCTGCGCTGGTAAACACAAAGGTTGCTCACGCAGATGACTGATTTATTGAACAACCCCAATTTTCTGCCTTGGTTGGTGCCGGTCGGCCCGCTGGTGGCGTTTGTCATCATCACGCTGCTCACCAACCGCTCGCGCATGGTGCCCGCCACCGACCATCAATACGGCGGCCATCACCCCAACTATGACGGGATGCCCGTCCCGGTCGTCAGCCCGCTCAGCCGCGTGCTCAGCATCACCGTCGGCCTCGCCGGCGTGATTGCCGCATGGGCCATCGCGTGGACGGTGGCCGGCCAAGCCATCAACTTCTCCCCGGGCGTCTTTGGGCAGCAGGTCTTCGAGAACCGCATCGACTGGCTGGCCACCGGCGAGACCGCCCTGACGATGGGCGTGATGATTGACCCGCTCAACACCCTGTTTTTAATCATGGTGCCGCTGGCGGTGTTCTGCATCTTCGTCTACAGCATCGGCTATATGGCCCACGACCCGCGCCAATCGCGCTTTTTTGCGCTGATTTCGCTGTTCGCCGGCGCGATGCTGACGCTGGTGGTGGCCGATAACCTGCTGCTGCTGTTTGTCGGCTGGGAAGTGATGGGCTTGTGCTCCTATATGCTGATTGGCTTCTGGTTCGAGAAGCACAGCGCCTATAAGGCCGCTATCAAAGCCTTCACCACCACCCGCGTCGCCGACGTCATCATGCTGCTGGGCATCGTCTATCTGTACTCGCTGACCGGAACGCTCAACTTCCGCGACATCCTGTACAACGCCGAGACCCTCGAGCTGCTCAGCAGCACCCCCGCCATCCTGTTCGGGGGCATCAGCGCCGCCGGCCTGATTAGCATGTTCCTGATTATCGGCACGGTCGGCAAATCGGCGCAGTTCCCGCTGCACGTGTGGCTGCCCGACGCGATGGAAGGCCCGACCCCGGTCAGCGCCATGATCCACGCCGCCGCCATGGTCAGCGCCGGCATCTACGCCATCATCCGCATGTACCCGCTGATGGAAATCGGCGGCCACCCCCACGACGGCGACCTGACCTCGCCGCTGATGTTCATGACCATCATCGGCGGGTTTACCGCGCTGTTTGCCGCCACCATCGCCGTGGCCCAAAACGACGTGAAAAAGGTGCTGGCCTACTCCACCATCTCGCAGCTCGGCTTTATGATGGCCGCGCTCGGCATCGGCGCGTATGTGGCTGCCGCCTTCCACCTGATTACCCATGCCTTCTTCAAGGCCCTGCTGTTTATGGCCTCTGGCTCGGTCATCCACGCCATGGAGCACGGTGAACATCACGTGCACGCCCACGGCCATGACGACGACGAAGAGCACGACGCCCACGCACACGACGCACATGGGCATGACGCGCACGGTCACGACGCGCATGGTCACGACGCACACGGGCACGGCCACGACGCGCATGGTCACGCCGAAGAAGCGGCTGACCACGGGCACAAGTTTGACCCGCAGGACATGATGAACATGGGCGGGCTGGGCAAGCGCATCCCCGTCACCTTCATCACCTTTGTGATTGGCGGGCTGTCGCTGGCCGGCTTCCCGCTGCTGACCGCCGGCTTCTGGTCGAAGGACGAGATTTTGGCCGAGGCGTGGTTGGGAGCATCCAAGGGCTTTGCGCCGCACTTCTTTGTGTTCTTCATCCTCGCCGCGGCGGCCTTCTTGACCGCCTTCTATACCGCACGCCAACTGTGCCTGACCTTCTTGGGCGAGCCGCGCACCGAAGAGGCCAAGCACGCCGGCCTTGGCGGCCCAACCAACATCGTCAGCATCACCATGCAGCTGCCGCTGATTATCCTTGCGTTCTTTGCCATCACCGCCGGCTTTGTGGGTGTGCCCAAGGACTTTCCGGTGCTCGGGCCGATTTTCTCGCCCGAACACCCGTGGTTCAGCCACTTTGTCGAGAACGCGCTGCTGGTCATCCCGCCCCACCCCAAGTTCAACTGGATTCCGCTGTTGACCTCGGTGCTGGTGGGCGTGGGCGGCCTGACGCTGGGCTACTGGATGTATGGGCGCAAGCCGCTGAAGGCCGGTCAGCCCGACCCGCTGGTGGGCATCCTTGGCCCGATGCACACGGTGCTGAAGAACAAGTACTACTTTGACGAACTGTACCAGACCATCTTCATCAAGCCCTCGCAGGCGATTGCCAAGGCCACCGGCGACTTCATCGACCGCGGCATCATCGACGGCATCCTGCACGCCATCGCCGCGGCGTTCCGCTTCACCGGCGACTTGATTAAGACCTTCAACCTGTGGCTGATTGACGGCTTCGGCGATGGGATTGCTCAGGGGGTGGGCTGGCTTGGCTCGCGGCTTCGTTTCGTCCAGACCGGGCGTGTACAGAACTACCTGCTGCTGGTGCTAATGTTTGCACTGGTGGTCGGCCTGTTGTTTATCGCCTCGGCGGGGAATGCCGCTAACTAACTGAGGGGACGGATCATGCCTGTCGCAGCAACTCCGACGATTGACGTATTTGGGATCAACCCGCTGTTGGTGCTGGTGTTTGCACCAGCCCTCGGCGGCCTGCTGATTTTGGGCTTGCCCAACAGCAAAGTATTGGCACGGTGGGCGTCGCTCATCGTGGCCTTGGGGGTCGGCCTGCTGGCCGCCATCGTGTTCTTCAATTACAACCGCGAGCTGGGCGGCTATCAGTTCACCATGGACGCGGCATGGTTTCCGCCGATCAATGCGCGCTGGATGCTGGGGATAGACGGCATCAGCGCCGCCATGGTGCTGCTGACCGGCATCCTTGTGCCGATTGCGGTGCTGATTAGCTGGGAGATTGACGACCGCTATCGCGCGCATCTGGCGCTGATTTTGTTCTTCGAGGTCGGCTTGATGGGCGTGTTTGTGGCCCAAGACCTGATGGTGTTCTTCCTGTTCTACGAACTCAGCCTTGTGCCAATCTACTTCTTGATTAAGGAGTGGGGCGGCAAGAACCGGCAGTATGCCAGCACCAAGTTCTTCATCTACTCCATCGGCGGCACGCTGGGGATGCTGCTGGCCACCCAGCTGATTGGCCTGACCGCCGGCACGTTCAACATCGACGCGCTGACGGCCTTCTGGCCCAACTTCTCGCCCGAGGGCGGGGTGTTCCTTGGGGCAGACATCCAGTGGGTCAAGACGCTGGCGTTCATCGGGTTCTTTGTGGCGTTTTGCATCAAAGTGCCGGTCTGGCCGTTCCACACATGGCTGCCCGACGCCCACTCCGAAGCGCCGACCGCCGGCTCGATGCTGCTGGCCGGCGTGATGCTCAAGCTGGGCGCGTATGGGTTCATCCGCCTCGTCATCCCACTCTTCCCCGACATCTGGGTGAGCGAGGTCAGCTTTTTTGGGGCGTTCAGCGCCGACTGGGCCACCATCTTTGCGGTGCTGGCGGTGCTGGGGATTGTGCTGGGGGCGTTTG
Source organism: Anaerolineae bacterium (assembly GCA_034431675.1). GTDB lineage: Bacteria > Chloroflexota > Anaerolineae > Aggregatilineales > Phototrophicaceae > Flexicrinis. The sequence goes on along the minus strand of DAOUCZ010000012.1, from coordinate 72,383 downwards.
CCGCGCTGGGCCAAAACGACATCAAGCGCCTTGTGGCCTATTCCTCGGTGAACCACATGGGGTTTGTGGCGCTGGGCATCGCGGTGATGGCGCGGGTGTATGGCCAGCTGTTCGTCACCGGCGACTCGGCACTGGTACAGGACGCCATCATCGCCACCAACGGCGCGGTGATGCAGATGTTTAACCACGGCCTGAGCAGCGCCGGCATGTTCTTGCTGGCGGGCGCGATTTATCACAAAACCCACACGCGCGACCTGCGCGAATACGGCGGGTTCTGGGTGAAAGCCCCGATTTATGGCGCGGTGTTCGTGTTCACCAGCATGGCCAGCCTTGGGCTGCCGGGCCTGAATGGGTTCATCGGCGAGTTCTTGGTGGTGCGCGGCACGTGGCCGGTGTTCACGGTGCTGACCGCGCTGGCGATGATCGGCCTGCTGTTTACCGGCAGTTATATCCTCAAGGGCATCCGCGCTGTGCTGCAAGGGCCGTTCAACTTGCACTGGCGTGATTATGACCTCGAAATTGAGCCGCGCGAGCTGATCGCGATTGCGCCACTGATGGTCTTGATGTTGGTGACGGGCCTCGTCCCCAACTGGATTTTGCCCATCATCAACGACTCGGTCACCCGCATTATCAGCGGGTTGTCGTAAAGGTTGGAGTGAACCATGCTTGAAGGGTTCTCGTTCCCGGTACTCAGTGCCATCATCTTCATCCCGATTATCGCGGGGGTGGTGCTGCTGTTCGTCGATGGCAAACAGCGCGACCTTGTGCGCGGTATCGCCATCACCGCCGCGGTGTCCGTCTTGGCGCTGTCGCTGGCGGTCTATGTGGGCTATAACAATCAGGTCGACAGCATCATGGCCCATCAGAGCACGCTGCTGGAAGCCGGCGGCAGCTCGGTGGGCACACAGCTGTTTGTGGACGGCCTCGCCTTCCGCGAGCAGGTGCAGTGGCTCAGCACGCTGGGCATCAGCTATCACCTTGCGGTGGACGGCCTGAATGTGCCGATGGTGCTGCTGACCGGCATGGTGACGGTGGCCGGCGTGCTGATTAGCTGGCGCATCCAAGACCGCATCCGCGAGTTTATGGCGTTCTTTATGCTGCTGGTGGCCGGCGTCTACGGCGTGTTCTTGGCGGTAGACCTGTTCTTGCTGTTCTTCTTCTATGAGCTGGCCATCTTCCCGATGTACCTGCTGATTGCGGGGTGGGGCTGGATTAAGCTGCGCGAATACGCGGCCATGAAGCTGACGCTCTACATCCTAATCGGCTCGGTGATTGCGCTGGTCGGCGTGATCGCGATGGTGCTGGTGGCCGACAACTACTATCAGACGGACGGGGCGGCGGTGTTTGCCGAAGCGGTCGAGACCGGCCTGCTGCCGGCCCAAACCCCCACCTTCAACTTCGATATGATTTCGCTGACACTGGCGGCAGAGCACGGCGCATTCGACGTGCCGGGCTATGCTGGGGTGGATGCGATGACGTTTGCCAAGCTGTGGTTCCCGTTCATCTTCTTGGGGTTTGCGGTGCTGGCCGGCGTCTTCCCCTTCCACAACTGGTCGCCAGACGGCCACGTGGCCGCCCCAACCGCCGTCTCAATGATTCACGCCGGCGTGCTGATGAAACTGGGGGCATTTGCCGCGCTGCGGGTGGGCGTGCAGCTGATGCCCGAAGGGGCGCAAACCCACCTGCCATGGATTGTGCTGCTGACCACCATCAACGTGGTCTATGGCGCGTTCATCGCCTTCCGCCAGCGCGACTTTAAGTACGTGATTGGCTTCTCGTCGGTGTCGCACATGGGGCTGGTGGCGATGGGCTTTGCCACCATGAACGTGACCGGCATGACCGGCGCAGGCTTGCAGATGTTCAGCCACGGCGCGATGACCGCGCTGTTCTTCGGATGCGTCGGCATGGTCTATGACCGCGCCCACACCCGCGATATCCCCAGCCTTGGCGGCATGATTAAACAGATGCCGTGGGTGGGCTTTGCCTTCATCATCGGCGGCCTGACCAGCATGGGGATGCCCGGCTTCAGCGGCTTCATCGCCGAATACCCGATCTTTATGGGCTTGTTCGGGGCCAGCCACGTCACCCTGACCATCGGCTCGTGGCAGCTGCAAAACTACTACCCCGTCATCGCCATCATCTCGGTGCTGGGCATCGTCATCACCGCCGCCTATGTGCTGCGGGTGACCGGTCAGGTGTTCTTTGGCGAGTTCGACGCCCAAAAATATCCCGAGGTGCAGGACATCACCGTCACCGACCGCATCATCTTGCTGCTGCTGGGCGCGCCGCTGTTGATTATCGGCCTGTATCCCGCCGTGATTGCCCCGATGGTCGAGGCCGGCGTCCGCCCGGTCATCGCTCTGCTCGGAGGGAGCTTCTAACCCATGACCCCGACATTCGATTTTCTCACCCACCTGCCGGCCATCGTCCCCGAAGTGGCGATGACCGTGCTGGCGCTGCTGGTGCTGTTGATAGACCTGCGCTGGAAGGGCGAACAGCGCCGCGGCATCGGCATTGTGGCCGGCCTCGGGCTGCTGACCATCGCCATCACCCCGTTCATCTGGCCGCCCACCGACCCCGACGCCCTGTACTGGGGCGGCATGGTGCGCTACGACGTGCTGGCGCAAATCTTCAAAATCACCGTCATCCTCGCCGGCGCGCTGTGCTGCCTGATTGCGGTGGATACCACCGAGCTGGGCCGCAAAGGCGAGTACTACCTGATCATCGTGGTCAGCACGCTGGGCGCGTCGCTGATGAGCGCCGCCGCCGACCTGATTATGGTGTTTGTGGCGCTCGAGACGCTGTCCATCCCGCTGTACATGCTGGCCTCGTTCAGCCGCAAGGACAAGCGCAGCAGCGAAGCCGGCGTCAAGTACTTCTTGTTCGGCTCGTTTGCCTCGGCCATCATGCTGTATGGCTTCAGCCTGCTGTTTGGCCTGACCGGTCAGACCAACCTGTATGCCATTGGGGCGTTCTTGGGCAGCGAGTCGTTCACGGCCAACGCCGCCCCCGTGCTGATTACGCTGGTGTTCATCGTGGTTGGGTTCGGCTTCAAAATCAGCGCCGCCCCCTTCCACTTCTGGACGCCCGACGTATACGAGGGGTCGCCGATACCGGTCACCGCCTTTGTCAGCGTGGCCAGCAAGGCCGCCAGCATGGCGCTGCTGATGCGCTTCTTCACTGCGGTCTTCCCGGCCGACCTGACCATCGGGACGGTCGAGGTGCAGTCGTTTTGGATTAACTTGGCGGCATGGGGCGCGGTCGCCAGCATGACGGTCGGCAACGTGATTGCGCTGGTGCAGAAGAACTTCAAGCGCATGCTGGCCTATTCGTCCATCGCGCAGGCCGGCTATGCCCTGATTGGCGTCGCCGCTATTCAGGCCGGCACGGCCCAGAGCGTGGCCTCGGTGGCGTTCTACCTGTTCATGTACATCTTCACCAACCTGCTGGCCTTTGGGGTGGTGGCGCGCTTCAGCGAAATCGCCGGCGGCGACGACATCAAAGACCTTGCCGGCCTCAGCCGCCGCAGCCCGATGCTGGCCTTGGCCATCACCATCGGCCTGCTGTCGCTGGCCGGCATCCCGCCCGCCGCTGGCTTCATCGGCAAGTTCTTCTTGTTCAATGCCGCGGTCGATGCCAACCTGACATGGCTGGCCATCGTCGGTGTGCTGAACGCCATCGTCGGCCTGTATTACTATCTGGTTGTGGTCAAGGTCATCTATGTTGACCGGGGTGCGCACGATGAGCACACCATCTCGATACCGGCCGCCACCGGCTGGACTCTGGCGATTGCCAGCGTGGTGGTGCTGCTGCTGGGCACGGTCGGGGCGCAGGCCGTCTATGACTGGGCGCTGACCAGCGCCGCCACCCTGCTGTACTAATCCGCCCGATGGCGGGAGGGTGGGCCAAGCCAGCCTGTTTTGCCCCCCTCCCGCTGTCCAAGCCGGCCAAACACTGTTTATTTTGACGGTTTTGGCCGCCCAAATTTGAAAACTATCACCAATCTGTAAACTAACAGCCCCAAAGTCTTGATAGCATTCATAAGGTGATTGTGATAGAATGCACAGCGTTTGTGGCCGCTAAAGGCCAAAGCCCATGAAAGACCATCGCGCTGCTGCAAGAGCGCAAGTTTTGACACCGGGGCTGCTGCTGGCCGCCGCACAGGCGGGGTGTGCAGCAGTGGTGGTCGTGCTGTTGGCGCTTTTTGTGGGTCTATGGCTCGACTCGGCGGTGGGTCAGCGCGGCCTGTGTACGTTAGGGGTCATCGTCGCCAGCATCCCGCTCAGCCTGTGGCTGATGTTGAAAATTGCGCTGCGGGTGATCCAACGCACACCACTGTCTCTGCCCAAGCCCGAGCCTCTGGAACCACTTGAGGAGGAGGAATAGGCTGTTGTGAAAGCTTTTAAGGATGTAGGACACAGAAAGGAGGGACGATGAACGCACGCATACGCGGTTTGCTCATCTTCGGCATCATCATCGCGGTGGCGGTCATCTTCTGCGGTTTGCTGCCGTTTGTTTGGCTGCCGTCCATGGGCTATGGCATGGCGCTGCCGGTCATCACCGTGCCGGGCGAAGTCGTCAGCTATGGCGCGCTGCCAGGTGGGGTGAACCTGACCAATACCCTGATTGGCATCTTCGTGGCCGATGCGCTGGTCATCATTTTTGCACTGCTGGCGTGGCGCTCCTCGAAGGGCTGGACGAAGGAAGTCCCGGGTCGCTTCCAAGCCTTCGTCGAGATGCTGGTCGAGACGCTGTATAACTTCTTGAAGAACCTCGGCGGCGACCGTCTGCGCAACACCCCGCTGCTGTGGCCGCTGGTAGCCACCATCTTCTTGCTGCTGCTGTCGGCCAACATGTCCAAGCTGTTCCCGGGCGTCGAGAGCGTGGGCAAGATGCACTGCGCGCACGTCGGCTTCAACGGCTATCCGATGGTCAAGGGCACAGGCAGCGACAGCTCTTATCTGCTGTATGTGGACAGCGCGCTAGACGCTGGTTCGCCGCAGACGCTGGAAGCCGAAGAAGCCTGCATCGAGTGGTTCAACGCCTTTAAGGCCGGCCACGTCAAGCGCTTTGTGCCTGCCTCGGGCCACTCGTATGCCGAGGTGCAAGAAGAGCTGGAGACCGAAAAAGCCGCGCTGGAGGCCAAGCTGGCCGAGGCCGCTGCCGACAGCGATGAGGCCAAGCTGCTGAAGGAAGAAATCCACTTCCTAGAGCTGCAAATCGCCTCTGCCGGTGAGCTGGTCAGCCTTGCCCCTGTGCTGGCCGCTCAACAGGCCGCGCTAGAAGCCGCGACCGCCAAACCCGCTTCGGACAGCCACGGCAGCACCGACAGCCATGGCGAGGCCGCCTCGCACAGCGAGCCGACGGTCGATGTTGCGGCGCTGCAAGCCGAGCTGGATGCCACCCAGCAAGCCTATAACCGCGCGCTGTCTGGCCTGCAATACCCGGGCGCAACGCTGGCGCTGAGCGCCGAGCAGCTGGATAAGGGCGCAATCCCCTTCATCTTCCACATCACCCCGTTTGTGCGCGGCGCTGCCAGCGACCTGAGCTTGACGGTGGCCTACGCGCTGATGACGGTGGTGCTGGTGCAGATTTACGGCATCTATGCCCTTGGGCCGGCTTACTTCGAAAAGTTCATCAACCTGACGGCGCTGGGCAACCTCAGCAAGCGTCCGCTTGGGGCGGTAGACTTCTTGGTGGGTATCTTCGAGATCATCTCCGAAATAGGTAAGATCATCTCGCTGGCCTTCCGTTTGTTCGGCAACATCTTCGCAGGCGGCGTCGCGCTCATCGCGATCTCGTTCCTCGTGTCGATTTTGGTGCCGGGCGTCATCCTCCTGCTGGAGATTGTCATCGGCGCGGTGCAGGCGCTGGTGTTCTCGGTTCTGACGCTGGTCTTCATCGTGCAAGCGATGGAACACCACGGCGGTGGCGACCACGACCACGGCCACGGTGACGAAGCCCACGGTCATCACTAAAGCATATTCGCACGTTTGTCTATCTGTTTGACATCACAAGGGTACAAGGAGCAAACACCCCATGGAAGGTCTTGAAATCGGTCTGAAGGCGATTGGTGCAGGTCTGGCGATGCTCGGCGCGATTGGGCCGGGCTTGGGCATCGGTTTCCTCGTGAACGGCGCGCTGCAAGCCATCGGTCGCAACCCGGATGCGGGCGGCCAAGTCCAGACGAACATGATTCTCGGTATCGTGTTCACCGAAGCGGTCGCCATTTACTGCTTGGTCGTCGCCCTCATCGTCCTGTTCGTGCTGTAATCCACAGCACCAAAGGAGTGTGCGATATGCGACTGAATAAACGTTTGGTGCTGGTGACGCTGGTGATGATGGCCGTGCTGATGGTCAATCCCGCGTTCGCCGCAGAAGAGAGCGGAGACCCCCTCGGTACGCTCGGTATCAACATGGGGTTGATGATCTCGCAGTGGATTAACTTTGTCACCGTCTTCTTGCTGCTGACCGTGCTGCTGTGGCGTCCGATGCTGAACGCGATGGATGCCCGCGCCGCCAAAATCAAGAAGGGCATCGAAGATGCCGCCGCGGCCGCCAATGCCCGCCGCAATGCCGAGGCCGAAGCCGAGAAAATCTTGGCGCAGGCCCAGCGCGAGGCCCAGCAGATTGTGGCCGGCGCACAGGGCAAGGGCGAAGAAGTGGCCAAGCAAATTGAGGCCGAAGCCCGCAAGAAGGCCGACCAGACCCTTGCCGATGCCAAGGTGGCCGCCACCACCGCCCGCGATGCCGAACTGGCCGGGATGCGCGGCGATGTCACCCGTATCGCGGTGGCCATCGCCCAGCGCCTGATCGGCGAGGCGCTCGACGAAAAACGCCAGAAGGCGCTCGTCAGCGACTTCCTGACCAGCGTGCCGGCCGACGCCAAGAACCTGTCTGGCGCGGTGGAAGTGACCAGCGCCATGCCGCTGGAAGCTGCTGAACAGGACAAGGTCAAGAAGGCGCTCGGCGCTTCGGACGTGGCCTTCAAGGTTGACCCCGCCATCCTCGGTGGTTTGGTGGTCAGCGCCGGCGGCCGCGTCATCGACGGCAGCGTGCGCAACAACCTCAACAACCTGTCGGGCCGCCTGAACTAACACCGGCCGACAGCCTCGCAGCACTCAGCACGCCGGACGGGCCTCCCCCGCCGGCGTGCTTGCGTTATCCCCGCAGTGCCTAGGGCAGCGTGCCGGCCCTGAACGTCTCGACAGCCGGATAGGCCTCTAGCGCCATCACCGCCTCGATGTCCCCCTCATAAAACGCCAGATAGTCATAGCGGGTGCTGCCATCCGGCAAGGTGACCGGGTTGCCACACTGCAACGTATGATAGGCGGGGAACACGATGGTGGCGCTGCGCCCGCTGTCATAAAACGTCCAGATTTGCTGTGCATCAAACGTGCCGCCGCTCCCGTTGGCTGTGCCGCGAATCGGCGCGGTGGTGGTGATGGCCACATACACGCTGCCATAGGCGCTCTTGACCACACGGTTGACCACAAAGCTGCCGCTGATGGGCGCGGGCGTATTGGTGCTGACAAACCCATTCGGCAGCGGCTGTGTGCCCACCACATGGCCGGTGATGCTGCCCTCTGCCCCCAGCACAAACTCAATCTCGTCCAGTCGGGTTGGCTCTAGCTCAAAATAGGTGTAGGTGTCTGCCCCCACGCGCTGCCTCATCCCTGCGTTCCACACCCCTTCATAACAGGCCGTGGGCGCACACTCCGCCTCGCTAAAGCGCACCTCACCCTCATCATCCGGGCTGGCCGAAGCCCCGCGCGCCACCATCAGCAGCAAGCTGGTCTGCACCGCATCTTCACACAAGGTCTGCCCGTCTGGCGTCACCGATTGGCCATCTGGCAGCAGCACGCGATAGCCGCTGCCATAGCCGCGCGTCATCTCCACCTTGAGGCCGCGCCCCTCGGCCACCCGCGGCACGTCCACCCGCAGCACCCCCAGCGTCAGCGGCTCGCGACTGAGCAGCTGTGTGCCGGGCAGCGCCCCCACCGTATAGGTTGGCACATCGCGCCGCGGCGGAAAGGCCGGCTGATAGCGCAGGGCATGGCGCTGCGTCAGGCGCGCAAAGGCGGCAAACAGCTCTGGCGTGGCCTCGATGCCCTCCAGATAGCGCGTGTGACCGTCCAGCGTGTTGGGGATGTCGCGCATCAGGTTGAGCACCGCCCGCTCGCCGCGGTGCTGCGCCAAAAACTGAAAGAACCAAAAGTTTTCGTAGTCCTTGTCGTATAGGGTCTGATTGTTGATGATATAAAAATCGCGGATGTTGGCGGCAATCGGACTGCCAATCGGTGGGTACAAGCGCGAGGCAAACCACTCCGCCGTGCCCTCCACCCACCACAGATTGGGGTCGCGGTCGGTGGTTTTGAGCGTCTTGACCGCGCGGATGGACGAGGTGTTGATGGCGAACTGAAAGCAGTGCACAATCTCGTGTGCCAGCGTAAAGCGCAGCACCGCCGCCACGCGGTTGGCCGGCACAGGGAAGACGAACACATAGCAGTCATACGTCTCGCCAGCGTTGCGCGGGCGTGCCGCCGCCAACAGGCTCGGGTTATCGCTGACCCGTGGCTCGAGCACCACCGCCACGTTCATCGGCGGCACACCAATCATCGTGCTCAGCGACGGCATGATATAGGTGACGGCCCGCCGCACCATCGCCACGGTGCTGGCCGGCGTATCGGACGGGTATTCGATGGCGTAGCGCCCGCCATCCACGGTAAACGGCTCGACCAGCATCGTGGTCTGCGCCTCGGCAGGGATGAGCAGGGCGGCCATCCACAGGCCGGCCAGCCCACACACGATCATCAACCCACGCAGTGAGAGGGTCATAGGTCACTATCACCTTTACATCTGGCAGTCATCACGGACATTTCGGGGCATGAGATGCCCCGCCTAGCGGTTGAGGTAACGCTGTAAGGCGCTGTATTTGGGCGCATCGGCGGTCGGCTGATCCAGAGACTCCAGCACGCCCCAACTGCCCCACTTGGTATACTCCCCCACAAAACTAAACACACAGAACACATCCCCGCCTAACTCGTTCCACAGCGCCAGATACTCGCTGTAGAGCGCCCCCATCTGCGGGTGACGGTTGGCCGCGTGGAACAGCGCGGTCAGGCGCTCGTCGTTTTCTGCCCCCCAAAAGCCGGCCAGATGCTGCCCGCCCTCATAGGCCAGCATCCGCAGGCCAAACTGGCGCGCCACCGCCTGCGTGCCGGCCAGCTGCTGACGGATGTCGCCCTGCACCTCGCGGCGCAGCGCGTCAATCAGCTCGGCAGGGGTGAGGGCAAGGGTGGCTGACAGCGTCTCGGGGCTGCCAAAGCTGTGGCCAAAATAGGGCGCGCCGGCGATGGCGTCGGCATGGCGATAGGCGTCCTCAAAACTGGCCACCTGCTCGCTTGTCCACGGGTTGGCCGCTTGTGCCGCCAGCACGCGCACCAAGCGCTCTGTGCCGCCAAACACCTGCTGCCAGATGCCAAACATCTCAACCGCCCGCCGGCTGTGATAGAACAAGCCGGCCTGAAAGTCGTTGTCTGAGAGGCCCAGCGCCCGCCCCTGCTCCACCACATAGGCCGCCTGCGCAAAGATGCCGTTCCACGTCTCGTTGGAATATTCCAGATACACGCGCCGGTCAGGGGCGAGGGTTTGCTGCACCAGCGTGGCAAACTGCCGCACATAGTCATCATCGGCCAGATGCGGCAGAGTAAACCACGGGTCTGCGCCCAGCGTATTGGCCAGCTGCACCATCACCTCGACCGGCACGCCGCGCGCTGTGCCCCATGTGGCATCGGTCAGCAGCGGGCGCTCATCCCATGTGCGCTGAGTCGAGTTGTTGGTGGCCATCCAGTCCATAAAGCGCAGCACCGCAAACCCGCTCAGCCGCTCTAGATAGAGCGGGTGAAATGGCTGCGTCTGATAGGTCTGCTCGAAGCCCGGCATAATCACGCGGATGTTGCGGACGGGGTCTGCCGGGTCGGTGGCGCTGATGCGCAGCCACAGCCCGCCGGCACGCGGGCGCACCCGTATCCGCCCCGCCCCGTCGGCCTGCACGCTGTGCGGCGGATTGTGCGGGAACTCGATGCTGCCGCGCCCGTCATACAGCACCACGTACTCCCCATCCGGATAAGCTGCCGCCCCATCCATCATCACCGTGTCGGCCCACTGCCCATCGGCCAGCGCGGCCACCCACCCCTGTGGGGTCAGTGCCAGTGGGCCGGCGCTGTCCCATGCGCACCCGTCACAGTTGGCAATCCACGGGCGGGCGGTGCGAAACACGTCCACAAACGGCCAGTCGGTCATGTAGCTGACCACCCCGCCGAGGTTCATCCCCAGCGGGGCAGGTGCATCCTGTGCCGCGCTGCCCACTGCCATCAGGCTCAGGCTCAGACCGATCCACACACAAAGACTCACAAGCCGTGCCATCGTCATTGACCTTTTTTTGGGGGGATATTGAAGAAAAAAAGAACGGGGAAAGGGAATTGCCGGAGATGAGCAGAGGCGCTGCCCGCGCGGGAGAGCTGTCAGAGAGGGAGGGGCATCCCTGCCCACCACAGATGACTTGTGGGCAGGGACGCGGGAGATGCGGGGGGTGTTATTCTTCCAGCGGGGCAACCGAGAAGCTGCCGCCCCACTCACCATAGTCACGGCTGGTGACGCCGTTGGCGGTGCTGCCGGTATACGAGGTTTGGCCGCCAAGCATGTCCACGAAGAACGTGCCGCCCTCGCTCAGCTGGGTGACGCCGGCGTGGGCCGCGGCAAGGCACACGCTCGAGTCATCGGTGAAAATGTCCGTGCCCCACACGCTGCTCTCGTCGCCTGCGCACGCGCCGCAGCGCACCAGATAGCGGCCCTCACCGGTATAGCCGAACATATACGAACTGCTGTTGCAGGTCAGCTCGTTCACAAACATGTCTTTGCCGTCCACGTCCAGCAGCACCGGCTCACCGGTATAGCTGTCGTTGAGCACAGTGCTCAGCACCAGCTCTTGCGCCAGCTCAACATCGCTCTCGCGCGCGAACTGCGGCAAAAAGCCGACGGTGTAGGTCACGAACAGGTCTTTGTTGAGGGTGACGAGGTAGGTGATAGTGACGTAGGCGTTTTCTTCCAGCGTTTCTTGCACGCGCGGGTCATACACTTCGACCTTCACGCCGTCCTCGTCCTTCAGCACCTGCCAGCTGGTTTCGGCGTCATAGCTGGTATAGCTGTAAGCCTCGGCCAGATAAGCCATCGATTCGGTCTTGTAGAGGCTGGGGTTGAAGAAGCTGTTGATTTCGCTGACCGAGGCGGTGACGTTGACGCTAAATTCCTTGGTGCTGACCGACGCGATGGTGTCCACGGAGTCGCCGCTGATGGTCCAGCCCTGCGGCAGGGTAAACTCGACGCCGGCGCAGAACTGCACCACGCCCTCGGGCATGGCCGAGACCGCAATCGGGCAGTCGCCATCAATCACTTCGGGGTCAAAGGTCGGCTCTTCCACCGGCTCAGAAGTGGCGACAGCGCCGGGGTCAAAGGTCACGCTGTCGATAATCTGAAGGGCCAGCTCGCCAAACGCCGCGCTGATTTCGCCGCTGCGTGCGGCCACAATCGCCACAATCAGGCCAAAGTCGGCATCAATGGCATAGACCGTGCCGTTGGTGTCCAGGCCGGGCACCACGCCCGAGGCGAAAAAGCCCTTACCGATGCTCAGCTCGACATCTTGCATCTCGCTGAAGTCGCCCTGTGTGCTGAAGGCGGTCATAATCACTTGCGCATCCGAGCCGGTCGGCAGGCCAAAGGTCAGCAGCGCGTCCGAGGTGAAGATAATCACCGCCTCTTCGCTGACCGGCTCAAGCACGCCGACCGCGCCCGGCAGCAGCTCTTGCGCCTCATAGCCCTCGGGCACGCCGACACTGAGGCCGCCGCTGGTGGTAAAGGTGGTGGGGAAATCCTGCGCCACAGCGTTTAGGCCAAAGGCGGCCACCAGCAGGAGCGCAATCAAGCGGGACAATGGGGTCATGTCTTCTTCAATCCTTTATACGACAATCAAACGCGATATTAGCGTATGATGAGTTGGAAAATTTGACAAGCGCCCCACACACTTTCTATGCTTTTGGCTGGGTGTTTTGCGGTAGCATAACAATGTTGACATCTGATTTGAGCGAAAAACACGCTATAGTTGCAGGCAGGCAAAAACTGATGACGTCACCCAACCCCTCTCCCTATGAGCGCATCCCGTCTGACCATGTCGGGATGCTGCTGGCCGCGGCGGTGATGGGGGTTTTGTCGTGGGTGGGGTTATATGGCTTGATCAATACGCAGCAGCCGCGCATCGGTGGGCCGCTGTGGCTGTTTTTTGTGCTGCTCAGCATCGCGGTCAGCTGTACGGTGCTGCCGTTTGTACGCTATTTTAACGTTCGCCTGACGCCGCTGTCGCGGGAACTCCCGCCCAGCGGCGTGATTATCCGTCAGAGTGTGTGGGTGGGGCTGTATGCGGCGATCTGCGCGTGGTTGCAAATCCCGCGCGTGCTGAGCTTGCCTGCGGCAGTGCTGCTGGCGGTGGCGTTTATTGGGGTGGAGGTATTTTTACGTGTCCGAGAAAGCTCGAATCTCCCACGTTGACGATCCGGAGCTGCGGGCGGCGCTGCGGGCGCTGACCTCGGTAGACCGTTTAATCCGTTTGAAGCCGGCGCACGAGCTGGTGCGGGTGTATGGGCGAGAGGCGACCCTGCGCGCGCTGCGCCTTGCCCTCACCGATGTGCGCCTTGCGCTGATTGACGGGCTAAAGCCGGATACCACCTCGCAGGCCATCATCAGCGATGCGCGCCGCCGCCTGCGCCTGAGCTTTACGCCCACCCTGCGGCCCGTCATCAACGCCACCGGCATCATCATCCACGCCCTGCTGGGGCGTTCGGTGCTGTCCGAGGCGGCGCAAGAGGCCATGATTGAAGCCGCCTCGCACTACATCACACTGGAGTATGACCTGCGCGAGGGCCGGCGCGGCAGCCGTCTGCACCATGTCGAGACCCTGCTCAAAGAGGTGACCGGCGCGGAAGCTGCGCTGGTGGTCAACAACAACGCCGCCGCCTCGATGCTGGCGCTGTCGGCGCTGGCCCGCAGCAAAAAGGTGGTCGTCAGTCGTGGGCAGCTGGTCGAGTTGGGGGGCGGCTTTCGCATCCCCGATGTGATGCGCCAGAGCCGCGCCAAGCTGGTCGAGGTCGGCACGACCAACCGCACCCGCATCAACGACTATGAGCGCGCCATCGACAACCAGACCGCCGCGCTGATGCGGGTCTACAGCTCCAACTTCAAGCTGGTTGGGTTCACCGGCGCAGCCCCGATCGAGCAGATGGCCAAGCTGGCCAAAGAACGCGGCATCTGGTGCTTTGACGACCTTGGCAGCGGCGCGGTGCTGGATACCGCCATGTTTGGCCTTGCCCACGAGCCAACCGTGCAAGAATCGGTGCGCGCCGGCGCTGACCTGATCTGGTTCAGCGGTGACAAGCTGCTGGGTGGGCCGCAGGCCGGCATCCTTGTCGGGCGGGACGATCTGATTGAGCGCCTGCGCCGTCATTCGCTGATGCGCGCCATCCGCCCCGACAAAATCACCATCGCGGCGCTCAACGCCACCCTAGACCACTATCGGCGCGGCGAGGCCCTCACCCACATCCCGGTCTGGCGGATGCTCAACCGCACCCAAGAAGACCTCACCCGCACCGTCGAGCGCTGGATGCTGATTTTGAAGGCGCGCGTGCCCGACCTCAACGCCGAGGTGGCGCAAACCCGCTCCACCATCAACGGCGGGGCGCTGCCCGGCGAAACCAAGCCGACCGTGGCGTTGGTGGTGCGCGTACACGACGCCGACGGCCTGCTGATGCGCCTGCGCCAAGTCGAGTTCCCGATTGTGGCGCGCGTGGAAGATGAGCGCGTGGTGTTCGACCCGCGCACCGTGTTTGAGCACCAAGAGCAGGCGCTCATCGACGGCATCTGCGCGGCGCTCATCGCCTCGGATATGTGACCCCCTCACCCCCTGCCGCGTGCGCCACACACAAAAAAAGCCCCCTTCGTGAGAGAAGGGGGTTAAAGGATGAGGGGCGTTTTTTTAGCGCTCTTGCACGCCTGCCGGGCTAAAGCGCACCTTGAACAGGCTGGGCCAGCGCTTGCCGGTCAGATAGAACACGTCTTCCTGCGGGTCATAGGCGATGCCGTTGAGCACTGACCCGTCGGCAAGGCGCATCTGCACCTCGGGCGAGAGCAGGCCGCGCGCGTCCACCACCGTGTCCACTGCGCCGGTGGTCGGGTCGATGCCGATAATCACATCGGTGTACCACACATTGCCCCACACCTTGCCGTTCACGCACTCCAGCTCGTTCAGATAGTCCACCGGTTGCCCCAGATAGGTCACCGGTATCACGTCTAGCACCTCAAAGGTCTGCGGGTCACGCACATACAGGTTGGGCGTGCCATCGCTCATATACAGCACGCTGCCGTCATAGCACAGCCCCCACCCCTCGGTCTCATAGGTATAAGTGCCAATCAGCTCAAAGGTCTCGGCCTCATACACCAGCGCCCGCCCTTCGCGCCATGTCAGCTGAATCAGGCGGTCGCCGACCTGTGCGAGGCCCTCGGCAAAAAAGACCGCCGGCACATCCACCTGTCGCAGCACCTCGCCGCTTTGTGACACCTCACGCAGGTTCGATTTGCCATATTCGCCGGCGCTCTCATAAAAGGTCTGGCGGTCGGGATTCCACAGCAGGCCCTGCGTAAAACTGCCGGTGTCATGCGGATACACCTCAATCACCGAGGCCTGCAAGCGCACCACCGGCACAGCCGGGTCGGGGGTGGGGCGCGGGGCAAAGGTGCGGGTGGGCTGAGGCGCAGTCGTGCTGACAGCCGGGCCAACCGTCTCCATCGGGCGGACGACTTCAGCGGTGGCTTCGGGTTCTGCCGTCTGCTCTGGGGCGACGGTCGCCTCGGGCGGGAGGGCGGTGGGGGCGGTGGGGGCGATGGGGGTTTGGCTGAAGGCTGGGGTGGCCAGCGCCAGCATCACCGCCAGCGTCACACCCCCCAGCACAGAAATTACACGACGCATTGATACAGTTTCCTTTGGTGTGTAAACGTGTCTTACACCGTGATTATACTGTGTAATCGCGCGCGGCGTAGCGAATCAGAACGGAGCGTAGGCCCACAGCAGGTCAAACTCGGTGCTGTAGATGATGACGCTGCGATAGCGCGACAAATCGGCCTCACGCGGGACGTCATAGGCCTGATTGCCGACGTCGAAGCGCAGCGGGTCGAGCAGCAGGTCATCCAGCGACAGCTTGTATTCGCGCTCGGCGGGGTCGCGCTTTGCGGCCAGCTCGTCAATCTGGGCCTTGTTGACCGCCGAGAGGAACAGGCGCAGGCCCGGGGCGGGGATGACGCTGAAGCCCTCTAGCCACAGATAGCGCGAGCCATCGGGCAGCTGGTAGAGCGTAACGCTGCCCTCGGCGCTGCGGATGGGGCTGATGGGGATAAACGTGCCGCTGCGCGTGCTGACCTGCCCAGAATACTGCGGATTGGCCTGCTGGTCTTCGGGGACAAGGCGCGGCAGTTGGACGCCTGCGGCGGCCATCCGTGCGGCCAGCACCACATTCTCTTCGCGCAGCTCCAGATAGGCCTCACGGCGCTCGGCCGGCAGCGCCTCAAAGGCCTCTTGCAAGCTCTCGGGCAGCTCGGGGAACAGCACAATATCCTCGGGGTTAAACACCAGCGGAAACCAGCGGTCGAAGGTGAAAGCTGCGCCCACCAGCACCGCCCCAAACATCACCAGCAAAAAACGCAGACGTGTACTCATCTGGCAGGGCATCCAATGTGGTTAATCAGGCCGACAGCCACAGGTATACCCGCTGCCTCCCCCCCGCGCAAGCCCAGACCGCTGTTTGAGCGTGCTGGGACATAGGTATCAAAATTCAAACGGTTTTGCAGCGTCACACCACATACAATATTGTTATACCCAAGGATGCATTTATCGCTTATGGACATTTTTCTCTCCTATTCACGCCGAAACGTCAACTTTACTCGCCTTGTGGCCGAGCATCTCAAATCATCTGGGCACGAGGTCTGGGTAGATTGGGAGGACATCCCCTTCTCGTCGGACTGGTGGAAGGAGATTATGCGCGGGATGGACGGCTGTCAGGCCGTCGTCTTGATTGTCACGCCGGAGTTTTTGCGCTCTGACGTGTGCAACCGCGAGATGACCTATGCGCGCAACAGCAACAAGCGCATGATACCCATTTTGCATCAAGAGATTGATGAAGAGGCGATGACCACCTATTGGGCCGAGCAAAAATGGGGCGAAAACGCCGCGTCGAACTGGGATGCGGTGCGCGCGCACAATTGGCTGTTCTGCCGCACCGAGGATGAGCACCCCAAGGCCTTCACCGCCCTGCTGGAGACGATCAACCGCGACCCCGAAAACGCCCACTATCACACCCGTCTGCTGGTGCGCGCGCGCGAGTGGCAAAACAGCGATAAACCCGGCGGCGGGCGCGATGAGAGCCTGCTGCTGCGCGGGGATGAGCTGCGCCGTGCCGAGAGCTGGTTGCAGTTCAACCGCAATCAAGAGCCGCGCCCGACCTCACTGCATTCGATTTATATCGGGGCGAGCGTGGCCCTGCGCCAAGAGGAAGAGGAGCGCAGCGAGCGCCAGCGCCTGCGCCTGCGCCAGATGGTCGGTTTGCTGTCGGTGCTGCTGGTGTTTGCGCTGGTCTCGATTGGCATTGCGGTGGCGCAGTCGCTGGTGGCCCAGCAGAATTCTGAGCTGGCGCTGACGGCGGTGGCACAAGCCGAATCAAGCGCGGGCACGGCCCAAGCCAACCTGCGCGAATCGTGGGAGGCGCAGGCGCTGTATCGCGGCGAGCGCGCACAGGCCGAGCTGCAAGCCGGTCGACCACAAACCGGCCTGCTGTTGGCGCTGGAGGCGCTGGAGAACGTGGATGCCGGCATCTATAACACCAACAGTCAGCTGGCGCTCACCACCGCCATCACCTCGGATGTGCAGGAGCTGGCGTATTTTTCGCACGACAGCACGGTCAACCTTGCGGTGTGGAGTGCCGACCGGCGGCGGGTGGCCACCATCTCGGCTTTCACCATCACGGTGTGGTCGGTGGATGAGCGGCGGCAGCTGGCCCGCCTCAACCACGCCAGCACCGCCTTTGTGCGTGGGGCACTGTTCACAGTGGACGGGCAGCGCCTGCTGGCATGGGACAGTGAGGGGGTGGCGCGCCTGTGGCATATCGACACCGGCACGTCGCTGTTGATGCGCCATCCGCGCCCGCTGTTAATCAACAGCGCCAGCTTTAGCCCCGACGAGCGGCGTGTGCTGACCGCCTCGGAGGACGGGCTGGCGATGGTGTGGGATGCGTCCAACGGGGCGCAGCTGGCCGCCCTGCCGCACGACAGCAGCGTCAGCGGAGCGGTATTCAGCGGCAACGGGGCGCTGACGCTGACATGGGCGCGCGACCGGACGGCGCGCGTGTGGGACATGCAGCAGCAGCCGCCGGCGCTGATTGCCACCTTTGAGCATGACGCCAATGTGCGCGGGGCGGTGTTCAACCGCAGCTATACGCAGGTGCTGAGCTGGACGCGCGGCAGCAGCGCCTATCTGTGGGACATCCGCGCGCCAGAGCAGCCCCTGCACACCTTCACGCATGAGGATCAGGTCAATACGGCGGTGTTCAGCGCCGACGAGCGTCAGGTGCTGACCGCCAGCGCGGACGGGCGCGCCCGGGTGTGGTCAGCCATCGACGGCGGGCGCATCGAGAGCTTCTCGCACACCAGCGCAGTCGAGAGCGCGATATTTAGCCCAGACGCGCGCCGCATCATCGTGGTGACCGGCACGGGCGACATCGTGATTTGGGAGACCGACTATCCCGAAGAGCCGCTGAACGTGCTGCAAGGGGCGGCGGTGCAGCGGGCCATCCTCAGCGCGGACGGGCGTCAGCTGCTGGCGTGGTCACGCGGGGCGGCGCGCGTGTGGGACTTGCGCCAAGACCCCCCCACCGCCTCGGTCATGACGCAAAACGGTGAGGTCTATGGCGCGCTGTGGGACGAGGCCAACCGCCGCGTGCTGACGTGGGGCGATGACGGCACGGCGCGCGTGTGGCGCGTATCGGCCAGCAGCGAGCCGCGCGTCTTCCCCGAGGGGCAAGGCATCGGGGTGCTGCTCGACCCGCTGCGCACCCGCCTGACCACGTGGGAGTCGAACACGGTGGCGGTGCGCCCGATCACCAACAGCTTTGAACAGCCGGCCAACTTCCGCGCCGACTCGGTGGTCGAAGGGGTGTCGTGGTCGCCGACCGGCCAGCGCATCGCCACCCTGAGTGATGGCGGACTGCGCGTGCAAATCTGGTCGCTGGGCAGCCCCAACAGCCCGGTGGCCGACCTGATCCACCTGCGGCGCATCGCCGGCATGGCGTGGGGGCGCAACGGGCGCGTGCTGGTGACATGGGACATCGGCGGGGTGGGCGTCTCCAGCGGCAGCACCGTGACGGTGTGGACGATTGACAGCGGCGACCAAACGCGCGACCTTGGCGCGCAGCGTCTTGTGCTGCCGCACAACGCGCCGGTCAGCGGGGTGACGGTCAATCCGGCGGGGACGCGCGTGGCCACATGGTCGGGCAGCACGGTGATTATCTGGCCGCTGGCCGACGGTCTGCGCCAAACGGTCGATCATACCGACGTGGTCGGTGGGGCGGTGTTTAATACCAGCGGCACGCGCCTGCTGACATGGAGCTTTGACGGCACAGCCCGCTTGTGGGATACCGAGACTGGGCGGCAGGTGGCCATCTATCGGCATGACGGCAGCGTCAACGGCGCGCGCTTCAACCGCGACGCCACACAGGTGCTGACATGGAGCAGCGACTCGCGGGTGCGGGTGTGGCAGACCGAGACCGGCCTGATGCTGCACAGCATGGAGCATCAGGTGGCGCTGCAAGGGCAGATCTTCCCGCTGGTGGTGGTGGATGCGCGCTGGAATCTGGATGACCGCTATCTGCTGGCCCGCACCGATGACGGGCAGGTGCGCGTGTGGGACATGACCACCAGCCCACCGACCTCGGTCACGCTGCGTCATGAGGGCGCGCCCATCCGCGATGCGCTGTGGTCAGATGACGGCCTGCGCCTCCTGACATGGGATGATGTGCGCACGGTGCGCGTGTGGGATGTGTCCAGCGGCTATCGCACGGTGGTGCTGCCGCACCCCAACGGCCTGCGCGGCGCGGCATGGACGGCAGACCCCTCGCGCGTGCTGACGTGGAGTGCCGACGGCGCGCGCGTGTGGCTGGTGGACGTGCGCAGCTTGATTGCGCTGGGCGAAACCCAGCGCGTGCGCGACCTATCCAATCAAGAACGCGCTGACATCCTGCTGCCCACCTATACCCCCAGCCCAACCGTGGTGCTGCCCACGCAAACCCCGCTGCCCTCCCTGACCCCGACCGCCGCGCCCAGTACATAAGATCGGGTACAGCACGCGCATCGGGGTCAGAGTGTGATGCACGCCGTAGGCCGGCAGCACCGGCTGAAGCGCAAAGCTCCCGTCCTCGGTCTGGAGATACCACGCGGCGCGCAGCTCGTATGGGACGGGCGGCGCATCAGCCCCAACCGTCAGGGTATAGGTCTGCACCACGGTCTGGCCGACCGTCCATGTGCTGGTGGGCTGCCACTGATCGATGGCGGCGGCTTTGTTTGCGTTGATCGGGTCAATCATCTGAAGGGTGAGGGTGTAATCGCGCTCAATCGGGCGGTCGACTTGCCACATCAGAGTGACCTCGAACGACTCCCCTTGCGCCACTCCCAGCTGGCTGACCTGATAGCCGATTAAACGTGCCCCGAAGGCATACGGCACATCGATCGGGTTGGGGATGCCGGCAGCGCTGACCACCGCCGGCACGTCGAATTGGCCCAGCATCAGCGTCTCCGCGCCGTCGGGCAGCACAAGGCGCTGGCCGGTCTGCGGCGAAAACCACCCCAGCGCAATGCTCAACGACTGACCGGTGTGCAAGCCATCTGGCAGGGCCACCGCCAGCGGGTTGTGCCATGTGCGCCCCGCCGGCAGGTCGCTGGTGGCCATCAGGCCGCCGCCCGGGTACACGTCGCGCTGAGCCACAATCACGCCGTCTGGGGTCAGCACATGCACAAACAGCGCATAATCCCCGCTCAGCGGGGCATCAACGGCCCAATCGGTGCTGAACAGCGCGTATTGGCCCGAGCGCAGGTCGTCGGGCATGGCCGACAGGCCGATCAAAGACAGCTGGCCGCTGCCGCCGGCCTCGCGCCATGTGGTGATGGACGAGGCGAGTGGTATGGTGGGCGGCAGGGCATAGGCCGGCGCAATCACAGTGAACGGTATCAGCGCGCTGGTCAGGCCCAACGCCCCCACCCCGCCCATCAGCACCACACGGCGGGCGCGGGCCGGCAGAAAGGCCGTCAGCCCCACGCACACCCACAGCGCAATCGACGACAGCGCCACAAAGGCCAACCGCCCCTGCGAGGCCGGTGTGATGCTCGTCCAACGCGCGCAGGCCAGCAGCGTGACCAGCACCCAGCCGCTGCTCAAGCCGGCGGCCATCCACCAGCGGGCGGGGCGGGCCTGCCGCATTGGCCGACGCCCCAGCTGCACCCCCCACCAGCCCAACGCGCCGGCCACCGCCGCCAGCGTCACCGCGCCGGTGACTTGATAGAACAGGTCGGGCATCGGCAAATTGACCCCGCCAAACATCCCCCAAAAGGCTTGATTGAACCCGTCAGCCTCACTCAGGATGCCGGCCCAATCCAGCGGGGCGGGGCGCTCTCCCACCATCTGCAAAAATCGGTTGAGGCCAGACGGGTCGCCATAGGTCACCCAGTTGTGCCAATACCACCATCCGGCGATGGCCATCGTCAGCCCGCCCGAAATCAGCCCACCGACCAGCACAATCCGCACATCGCGAAAGCGCACACTCAGCAGCAGCAGCACAACCGCCACGACCGGTATCGTAAAGCCGATGCTCAGCTTGCTGAGGATGCCCCCGCCCACCGCCAGCCCCAGCACCGCATAATCCGGCCAGCGCGGCGCGGACTGGCGCAGCAGCAGGCGAATCAACAGCAGCACAATCAGGTTGCCCAGCAGGTTGGACAGTGCGTCGTTGTTCACCGACCCGCTGATGAAGGCGTACATCGGCAGCGTGGCATGAAAGCCCGCCGCTCCCCATGCCCACTCTGGCCGGCCGGGGAACAAGGCGGCAGCGGTGGCATAGGTGACCAGCACGGTCAGCGCGCCCAGCACCGCCGAGAACAACCGCGCAACCCGCGTGGCCAGCCATGCCCCATCGGTCGGGACGCTGCCGGTATGCAGCATCATGTTGGGGGCGGTATCGGGTATCTCTTCGCCCACCACCGCCAGCGGGGACTCGCGCCGCACCAGTGCAAGGTCAGCCTGTGGGATGGGCAGGGTGAGGGCGGCGGCCATCAGATAATACAGCGGGGGCTGACTGCCCTCCTGACGCCACGGGCCGGGGTTGGCGGGGTCTTGCGGCGGCAGCTGAAAACCCTGCGTGGCCAGATACTGCACCATCGGGTAGTGATACAGCTCGTCGGAGACCTCGTAATGCGGGCTGGTCAGGGCATACAGCACATTGAGGGCCAGCGAGAGCAGCGACAGTGCCAGCGCGGGTTTCGGCAGTCGGATAAGCATCAAATCACCTGATGGGCGTGTGGGACGGAAGCCGCATTGTATCAGCCCCAGCCTCAGGCTGACAATCGCAGTCGCATGGTCTACAATCGGCGGCAGGTATGTATCAGGGGAGGTGAGGCGATGGCGCGTTATCGGCGGATGTGGTTGCTTTTTGCAGTGGTGGCGGCGCTGGGCCTGCCAGCGCTGGTGATACGCACGTTGATGCTGACCGGCGTCATCGATACCCTGAGCGTGCGGCTGGAGACCCCCGCAGACGGCGCGGTCATCTATGCCAGCACCCTGACGGTGGCCGGCGTGACCGAAGGGGTGGGCAGCGCGGTGTTTGTCGAGGTTGTGCCGGCGCAGCCCTCGGCCACGTTTATTGGCTATCGCGACATGCCGGCGGTGGTGGATGGGCGCTTTGTGGTGCAGTTTGTGCCATCCTACGACGGCCCGCCGATCGAGATGCAGGTGCGCGTGTTCAGCGTCAACGACAGCGCACGCCAAATCCCCAAAGCGGCAGCTTCGTTTGTGCTGGCCTCGGTGGCCGAGCGCCCTGATGGGGCGTATATCGACATCCTGATGCCGGCGGCGGGTGATCCGGTCGGCGGGGACGAGGTGGGGGTGCGCGGTCGCGCCTCGGGCCTTGCGGAGGGGGTGCTGACGGTCGAGCTGGTTGATTCGGCGGGGGCGGTGCTGGACAGCCAGACCGTGCGACTGGCCGCGGCCAACCCGCTGGACGATGTGCCGTGGCAGGTCGGCCTGAAGCCCAACGGCGGCAGCGGCAGCGCCTTGGTGCGCGTGCGTGCCGCGGGCCTGCCCGAGCAGGTCGTGCCGGTGGTGCTGTCCGACGCCGCCGGATAATCAGGCCTTGGGCCGAATCGTAGGGCAAGCGTGCCTTCGTGCACCCTGCAACCTGAGGTACGATACGAAAATGAAACATCGTCCATGTCAGGGAGTCACAAAAGAGACGTGGTCAACCGCATGAAACCCCTCATCACCGCCGCCGTGCTGCTGCTGATTAGCATGGTCAGCACGGCACAATCCAGCTGGACGGCATGGCTGTATGCCGCCAGCGACGGCAGCATCACCCGTGTCAACGCCAACGGCGAAATCATCGACGTCTATCGCCTGCCGCTGAGTCAGGCCTTTAACACCTATGGCGACGCTGCTGTGGCTTCGGGCAGTGGGCGCTTTGTGGCCTATACCGCCTATGACAGCACCGCGCCGCAGCTCAATCGGCAGTTGTTTGTGTATGATGCCGGCACGGGCATCATCCGCTTTACCTACGATTTATCGGACGTGACCGCCATCGACTTTGAGCAGATGGCCCGCCCGACCGCTTTTGACGAGGGCGCGCAGACCTTTGCCTTTGGGGTGCTGCGCGGCGGCCAATGGGAGCTGGTGCTGGCCGACCTGACCACTGAGCAGGTGAAGGGCGGCGGCCCGCTGACCGAGGCCTTGGCCGGCCTGCCGGCGGGCCTGCCGGTGGTGCTGCATGTGCAGGGCGATCGGGTCTCGTTTGTCATCCACACGCCCGGCATGGCGCTTGATTCGACCTATGACCTGTATGTGTGGCGTCCGGCCCAAGCGCCGCAGGTGGTCGGGATGTCGGCGCTGGTGGCCGATGTGCGCGGCTTTGGCGAGCTGGTCACGCCGGCGCTGGAAGCCGACACCCCGAGCATGATGACCGCCGACAGCGCCATGACCACCCTAGCCGCCAAGCAAGACCCGTATAACGCCATCGACATCTATTCCCCCGCCAGCGGCAGCGCCACGCGCCTGTCCAACCTCAGCGGCCACATCTCGCAGGTGTGGTGGGTGGCCGGTGGTCGTCAGGTGCTGGCCGCTGGGTCAGACGACGGCGGCGCACCGATTTTCAGCGTATATGGGCTGGATGGGTCGCAGGTTGGGCAGTTCAGCCTTGTGCTGGAGGACGTGCGCGGCACGCCCGACGGGGTGGCCGGCCTGTTCGATCGAGACGGCGCGCTGGGCCTTGCCCATATCGAGACGCAAAACGGCACGCTGGCGGCCCGCACGGTCTATACCACCACCGACCGCAGCGTGCGTCTGCTGCTGGTGGCCCAATAGGCCGCTGTGTCGGGGCGGCGCATTGGCCCGATAACCTAACCACCCACTTATTGTTGCGCGGTTAAAACCATGGGTATAATGGAGTCAGAGGCCCATTAAATTCACCGGTGTCCACCCGCCAAACCCGTTTTGAGGTTCATGTTATGATTGAAGTCACCATCGACAGCGTGCGTGTTAGCCTGACATCTCAGCAGCGCATCGTCGTCCTCCGCGACAGCACCTCCGACCGTTATCTTGCCATTTTCATCGGGCCGTTCGAGGCTGACGCGATCACCTTAGAGCTGCAAGACATCGCCCAACGCCGCCCCTTGACCCATGACCTGATCAAGACCCTGATTAACGAGCTGGGCGCGCGCCTGATGTATGTCATCGTCAATGACCTGCGCGACGATGTGTACTATGCCCGCATGGTGCTGGACACTGCCGACGGCACACGCCTCGAGATTGACTGCCGGCCCAGCGATGCCATCGCGGTGGCGGTGCGGGCCAAAGTGCCGATTTATGTGGCCGAGACCGTGCTCGATCGGGCTGGCATCCGCCCAGAGGCCGAGGTGGACGAAGAGGAGGAATATCACGCCGTGTCGCCCACCGATGAAGACCTCGGGGATGCGCCGGTCGATAACCGCCGCCTGAGCGCCTTTGCCGACTTCCTCGACTCGCTTGACCTCGACGACATCGGCGGCGAAGACGACAAGTAGCCCCTCACCCCAGCCTGTTTTATCCCCGACGGGTGACTGTGCGGCCAGACCAGAGCTGGCCGTTCGGCCACCCGTCGTGCATCCCTGCATGAGAGCGCCCGACGATGCCCGACCAACCCCTCTTTGACCCCAACCCGCCGGCCAGCACCGAATCCGAGATGGCTTTGTTGGGCGCTGTGCTGGTCAACCCCGACGTCTTCTTGAGCATCTCCAGCTTTTTGAAGCCCGATGATTTCTATCTGCTCAAGCATCAGTACATTTGGGCGGCCATGCAGAACCTGTCCAGCCGCAAGATGCCCATCGACACCCTGACGGTGACCGAAGAGCTGGAGGCGGCGCGCCAGCTGGAGGCCATCGGCGGGGTGGGGTATCTGGTGCAGCTGCTCAACAGCACCCCCACCAGCGTGCACGCCGAGTTTTATGCCCAGATTGTCGAGCGCACCGCGGTGCGTCGGCGTCTGCTGCTGGCGGCAGACCAGATGAAGGCGCTGGCCAAAGATGAGCAGCTCGACCTTGAGACGGTCATCTCGAAATCCGAGACCAGCTTGTTCAACGTGACCGAGCGCCAGCTCAAGCGCGAGTTTCAGACCATGCACGACGCGGTGGACGCCTATTTCAACCGCATCGAGGCGCTGATTCAGAACCCCGAGATGAGCTACGGCGTGCCCAGCGGCTTCCGCGATTTGGATGCGCTGCTGGGGGGCTTTCAGCGGCAGGCCCTGCTGATTTTTGCCGGACGCCCGGGCATGGGCAAGACCTCGTTTTTGCTGTCGGCGGCGGTCAATGCGGCGCGCATCGGCCAGAGCGTGGCCATCTTCACCATGGAGATGGGCGCAGAAGAGATTGTGCAGCGCATGATTGCCATGGAGACCGGCATTAACAGCGAAAAGCTGCGCCGCGGCGACCTGAACCCGGGCGAATATAACCGCTTTGTCGAGGCGGCCGGGCGCATCAGCCACTTCCCGATCTACATCGACGATACCCCCGGCCTCAACCCGATTCAGCTGCGCACCAAGGCGCGCCGGCTTCAGCACGAGTTTGGTCTAGACCTTGTGATTGTGGACTATTTGCAGCTGATGAACGGCGGCGCGGCCTTTCAGAACAACCGCGTGCAAGAGATTGGCTACATCAGCCGCTCGCTGAAAGAGCTGGCGCGTGAGCTAAATGTGCCGGTCTTTAGCGCCGCGCAGCTCTCGCGCGCGGTGGAAAGCCGGCAGGACAAGCGCCCACAGCTGAGCGACCTGCGCGAGAGCGGCTCGATTGAGCAGGATGCCGACGTGGTGATGTTCTTATACCGCGATGTGGTTTACAATCAGGCTACCGAGTTCCCCAATCAAGCCGATGTGATTGTGGCCAAGCACCGCAATGGCCGCACCGATACCATCTCGCTGTATTTTGATGGGTCGCTCACCAAGTTTATGGACGGGGCTGTCCGCCGCGTCAGCCTGACGGAAGACCGCTAATCACCAATGATGACCTTACTGGACGCCTTTTTGAACGGCCTGCTGGCCGACATCGACTCGCTGGCCGAGCTGAAAGTGACCGTGTTTTGCGTGTGGGCCATGCGCCAGCGCGACAATCAGCCGGCGGGCCTGCAATGGGTGCGCCGCAGCGACTTTGACGGGCCGAATCGGGCCGTGCACGGCCTGAGCGAGGCCGAGCTGGAGGATGGGCTGGCGCGTGCGGTGCAGCGCGGCACGCTGCGCTGCCTGTCGGCGCACGGGCCGGCGGGACAACCCGAGACAGTCTATGCCCACCCCACCCCTGAGCTGGATGCCGCGCTGGCCGAATCGGGCGGGGTGCTGCGCCTTGATGCCAGCGGCCACTTGGCCATCCTGCCCCCGCGCCCCACCCTGTATAAGCTGTATGAAGACAACATCGGCCCGCTGACCGGCCTGATTGGGGATGCCCTGCGCGACCTCGCAGCAGATTATGGCGACGAGTGGCTGCGCGAGGCCATCGCCATCGCTGCCGAGCGCAACAAGCGCAGCTTGTCCTATATCAAGGGGGTGCTGCGCGGCTGGCGAAAGGACGGCAAACCCCATGCAAACACCCAAGGACATCCTCAGTCGGCAGAGAAATCTGCCTCTGGCCAGTTCGCCGACTTCTTCAAACGCTGAGGCCGGCGGGATGCGTGCGTGTGTGCTGTGCGGGGCGGCAGAGGGCATCTGCGAGGGGTTGGGCGTTGTGCGCTATGACGTGCTGCCCGGCGACCCGCGCTTTGGCAAGCTGTTTCGCTGCCCCAATCGGCCGGCCGAGCACGACAGCGAGCGGCAAGACCGCCTGCGCCGCTTTAGCAACCTCGGGGCGCTGTCCGAAAAGCGCTTTGAAGACTTTGTGGTCGAAAACCCGATGTATACCCCGCAGGAACAGCGCAGCTTAATCAACGCCTATGAGGCCGCGCGCGCCTTTGCCGCTCAGCCGCAGGGCTGGCTGCTGCTGGAGGGCGGTTATGGCTGTGGCAAGACGCATCTGGCGGCGGCCATCGGCAATGCGCGCATCGCCCGCGGCGAAGAGGTGCTGTTCATCACCTCGCCAGACCTGCTGGATCACCTGCGCGTGAGCTACAGCGACGACAGCCAGAGCTATGACGACACCTTTGAGCGCCTGAAGGGCGTCGGCCTGCTGATTTTGGACGACCTTGGGGTCGAGAACCCGTCGCCGTGGGCCAAAGAAAAGCTGTTCCAGCTGCTCAACTATCGCTATACCCAGCGCATGACCACCGTCATCACCACCAACGCCGAGCTGGATCGGCTTGACCCGCGCCTGAAGAGCCGCCTGCTGGACGTCGATCGCACGCGCCGCGCGGCCATCTCTGCCCCCGATTACCGCTCGACGAACGACGACGTGCGCACCAAGCTGTCGTCCACGCTGGCGCTCTACCGGGACTACACCTTCGAGAATTTTGATACCACCAGTCAGCTCAACCAAGAAGAGCGCGCCAACATCACCACGGTGATGCAGGCGGCGCGCGCCTATGCCGAGCGCCCGCGTGAGCCGTGGCTCATCTTGGCCGGTCGCAGCGGCACGGGCAAGACGCATCTGGCGGCGGCGATTGCCAACGCGCGCCAGCAGGCCGGCAGCGAGGTGTTCTTCATCACCGTGGCCGACCTGATGGACGACCTGCGCACCACCTTCAACCCAGCCGCCACCGCCACCTTTGACCAGCGTTTTCAGCAGGTGAAGAACGCCGGCCTGCTGGTGCTGGATGACCTGAGCGCCGGCAGCAGCGAATGGGCGCGCGAAAAGCTGTTCCAAATCATCGACTATCGCTATGTCACGCGCAAGCCGACCGTCTTCACCCTCAGCGACATCGAGCGCGTTCACGAGCGCATCCGAGTGCGCCTGTTCGATCAGCGCCTGAGCGCCAGTTATGAGCTGACCGTGCCGGCCTATGCCCTGCGCACCCGTCGGAGGTAACCGCACATCCCGCCTATGCTCAGCGCCCCGCCCCTTGCCCTGCTGCCCTACGAACGCCGCTATCGCACGCCGGTGCTAGAACTGATTCGCTACAGCTATCTGCGCCACACCCATCTGGATTGGTATGAGGCCGAGACATGGCTGGATAACATCGGCGGGGTGACGCGCACCGCATGGCGCGGCGGCGCGTTGGCCGGCGTGATGTCGGCCAGCTTGCCGCTGGGGGGCAAATCGTGGGTGCGCATCGCCTGTGTGGGCGAGGGCTGGCCCGAGGACGAGGTGATGCGCGCCCTGTGGGAGGCGGTGCGGGCCGGCCTGCGCGAGGTCGGCGCGCGGGAGTGCTGGCTGTTGGCCATCGACCCATGGATTGAGGGACACACCGTACTGATGGGGATGCGCCCCAGCGAGCTGCTGGTGTCGATGCGGCGCGGCAGCAGTGTGCCGCTGCGCCCCCCGCCTGATGTCCCTGCCGGCCTGCTGCTGGAAAGCGCCGACCTCAAGGATGTGGCCGCTATAGCGGCGGTAGACCAGCAGGCCTTTGCCGCCCCCTTTCAGATGACCGCGCTGGACATGCGCTATGCCTATCGCAGCAGCGCGCTGTGCACGGTGGCCCGCCTGCATGGCGAGGTGGTCGGCTATCAGCTGAGCACGCGGCACGGGTCGGTCGGGCATCTGGCGCGGCTGGGCGTGCGCCCCGATATGCAGGGTCAGCGGGTTGGGGCGGCCCTGCTGCGCGAGATGATTGCGGCCTTTGTGCGCCGGCAGGTCGAGGTGATCACGGTCAATACCCAGCGCAGCAACCTGCGCTCGCAAGAGGCCTATCACGCCTATGGCTTTGAGCGCACCCACTATGATGTGCCGATGTTTGCCGTCACACTGGAAGAAGTGAGCACACCGTTATGAAGTTCAACAAAATACTGGGCGTCGTCCTGGATATGGACGGCGTACTGTGGCGCGGTGATCAGCCGCTGCCCGGCTTTCACGATATATTCGCCTATCTGCACGAGCGCAGCATCCCCTATGCGCTGCTGACCAACAACAGCGGCAAGACCCCCACGCAGTATGTCGAGAAGCTGGCACGGCTTGGCGTGCCAGACGTGCCGGCAGCACGCATCCTGACCAGCGCCAGCGCCACCGCCGCTTATCTCAGCGGGCAGTATCCCGCCGGCACGCGCGTCTATGTGATTGGCATGGACGGCATCCGCGAGGCGCTGGACGCCGCTGGCTTTGACGTGGTGGGCGAGGACGGCCCTGCCGAGGTGGTGGTGGCCGGCATCGACTTTGCGCTGTCGTACCCCAAGCTGCGCCGCGCCGCCCTGTTGATTCGGGCAGGGGCAGCCTTTATCGGCACAAACGGCGACAAAACCTTCCCCACCCCCGACGGGCTGGTGCCCGGGGCGGGCAGCATCCTTGCCCTGCTGCGTACCGCCACCGATATCGAGCCGACTGTGATTGGCAAGCCCGCCCTGCCGATGTTCGAGGCCGCTTTGCGCGTCACCGGCACACCCGCCGCCCAAACCCTGATGATTGGCGACCGACTGGATACCGACATCAGCGGGGCACAGCAGGCCGGCCTTGCCACTGCTCTGCTGCTCAGCGGGGTGGCCAACCCCGAAGACCCGATGCAAAGCGGCATCTGGCCCGATGTGGCCTTTGAACACCTCGAGGCGCTGCTGCGCGCATGGGCCGGCGATGCGTGGGTGCAGGCCCGCAGCAAAGCGCGCCGGCGCGCCGGCAGCTGACCCGCACCTCTACCAGCTGCGGTCACGGTTGTGGCTGAGCTTGGCACGCACCGCCGCCGCAAGGTCGATGTGGTGCAGATGCGCCAGCTGCATCAGATACAGCAGCACATCGGCCAGTTCGCCGGCCAGCGCCTGCGGGTCGGCGGACTGCTCGGCCCACTGAAAATGCTCCAGCACCTCCGACGCCTCGAGCACCAGCGACAGCGCGATGTTCTTGGGGGTCTGGGGGTGTGGCGAGTCGGGCATCGTCCAGCCCTTCGATTCGACAAACTCCAACATCAGGCGGGTAAGCGTCTCCAACGAGTCGTCAGACATGGCGGCCTCTTTTTTCGGCATCGGTCATCGCCAACAGTATAGCCAGCGTCGCCCGACCCCGCCCGCCATCCCGGCCCATGTATAAAGAAACCATTTTCACAAGAGTATCTTTGCACTTCTTACGCAATCTTTAGTTGTGTTTCTCGTGTACAAAAGTTATACTGGGCTTCTCGTTCGTTTTAACTAAAAGGACGGTACAAAAGTGCTATCTCAAACTGGGCCGCTCGTTTCTCCGCAGGTGCAGCAGGCGGTGAAAGATCCGCGCCGCCTGAATACCCTAAAATCGCTGGCGCTGATGGACACTCCGACCGAAGAGATGTTTGACCGCTTGACGCGGCTTGCCACGCGCCTGATTGGTGTACCGGTCTCGCTGATTTCGCTGGTCGATGGGGATCGGCAGTGGTTTAAGAGCGCGGTGGGCCTGCCCGAGCCATGGGCAACCGCCCGCCAGACCGCGCTGTCGCACTCGTTTTGCCAGCACGTGGTGGCCAGTCAGTCGCCGCTGGTGGTGAGCGATGCGCGCAAGGTGGACTTTCTGAAGGACAACCTCGCCATCCCCGACCTGAACGTGATTGGCTATCTGGGGATGCCGCTAACCACCAGCGATGGTCAGACGCTGGGGTCGTTCTGCGTGATTGACAGTCAGCCGCGCGAGTGGACTGAGGACGAGATTACCATCCTCACCGACCTGATGGCCATCACCATGTCGATGATTGAGATGCGCAGTCAGGTCATCATCCTCAACGAGATGAACGAGGGGCGTTTGCGCAGTGCCATGCTTCAGCTGACCAAGGTTGAGAGCAAGCGCAAAGAAGAGGCCGCGGCCTACGCCAGCGTGCTCAAGCAGGTGGCCGACATGGTCGACAGCCAGCGCGCCCACAGCGACATCATGCGCTTTCTGAGCGAGCACACCACCAACTAGCCCTTTGCTGTGTCCGCCCTAAAAGCCCCATCTCACCGCGTGCGAGATCGGGGCTTTTTTGTGCAGCGATAGGGCGCTTTGGCCTCAAAACCTTATGATGTCAACGCTGGATTGGCGTGTTATAATGGGGAGACTGCCCCGATGGGCATCGTTAGGAAGAGAAATGTCGAAAGACGGTAATCCCCCCCTATCTGCGGTTGATGATGGTTTGCCGCGCTTAGCCGGCGGCGGTCTCAGCCCGTATCCCCCGCGCTTCGCCCTCTAGTTCAGTTGGCGCGCACCAGCGGGGTCTGAGACCGTCCGCTGTGATATGCTGCGCGCATCCCCTTCATCACGCATCATGTAAGGCCCACATCTTGTGTCAGGACGGCAGTGGATAGGCTAGGTATGCTTTGTCCATGCCGCTGTTCGTAGGGGCGCGCCGCCGGGCGCGCAGAGCGAGGTGCGTATTTGATGACCGAGGAAGCCCAAACCCTCACCCCCACTGCTGTCGTCGATTTGACCCCGGACGACCTTGATAAGCGCGTCCGCGAGCTGCTGGACGACGAGACGCTAACCCCCGAGGCACGCGACAGCACCCTCAAGGCACTTTTTGCCGACCAGTATGCGCAAGACATCGCCGACGTGCTGGAGCGCGTCAGCGATGACGATGAGCGCAACATGCTCTTCAACCTGCTGCCGCCCGACATGGCCGCCGAAGTGCTGGATGAGGTGAGCGGCTATATCGCCCACCGACTGCTGAGCGCCCTGCCGGCTCAGCGCGCCGCCTCGCTGCTCAGCCGGATGCCGATGGACGACCTCGTTGAGATGCTGGCCGACGACATCCCCGAGCGGCAGGACGAAATCCTTGCCCAGATGCACCCCGCCACCGCCCAAGACATCCGCGAGCTGCTGACCTACCCGCCCGACTCGGCAGGCCGCTTGATGACGCGCAAGTTTGTGCGGGTCAACCAAGACATGACCGCCGCCGAAATCCTTGCCATGATTCGCCGCACCAACGAGCGCTACGAGACCATCAGCGATGTGTACGTGCTCGACCCCGCCAACCGCCTGATTGGGGTGGCCTCGCTGCGCGATGTGCTGACGGCCAAAGCCGGCGAGCAAATCCGCGACTTTATGGAAAAAGACCCAACCTCGGTGCTGCCGACCGAGAAGGCCGAGACCGCCGCGCGCCTGCTGGGGCGCTACGACTTCTTGGCGCTGCCGGTGGTCACGCCTGATGACAAGATGCTGGGCATCATCACGGTGGACGATGCGATTGACGTGCTGGTGCAAGCCCAAACCGAGGACTTGCTGGGCATCGGCGGCATCGGCGGCGACTCGGCCAGCGAGCCATATTTCAGCGTGCCGATGTTTCAGGTCATTCGTCAGCGCTTTGTGTGGCTGGTGTTTTTGTTCGTGGCCGGGTTCATCACCAGCTTTGTGCTCAGCACCTTTCAGAACGAGCTGGAAGCGGTGGTGGCATTGACGTTTTATATCCCGCTGCTGATTGGCACGGGCGGCAACACCGGCAGTCAGACCGTCTCGATGGTGATTCGCGGGATGACCACCAACGACATCCGCCAAAGCGACGTGTGGCGCGTGGTGCGGCGCGAGCTGTCGTCTGGCATCATCCTTGGGCTGATGCTGGGGGCGGTGGCGCTGCTGCGCGTGTGGGTTGATGACCGCTTTAGCAGTGCGCTGCCGGTGGTGGTGGCGGTGGCGGTGGTGGTGGTGTGCGCATGGAGCAACGTGATTGCCTCGGTCATCCCAATGATGGCGCGCCGCTTCAAAATCGACCCCGCCCTGATTTCTGCCCCGCTGATCACCACCACGGTGGACGCCACCGGCCTGCTGATTTATCTGAGCGTGGCCAAGCTGTTGATGGACGGGATTTAGCAGGAGCAGCGGCGCGTCCGCTCTGCCCCCTCATCCCGCAACCCCCTTTCTCCCACGGCACGTTGAGGAGAAGGGGGCTTTTTATTTGGTGTGCGGCGTGAGGCGAATCGGGTGATCGTCAGGGAAGCGCATAGCAGCAGACCTCTTTGGGGCACAACACTGTGGTTCATTAGACAGTATATGCAGACAGTATATGCGCAGGTGGGAACTTTTGGCCCGCCCCAAACGTATAGACTGTATCTATCAAAACACAAAAATCAACAGCAGGAGCAAAAACATCATGGGTGTGATGGCCTATTGGGAGAACTCGCAGCAAACCGCCGTCGTCTTGCGCTTCAGCGCGCCGTGGACGTGGGCCGAATTCGAGGTGGCCAGCGCACAGCTCGAGGCGATGGTGCGGGCTGTGCCGCAGCGCGTGGATGTGCTGATTCACATGGTCGAGGCCGGCGGCATCCCATCGGATGCGCTGCTGCGGATGGGCGAGATGTATGCCAACCAGCTGCCCAACCTTGGCGAGTATGTGTTTATGGGCGCGCCGGCAGGGTTTGAGCGGACGATGGCGGTGGCCGACCGCTATTATGGCGTGCGGGGCGGCTACCTCGCTTATCGGATGGCTGCTGCCGGCTGAGGACAGCACCGCCCCTCGTATCAATCGGCTTGGCAGGCGCGCCAAACCCCACCCGCCCCACAAAAAGCCCCAGCGGCATCGAGATGACTCGATGCCGCTTTCTGTTTGCAGCTGACGAGAACAAAAACTTAATTTTGTAGCAAATACAAAATCAGCGCGGTATAAACAACGTAACAAGAGTCCTAAAGCGTCAGGGGGATAGACGATGTCGAAAGTATTTATCAGCTACCGACGTTCGGACAGCATGGGGATTGCGCACAAAATCGCCGATCATCTGATCGGAAAACTGGGCAGAGAGCGGATCTTTTTTGATAAAGAGGGCTTGCGGGACGGTGAAAACTGGTTTGCGACCATTGATGAAGAGCTGAAGCAGTGCGACATTTTGTTGATGGTTTGCGGCCCGTCATGGCGCAGCAGTTTTCGCTTCGATTCGCGCGATGTGGTGCTGTGGGAGGTGTGGCGGGCCATCGCGCGAGACCTGTGGATTATCCCGATTGTGTTTGATGCCGAGTATCTCAGCGCCGACGGCCAACCCTATCAGCACGCGCCAACGCCGCACGCCGGCGCGGTCTATGAATACATCAAAGCGGTGGACGACCTGCAATATATCAAGCTGAAGCCGTTGGGGGATGCCAAACCCTTCATCCTTGTGTTGAATGCCGAGGGGCAGGCCCAGCTGCCGCCCGACAGCGCGCTTGCCCCCGATGACCTTGACCGCATCGAGAGCGCCATCCGGCGCGCGCCGGTCTACGACATTTTGCGCAGCGACCTAGAGGCGGTGCAGAAGACGCTGAACGAGCTGAAGCGTGACGAGAGCCTGCAAGGGCTGATTGAGCGCTTAAAATCGCACCGGCGCGCCGAAGCCGACCGCGAGATCGTCGATGAGCTGTATCAAGACAGCAAGACCTATCGCAACATCCTGCTGTATATGATTGTGGAGGTTGCCGAAACGCGCGAATCGTTTGGCAAAGGCACATCGTCCATCTTCGTCATCAAGCAGTTGGACGCACTGCTTCAGCGCCTGATTGAATATCTGGCGGACGAGGATATGCGCCAGCCCGTCAGCGCCGAAACTGCCGCGCCACCCCGCCGATCAGCCGGTGCTCTACCGCCTTTCCGCCGTCACTTTTGACCCCGAAACCAAGCAGCGCATCACCCTGCGCGAGGTGTGCGGCGTCATCCGCCCGCGCCAATCGCACACCTATTCGCTCACCTTCACCCCGCTGCCCGACGTTGAGAACACCCTGCCCTCGGTGCAGGAATGCCCAGAGCACAAAGCCCGCGACATCCCCCCCACCTGAGCGGCACTGGGGACACGGGCCGCGCCGTGATATAATGCGGCGCGTTTTTGTTCATCATCCGCGCGTCAGCAGGAGCTTGTCCCCATGAGCATCAATTTGTGGCACGACCTCGAAACCGGCCCTGAAGTCCCCCACGTCATCCATGCGGTCGTCGAAGTGCCTAAGGGCAGCCGCAACAAATATGAGTATAGCAAAAAGACCGGCGTGATTTCGCTCGACCGCGTGCTGTTCAGCCCGTTCCACTACCCCGCAGAATACGGCTTTATCCCCCAGACCTTCTGGGGTGATGGCGACCCGCTGGACATCCTCGTCATCATGACCGAGCCGACCTTCCCCGGCTGCGTCATCGAAGCCCGCCCGGTCGGCGTGCTCAAGATGATTGACAAGGGCGACTCGGACTACAAAATCCTCGCCGTGCCGGCCAGTGACCCCAACTTTGACGACGTCAAAGACCTCAGCGACCTGCCGGCCCACTTCCCCAAAGAGGTCGCCCACTTCTTCAGCGCCTATAAGACGCTGGAAGGCAAAAAGGTGGACATCGAAGGCTGGGGCGACGCCGCGGAAGCCCTCAAGGCCGTGGAAGAGGGCGTCAAGCTCTATAACGAGCAAATCCGCCCGACCCGCTAAGACCGCGCCCCTCAGCCCCCATCACTCATGTGCCGCATGGGAGATGGGGGCTTTTTTTTTGTGTGGGCGTCCCTCAGCGCAGGCGGCGCGCCTCCAGCGCAAGGTCAATCATCCGCCGGTGCGATGCGCCCTGCGGGGCTTTCAGGTTATAGCTCAGCACCCGCTTATTAAACGTCGCCACCTCATCACCCAAGGCCTCAGACACGCCGCCGCTGGCCAGCGCCGCCCGCACCCGCCCAATCAGGCGCTGACGCAGCTCTTCCAGCTCTTTGCCCTCGGCAATCCATGACGGCACAAGGTCATTGTCCTTCAGCAGACGGTTGGCCAGCCGCAGCTCCTCCGGCGCATAGGGATCATCGTTCAGGTGAAGGCGCTTGCCTGCATTCGGCAGATGCGCCGTCCGGCCGTCCCCAATCACCTGCTTGGCCAATTGGTCTGCCAGCGATTCCCAGTCTTTCATCACCGCACTCCTCACCGTGCTTGACAGCCTGATTGTGATAATTTTCACGGGTTTTGGCGCATCTGTCAAGCAGGCTGTGGGCCGGCGTTATTGGGGCACGGTGGCCAGACCGCCGCCAATCAGGTGACCGAGGGTGGCGCTGTCCAGCGCGTCGGTGTTGTCAATCAGGCGGGTTTGGCCGGCAAAGCACACCACGATGCGGTCGGCATAGGTCAAAATCTCGTCAAGGTCATCCGAGCTGAACAGCAGGGCTGCGCCGCTGTCACGGCGTTCCAGCAGCAGCGACCAAATCCAGCGCGACGAGTGCACGTCGAGGCCGCGGGTGGGCTGCTCGAGCACCATCAGGCGGGGGTGCTCGGCCATCAAGGCCATCAGCACGCGCTGCTGGTTGCCCCCCGACAGCGTCTCGATCGGGGAATCGGGCGTGCCCTTGACGCGGTAGCGCTCGATTTGGGCGCGGGTGCGGGCGCGTGCCCGTCCCCAGTCAATCAGTGGGCGGCGCTCGGTGGCCAGCGCGATGTGCTCGGTCAGGGTCAAGCCGCGCACAAGGCCTTCTTCTAAGCGCCCTGCCGCCCCAAAAAACACCCCACTGGCCATAAACTGCCGATAAGACCGACCGGTCATCGCCCGCCCGTCGATGTGGATTACGCCGGCCCGTGGGCGCATCAGCCCGGCAGCGGCGCGCATAATCAGCGCCTGACCGCTGCCGTCAAGGCCGGCAAACCCGATCACCTCGCCGGCACGCACCGCCAGCGAAAAATCCTGTACGGTCAGGCGCGCATCGCCCACCGTCAAGCCGTCCATCCGCAGCACCGGCGCGGCGTCGGGCAGGACGCGCGTCTCGTGGCGCAGCACCTCAATCGGCTGACCGAACATCAGCTCGACCAGCCCGGCTTGCGAGACCGGCATCTGCGCCGTGCCGACCAGCTCGCCGCGCCGCAGCACCGCCACCGAATCGCACAGCGCCCGCACGTCCTCCAGCTTGTGCGAGACCAGCAGCACCGTCAGCCCATCCTGATCGGCCAGCCGGCGCAGCGCCCCAAACAGGGCCTCTTTTTGGTCTGCGCTGATGCCGGTGGTCGGCTCATCCAAAATCAGCACGCGCACGCCCAACGCCAGCAGGCGCGCAATGGCCAGCTGCTGGCGCGCCGCAATCGACAAGCTGGCGACCGGCACATCAGGCGGCAGGGCAAAGCCCAGCCGCTGGCACACCTCGGACAGCCGCGCGCGGCCCGCCCGCCGATTCAGCAGCGGCCCGCCGTCTAGGCCGTACATAAACTCTTCCAGCACGCTGAATGCGCCGACATCCAGCGGGTCTTGGTGCAGCATCCCGATGCCGGCTCGAATGGCATCCTGCGGGGAATGAATCGACAGCGGCTGCCCGTCCACGCGGATGACGCCGGCGTCTGGCGGCTGATAGCCGCTGAGGATTTTCATCAGGGTTGACTTGCCTGCCCCGTTCTCGCCAAGGATGCCAACCACCTGCCCCGCTTCGATGCGCAGATCGATGTCGCGGTTGGCCACCAGCGGGCCAAAGCGCTTGGTGATGCCGGTGATTTCGAGGCGGGGGGTGGGGGGTGTGGTCATGGTCGGGTCTCTTTTTTGGGCGAGAAAGGCGGGCAACAGGACAAATGCGCCGCGGCGCTGCCGGTGGTCTGGTCAGCGCCGCGGGGAGGGGCAAGGGGCATCCCCCTTGCGGGTCATCACGTCAGGGCGGCGGGTTTACTCGCTGACGCCCTTCATCCCTTGCAGCAGCTGCGGCAGATACCAGATGTCCAGCGGGTCAACGATTTCGCCCTCGGCGGCCAATTCTGTGCCGTCTTGCAGGTACAGCGGGCCTTCCCACAAGAACAAGCCCTCGCCGCCCTCTTCGACATAGGCCACCAGCTCGGCGGTGAACTCGTTGAGCAGCTCGATTTGCTCTTCGGTCAGGGCACTGCCCAGCGCAAAGCCGGTCGCCGTTCCGGCCGGGTCATAAATCGAGTCCCACGTCGGGTCAACCCAGTCCCAGTCCTGCTCCCACGTGCCTTCCTTCACCGCGGTCACCAGCTCGAGATAGGGCAGACCCCAGTTGTAGAACGGCACACCGAGGCAGGCCTCGGGGGCTTGGGCACAGCCGGCCAGCGAGTTGTAGGGCAGGGCGAACACCTTCTGCCCATCGGCCTGACGCGCGCCGGCCACCGTCACCATCTCGGCGGTATCGACGCCGCTCATCACCACATCGAACCCGTTGTCAAAAAAGCGGTTGGTCTCTTCGGTCACATCCAGTGTGACGCCCGGGATGGCAAACCAAAAGCCAATCCACGTCACCGCAAATTCTAGCTCGGCGTCGCTGTCCTTATAGTTGTCCCAGCAGTACTTCGCGCCCAGATAAGCCGAGGCCGACACACGGCGGGTTTCGGCGTTAATCAGCGGCCCGACATAACCGATTTTGCCGGTCTGGCTGGCCAGCGCGCCGGCACAGCCGGCAATCAGGCGCGCCCACTCGATTTTGGCCATCACGTTGCCAAGGTTTTCGGGGGCTTGGCCGCTCAGCACGTCGTCGCCAGACACGTTGATGAACACCACATCGGGGTACAGTTCGGCCACTGCCGCGGTGTCTTCCTCAAAGGCGTCCGAGGTGGTGAAAATCACCTTCGCGCCCTCTTCCACAAACAGGCTGACCACGTCATTCAGCGTGGTGGTGGGCGAATCGGCGGGGTTCAGCTTTTCGAACACCAGCATCCGCGCGCCCGGCAGGTTTTGTTCGACATACTGCCCGCCCTCAAAGTGGGCTTGACTCCACCCGCGGTCATCCTTTGGGCCAACCAGCACCATCCCAAACACAAACTCATCCTGTGCCGCAGCGGGCGCAGCAGCCATCAGCACCATGGCCAGCAGCAGCACTGCCAGTACGCTCATTTTCCGAAGCATCGTCGCCTCTCCTTTGTGGTGTTTCAACAAAAACGCCACCGGTTATTGTAACCAAACTTGCCGATTGGGCCACACAGGGTTTTACCCGCTTTGATTGTGGAAAAGTGCTAAAATAGCCGCCTCACCCCTTTATCGTTTTGTGAATGGTTAGACCGCGATGCCCTTGTTCACCCCTGCCCCCCACCTGCTGATTCGCAGCTTTACGCTGGACGACCTCGACGAGTTGGCCGCCGTCGTCCAAGCTAACCAAGCGCACCTGCGCCCATGGCTGCCGTGGGCGGGGAGTATCCATGCCGCCGACGACGAGCGGATGTATGTGCAGATGGGGATGGACAAAGAACTCCACAACGAGGGCTTTGAGGCCGGCATCTATTGGCATGGGCGCTTGGTCGGCTCGATAGGGATGCATTATGTAGTGCCCGAAACGCGCGCCACCGAGCTGGGCTATTGGCTGAGCGCCGACAGCACCGGCCACGGCCTGATGACGATGTGCGTGCGCACGGTGCTGGCCTACTGCTTCGACACGCTCCAGCTCAACCGTGTCGAAATCCGCGCTGCCGCCGGCAACCTGCGCAGCAGGGCCGTGCCAGAACGGCTTGGCTTTCGGCTGGAGGGGGTGCTGCGGCAGGTGCACGCGCTGTATGGCACGCTGCACGACCTTGCCATCTATGGCCTGTTGGCGGATGAGTGGGCAGCGGCTAAGGCGTCGTCGGGGGCTTGAGCAGCCTGCCGGCCTGCACCTGCCAAACCTTGACCGCCTGCAAGAAGTCCTGCGGGAAGATGCTCAGCTCGGCGGTGGTCATCACGGCCTGCCCGCCGGCCCGCACCCGCTCCAGCAGATAGGCCCGACGGGTGGCATCCAGCTCTGCCGCCACATCGTCCAGCAGCAAAATCGGCTGTTCGCCGGTGCGGTGCTTCATCCACGCCTGCTCGGCCAATTTGAGGGCCAGCACGGCAGTACGCGCCTGCCCGCGGCTGCCATACAAGCCGGCATCACGCTCGTTAATCATCAGGCGCAGCTCGTCACGGTGCGGGCCAGACAGCGTCACCCCACGGCGGATGCTCTCGTCCCGCTCGGCCAGCAGCTGAGCGGCAAACTGCGGCCCAATCTGCTCTGGGTGCATCTGGCGGTGCAGGTCAAAGCCCAGCACCTCGAACGAGCGCTGGCCCTCCCCCTCAAAGGTCGGGCTAAAGCTGGGCTGATAGCGCAGCGTGAGGGTCTCGGCCCGTCCGGTCAGGTCATAGTGGACGCGCTGCGCCTCCACTTCCAGCTCACGCAGAAAGGTCTGCCGACCGGCAATCACGCGCGCGCCGGCCTGCACCAGCTGCTCATCCCAATAATCCAGCTCTTTGGGGTGGCCATGCCCCTCGGCGATGCGGCGCAGCAGGGCGTTGCGCTGCGGCAGGGTGCGCTCATATTGGTCAAGCGCCTCGACATAGTCGGGCACCACCTGCGACAGGGTGATGTCCATAAAGGCGCGGCGGTCTGCCGGCGCACCCTCAATCAGCAGCAGGTCGCGCGGCAAGAACAGCACCACCGTCACCACGCCGGCGGCTTGCCCAACCCGCCGGTCAAGCCCATTGACCTTGATGGTCTTGCGAATGCGCGTCACCCCGTCTGTGCCGCGCTCGGCCATCAGCGTGACCTCGATGCGATCGATGCCGCCGCGGTCTTTGCGCACCTCTGCCGCAATCCGCGCAAACGGCAGCGGCTCATCCTCGACCGCCCAATTGAGCAGCTGGCGGTCATGGGTGGCAAAGGCACTGCGCGAGGTGGCCAAAAAATAGACCGCCTCCAGAAAGTTGGTCTTGCCCTGCGCGTTCTCGCCATGCAGCACGACCGCCCCGTTGGGCAGGGCGGTTTCTAGGCGGGCATAGTTGCGAAAATGGCTTAACGACAACGTCGTGAGGTGCAACGGGTCTCTACTCTCTTAGGGGGCAGGCGAAGGGGTGCGCGTGGCCATCGTGACGCGGGTTGGGGTGGCGGTGGCCGTCGGCGTCAAGGTCGGCGTCGGGGTTGGGGTGAGCGTGGGCGGCAACGTCTCGGTGGGCGTTGGGGTGGCGGTCGGCAGCACCACAATCGGGGGCGGCTCGTTGGTCGGGGTGGGTGGGGCATCGGTCGGCGCGGCCACGATAATCACGCGCAAATCGTTGACGTTAAACTGGTCGGTCGGGCAGATGAAATCGCCCACGCGCGCCCACGCCTCTTCGCTCTCGTTCAGGCGCGCCAGCAGGTACAACCCGTCAGAACTGCGCCCCAGCATCACACGCGCCACTCCCTGACTGAGCAGCTCGCGCACCGGCGCACCCTCGCTGGGCGCACCCAACAGCGGCACATCGGGGCGGGCGGCGGTGCACTGCGGCTCGGCCAGCAGCACATCCAGCGTCCGCTCGAAGGAGATGCCGCGTTCATCGGTCACCAGCAGGCGCACGGTGAAGTTGGCCTGTGGCAGCGCGGCAAAGGTATAGCGCCCGACCGGCTCGGTCACCGCGATTTCG
This sequence comes from Anaerolineae bacterium, assembly GCA_034431675.1. Taxonomy (GTDB): domain Bacteria; phylum Chloroflexota; class Anaerolineae; order Aggregatilineales; family Phototrophicaceae; genus Flexicrinis. The sequence continues at coordinate 31,216 of DAOUCZ010000012.1, read as the reverse complement.
CTGGGCTGTCCCAGCGCATCCAGACCGCGTAAGCGCCCGCCGGTAAACCCGCTGCCGGCCCACACCACCGACAGGTTCTGCACCACATTGCGATAGACCAACGCCGGCGAGACCGTCAGCGACTCGACCAGCGCCGGCTGATAGACCCGCACGGTCTGCTCGGTTTGGGCTTGCAGCTCGCCGTTATAGCCGGTGAGGCGCAGGGTGACCATGCCGGCCAGCCCGTCGGTGGAGACTTCGCTGATGCCGGCAGGCCCGCTCAGCTCGAACGGCTCGCCCGCCCCAACCTGAAGCGTGACGCGCTGCGCATCGCGCACCGCCCAGCGCACCGGCAGCGCACTGCCGCGCGCCACCTCGGCCTGTCCCACCTCAAAGCTGTCGATGACCGGCTGAAGCGCGCGCGCGCCAAACATGCCGGTCAGCAGCATCACCAGCAGCAGGCCCAGCACCGCCGCACCGCCAATCAGCGCCGGCAGCGCCCACGTCGGCAGCATCGGCTTATCCACCAGCAGGCCCGGCACTGCCGAGGTGAAATGCGGCAGCACTTCGGAGCGCACCACCACCTCAAAACGGCGGTCTTCTGACGCGCCGAACATCCGCCGCACCTTGGGCGCGACCGTGCCGGCCACGCTCAGGCGCTGGCCCGGCCCCAAAACCGCCTGCCCCTGTGACAGGCGCACATCCAGCGCGCCGCTGCGGTCGATGGTGGACAGCGCCACCGGCAGCGGCGCACTGCCATGGTTGTGCAAATGCACGCGAAAGCCGGCGCTGCCCACCAGCCGCCTGCTGCTCATGGCCATGCCAAACCCCGAGAACGGCAGCACGCGCACCACCAGCGGCGTACGCACTACCGCCTCGGGGTTGCGGTCGGGGCGCACCACAATCGTCACCGGATACTCGCCCGGCTGACTGGCGCTGTGGCGGTTGGGGCGCACGTTCATCATCACAAGGCCGGCTTCGTTTGGCTCGACCACCAGCGCCGGCCGGTTGATGCGCAGCCAGTCGCTGGGCAGGCCGGTGACCTCGACGAAATACTTTTCGGGTTCGCGGCCGGTATTGGTCACGCTGAGTTCTAGGCTGATATACGACCCTGGCGTCACGCTGATATGCGGCAGCTGAAGCTCGACCCGAAAGGCCTGCGACTCGGTTCGGATACGTTGGGTGTCGTCAAGGCGGGTGCGCAGCGGGATGGTCGGGGCATCGTCTACCCCGCGAAACACCAACCGCAGCGGCCCAAGCTGGATTTCGTCCCCGTTGTTGAGGTTGACCGCCTCACCCATCGGCACGGCCATGCCGTCCACGAAGGTCTCCAGCTCTTGCGCGGTGACGAACATCCGCACAAGATCGCCCTCAAAGGTCATCAGCAAGTGATTGACGTCTACGCCGTCGCGATCCAGCACGAGGTCGTTGCCCGCAGCACGCCCCACCGTCACCTGCTTGCTGCGCATGACGAAGGTTTCAAGATGGCCATCAGGCCAGAAGATGTCCAACCGTCCGTAGGCTTTTGTCAATGCCGCACTCCTCGCGTGCTGGGGATGTGTCTTGTGAGTGATTCTAAACCGGAACGCGCCAATAAACCAGCGATGTTAGCCCCTTTTGGCTACTGCAAGGCCGCAAGCCCTTGCAGCCCGCTCCACAGCAGCGACAGGCCCAAAATCGCCATCAACACCACCGAGAAAACGCTCAGGCCGCGCAGCACCGCCCGATTGAGGCGGCGCACCCGCTCAAAAAGCAGCGTAAACCCCACCATCAGCCCGATGAACGGCACATAAAACGCCAGCAAGAACAGCGCCGCATCCAGCACCGAGGCTTGCATGGCCTGACGCAGCAGCGGGCCGGTAATCGTGCCCCAAAAGATATAGGGCGCAGGGTTCAGAAAATTCATGGTCATGCCGCGCACCAGCACCACACGCGGCGGCGGCGGAATGACCGGCGCATCGTCCGCGCCGGCATTGTGGCCCAGCTCGCGCCATGCCCGATAGGCGATGAAGAACACCGCCCCAGCCCCCAAAATGCTCAAAATCGGCCCAAACGCCGGCGGCAGCTGACTAATCAGCAGCAGCATCAGCCCGATAATCGGGATGTCGGTGGCCAGCGGCGACAGCGCAATCAACAGCCCGCTGCGCCACCCATACGCCAGCGTCACGTTCATCAGCAGGGTGTGCAGCGGCCCGATACTGGTGCCCGCCGCCAGTCCAAACCCCGCCGCCTGCGAAAACAATGCCATCATGTCAGCCTATCTTTCCAATACATGCCCATACTATCCACAAAACACCATCATCCCTTGGGCTGCAACACCCGCTGCACCTGCGGAAAGCGCCCACTAAAATAGCTGATGAAGGCCCGCGCCAGCGGCGTGAGCGGCACAGCCGTATCCCAAATCAGCGTCAACATCCGCACCAGCGGCTGATCGGTCAGCCCGATTTTACCCAGCAAGCCCAATTCTAGCTCGTCCCGCATGGCATACTCGGGCAGAATCGTCAGCGACTGCCCGGCCATCACCGCGCGCTTGACCGACTCTGGCGCGTCGAACTCGGCCACCACCATCGGGTGTACCCCGTGCGCCGCCAGTGCCTCATCCATCCACGCGCGGGCAAAGCTGCCGGCAGGCCGCGCCACAAAAGCCTGTCCGTCCAGCGCTTTGATGTCTAGCTGTGTGCGCCCCCACCACGGATGCTTGCGCCCGACCACCACAAACAGCTCGGCCTCCTCCAGCACCACCTGCCCGATGCGCGGGTCAAACACCTGCGGCGAGCTGTCAAAAATCCCCAGCTCGATCTGGCGATGCACCAGCGCCTCGACCAGCTTGGGCACGGGCAGCGTCAGCACCGACACCGTCAGCTGTGGATAGCGCACGCTAAAGGGCTGTGCCCAGTCCGGCAGCAGATAAGCACTGACCCCCGAGGTCGCCCCCAAGGTCAGCTGCCCTTTGGTCAGGTTGGCCACATCAGTGACGGCCAGCTCGGCCTCGGCCACCAGCGCAAAGATGCGCTCGGCATAGGCCGCCAAACGCTCGCCCGCAGCGGTCAGCTCTACCCCGCGCCGCCCGCGCACAAACAGTGCCGTCCCCAGCGAGGCCTCCAGCTCACGCATGTGCTGGCTGACTGCCGCCTGAGTCATATAGAGGCGCTCGGCAGCACGGCTAAAACTGCCCTCACGCGCCACCATCACGAAGACTTCCAGCTTGTGCAGGTTGAGCACCACACACCTCCCGACCGCTTGGCCGTGGCATAACCGGTACGTTCCCCCCCACTGGCGGCGGCCAAAGGCGGGCAAGGTCATGTATCAATATAACATTTTATGACCCAAGTACAGCTTATATCTAGCATAAGTCAGTAATCAGTGCTCTGAAAACGATTTTAGCATATGCTGTAATCATAACGACAACCGAGTAGTAAGGTAACCTGCCATGTTCTTTCTTCGCAACGACAGACGTGTGAATATCCTGCGCGCTGCTGAGTATCAACGGCGGTTTGCGCAGGCAGCAGTCCCCCACATCCTGCTGGATGTGCGCACCGCTGAAGAGTATGAAGACGCCCACATCCCGGGCGCGCGCAATATCCCGGTGCAGCAGCTGCGTGCCCGCCTGAACGAGGTTTCGCGTGCGCTGCCTGTAATCGTTTACTGCCGCAGCGGCTCGCGCAGCAGCATCGCCGCGCGCATCCTGTCTGACACCGGGTATACCGACGTCTATGACCTTGGCGGCTTTATGCAGTGGGTGTCGCACAGCCTGCCCGTCGAGCGCGCGGCCTCGCACTAAGCCGCCATCCCATCGTTTACAAATCTAACAATCCCACATCAATCCAAGGAGTACCCCACATGTACATCAAGGCCTTCAACACCCCCGACCAGCAGCACCCGTCATACCTGATCGGGTGTGAGCGCACCGGCGACGCGCTGGTCATCGACCCGACCTCGGACATCGCGCAGTATCTGCGTGCGGCCCGCCGCGCCCACCTGACCATCAATCACATCGCCCAAACCCGCCTTGACACCGACTATCTGAGCGGCACATGGGCGCTGGCCCACGCCACCGACGCGCCGGTTTATCTCAGCGATCGGGCCGGCTTTGATGATGCGCCCACCCACATTGATGATCCGGTGGTGATTGCGGTGCGCGACAGCGATACGTGGTTGGTGGGCGAGCTGCGCGTGCGCGTGCTGGAGACCTTTGATGCCGAACCCGACCACACCGCCCTGCTGGTGACCGACACGCGCGACGCCGACCGTCCGCTGGGCGTGTTCAGCGGCAGCTTGATGGTGCGCTAGCGGTGGGATACCCCCGATAAGACACAAAAAAGACCGGCGTGCTGCCGGTCTGTTTTTGCGATGTGTCGAGGCGCGATGTTCAGGCCTTAGTCGCGGAACAGGCGGACGAAGCGGTTGGGTTCTTCGCCATAACTGCGCGAATTGACCTGCGACTCGCGCGCCAGCTGGTGCTGCCGGCGGCGGATGGTGGCGCTCTGCGGCAGAAGGTCAACAAAGGCTGAGCCAGAGCGGATTCTGGCGATGCCTTGTTCAACTTCTTGCAGAGCTTCCCCAAAAGGGTCAGACGGGGTAACCTCCAGATGGAACAGGTCAATCAGCAGGTCTTCCATCTGGCTGACGGTGTTGGCCCGCAGCACATAAATCGGCATCCCGCGCCGCTCGGCATCCACGATGATTTTGGGGCGTCGGCGGTACAGGTTCTTGAGGGTCATGACGGCGTCGGCGCGGCCGGCGTCGTCGGTGACTTCCAGCGGCACATGCAGGCGCTTGGCGGCTTGCATCAGGCGGTTGCGCGCGATGCCATAGGCATGTACCTTCAGGGGCTGCCGATCGGCCAGCGGGACAGCCGGATTGGACATGGCTGCCGCGGGCAGGTCACCGGCGGTGTCGCGCAGCGGGCGAGAATTGGCCGACATCCCCCCATTGGTGGCACGGCGGCGCTCGTCACGCGGGCGGCGCTCTGGGCGCTCGTCCTCGTCATAGCGATCCACCCGACCGGCGGCGCTGCGGCTGAAGCCTTGATTGTTGGCGTTGTTCAGCGTCACTTCGGGCTGAATCACCTCGATGTGGATGTCGCCGTTGGCATCGCGCGTGCGCAGCTCGACCGGCAGCGGCCTGCCGCGCAGCATCCCGTCCACCGCTGCCGCCACGTCGGGGATGACGATGAGACGGTCGCGGGTTTGGATTTCGATCAGCACATCGAAGGTGGGGGGCGCGCGGCGCTCGAGCACGGTCTTTTGTGTGCCACGCCGGCGCGCTTCCTCGTCCGACAGCGTCACCGAGCCGATGCCGCCGACAAGGTCAGACAGGGTGGGGTTGAGCATCAGGTTTTCCAGCGCGTTGCCGTGGGCCGTGCCAATCAGCTGCACGCCGCGCTCGGCAATCGTGCGGGCGGCCATCGCCTCCAGCTCGCGCCCGATTTCGTCGATGACGATGACCTGCGGGTTGTGGTTCTCCACCGCCTCAATCATCACCTCGTGCTGGCGTTCTGGCCGGCTGACCTGCATCCGCCGCGCCCGCCCGACGGCGGGGTGCGGCACGTCGCCGTCGCCGCCAATCTCGTTCGAGGTATCGACGATCACGACGCGCTTAGAGGCATCGGCCAGCACGCGGGCGGCCTCGCGCAGCATGGTGGTCTTGCCCACGCCCGGCGGCCCCATCATCAGTACGCTTTGGCCGTCCGAGATCAGGTCTTGGATGATGTCGATAGTGCCATAGACCGCCCGGCCGACGCGGCAGGTCAGGCCGACCACTTGGCCGCGTCGGTTGCGGATGGCCGAGATGCGGTGCAGGGTGCGCTCCATGCCGGCGCGGTTATCGGTGTCGAACTGGCCGATGTTTTCGACCACGGTGTCGATGTCGGCATGGGTGATTTCGCGGTCGTTCAGCGGCACTTCGCGGTCGATATAACGTGCGGTCGGCACACGGCCAAGGTCAAGCACGATTTCGAGCAGCTGGTCGGGATTGCCGAGGGTGTCTAGCGCCTGATTGATTTCTGCCGGCAGAACCCGCTTGAGTTCTTGAAGGTTATCTGTGATACGTCGTTCCATAAGGTTTGGTGAGATGCACTCCGGTGAATGAGCTTGCGCCCGGTGCGATGTCCAAGCCAGAGCGAGGAAGGATGCACTCTGCCATAACGAGATTATAACACGGGTTATGCGCCACAAACCCTCAGGGATGGGGGTTTAGCGTTTCTTAACGGTTTTCTGGGGTGCAGCTCAGCGGGCGCGGCTGAGTGAGCCATACGACTGGGTGTGCGGTTTGGCGCGCACGCCGTCTAGGCGCTCGTGCAGGGTGGCAAAGCTGGAGGTGCGCACGCCCGCTGTTAGGTGCTTGACCATCAGGGCCTGCTCGGTATGTGGGGCAAAGCCAAGCCGTGCCAGCGCATCCCCCAACCAGTCTTGATAGCGCCGAATCACCACGCTGACCGGCAGGTGGGTGGCCGGCGCAATCATTTGCAGGGCGGCATCGAGGATAGCGGCGGCATCCGGCAGCACCTCGGGGTGCAGATAGGGGATCACGTACACCCCGCGCTTGCCGGCAGAATAGGCGATGTAGGCCATCAGCTGGCCGTCCTGCCGATAGACAAGGCGCGGCATATCGCTGGCGGGCATCGCCACGGGCTGCACCATGCGCGGCACGGTGGCGTTGATCAGCGCATACACATCGCCAAGGTCGGTTTGGGCCTCTTCGCGCAGCTTAAGGCGCGGCGGCATATTGACCGCTAGACCACGCCGCATCCACACCTGCTGGCGGGCATAGACCGCATAGCCGCCGGCGCGCAGCAGATTAAACAGCGCCGAATCCTCTTCGATTTCGGCAATCAAGGCGTGAGCGTGCAGCTTGCCGGCCTCGCGCGCCAGCGCATCCAGCGCGTGCAGCCACGGGGTGGGGTCATCCTCGGGGGTGGGGGCGGGGGCGAGATAGGTCAGGTGCGCGTTGACGTCATCCACCCGCAGCTTCAGCTGACCGGCCACCACAGGGGTGTTATCCCCCCGCGTGATGACCGTACACAGCCCGCGCGCCGGCAGCAAAATCCCGCTCAGCAGGCTGCCGCTGGTGGTCTTGATGTCTTCTGTCAAAGCCGATTCGTTTTCGAGGGTGATAGGATGCTCTACCAACCGGCGCACGGTCGGCCAGTCGGTCAGCCCGGCGATGTGCGTTTCTAGTGTCATGCGGATTCTCTTTGAACGGCCTGAAAGCGGTATGGCAGTGATGCGATCATCTCATTGGTATGGCTAGATGTTATAACCCCCGCAGCAGTCCAGAGTTGCAAGCAGTGCAGTTTGCCCTGTGTGGATACACATCCACGTTTCATCCGAACCGGACTAAATTACAGTAGACTCATACAGCGTTCAAGAACGCCGCTGTTAAGATTCTGTGGGAGGATACCCATCATGTACAAGAAATTACTGTTCATATTGACGCTGCTGCCGATTTTGGCGCTGGGCACATTGGCACAGGATGACGCCGAGATGCCCACCATGCGCCTGTGGGCCTCGTTCAACCCCGCCGGCCTTGAGAACGACGGGCTGGGCGTCATCGCGCTGGATTTGAGCCAGATTGAACGCACCCTAACCGGCGCGCAAGGCTATGTCAGCATCGAGAGTGTGGCCTTCAATGCCGCCGGTGATGGCTATGTGACGCTGGACTATGCGGTGGATGCCAATAACGCCCCGACCGCCGGCGCGCTGATGGTCATCCCCGCGCTGGCCAACACCGAGGCCGCCAGCTTGACCGACCTTGCCGACAGTGCCCGCCTGATTGCCGGCGACAACACCGGCCTGCTGACGCCCAAGGGCCTGCACATCATCGACGAGTTGGGGCTGGTGCTGGTGGCCGATACCGGCGCGAAAAAGGTGTTTGGCTGGCCGCTGAACGCCGAGGGCGACAGCGCCCCCGTGCTGGTGCTTAACGGCGGGGAAGGGCGCGCCCTGTGGGACATCTGGTATGACCGCGGCAACGACATCCTGTATGGCGCGGGCACGGATGGGGTGGCGGTGGCCTATGACCTGTTCAGCGAGACGGTGTTTGCCATCGCCGCCGACGGGCAGGCCGACGAGGTCAGCCCGACGCGCTTCATCACCCCCACCGACGCCGACGGGAACAAAATCTCGGTCAATCTGCACGGGATTGACATCGACTATGACAACAACCTGCTGATTTTGACCGACGTCGGCGATGCCGCAGTGGCTGATGACGGGCAAATCTTCACCATCGCAGTGGCCAGCCTTGCCGACGGCCCGACTGCGGTCACTGCGCGCATCTATGGCGACCAAACCGTGCTGGGCAACCCGGTAGACGTGATTTTTGACCTTGAGACCGGCGGCATCTATGTGGCCGAAAAGGCCAAAGACGCCGTGCTGTTCTATGCCGATGTCAACAGCCTGTCTGGCGAACTGAACGTGCCCGCCGACATCACCCTCGCCGCCACCAAGCCCGAGTCGGTAGACCTGTATCCGCCGCGTGCGTTTGCCAGCGGCATGTCGATGATTTTGGGCAAGTAGGGGCGCGTCGCGACGCGCCCCTACACCGCCGCCGGCACGCGCAAAAAGCCCCCTTCTCCTCGCGAAACGTGGGAGGAGGGGGCTTGGGAGATGAGGGGCAGCAGCGGTGATGCTTGGCTTACATGTTGCCGATGATGGCGTCGGCGAACTGGCTCGTGCCGACCTCGGTTGCGCCGTCCATCTGACGGGCAAAGTCGTAGGTCACAATCTTCTGGTCGAGGGTCTTTTCATAGGCGGTGTTAATCAGCTGGGCAGCTTCGTTCCAGCCGATGTGCTCCAGCATCATCACGCCGCTGAACAGCAGCGACCCCGGGTTGACCTTGTTCTGGTTGGTGTATTTGGGGGCTGTGCCGTGAGTGGCCTCAAACAGCGCCACCTCGTCACCGATGTTGGCCCCGGGCGCAATGCCGACCCCGCCGACTTCGGCAGCCAGCGCGTCGCTCAGATAGTCGCCGTTAAGGTTGGTGGTGGCCAGCACCGAGTGGTCACGCGGGCGCAGCAGCATGTGCTGGAAGGTGATGTCGGCGATGCTGTCCTGAATCAGGATTTTGCCGGCGGGCACTTTGCCGTTGTGATTCTTGCTGACCTCGTCCCACGAGATGGTTTGCTCGGGGAATTCGTCGCGGGCCACTTCGTAGCCCCACTTCTGGAACGCGCCCTCGGTAAACTTTTGGATGTTGCCCTTGTGCACCAGCGTGACGCTCGGGCGGTTGTGGTCGATGGCGTACTGGATGGCCGCGCGCACAAGGCGCTTGCTGCCAAAAGCACTCACCGGCTTGATGCCGAGACCTGCCCCCTCGAAGAAGCCGGTTGCGCCGAGTTCCTCGCGCAGGAACTTGGCCAGCTTTTCGTTTTCGGGCGTGCCGGCCTCAAACTCGATGCCGGCGTAGATATCCTCGGTGTTCTCGCGGAAGATGACCACATCGACATCCTGCGGGTTCTTGAGCGGCGACGGCACACCGCGATACCAGCGCACCGGTCGCACGCACTGGTACAGGTCGAGCACCTGCCGCAGCGTGACGTTGAGGCTGCGGAAGCCCCCGCCCACCGGCGTGGTCAGCGGGCCTTTGATGCCAACACTGAACTCGCGCAGGGCGTCAAAGGTCTCTTCGGGCATATAGTTGCCGTCATAGACTTGCGCGGCCTTTTCGCCGCAGAAAATCTCCATCCACGCCACTTTGCGATTGCCGTGATAGGCCTTGGCCACGGCAGCATCCCAGATGCGCAGGCTGGCGGTCATGATGTCATAGCCGATGCCGTCGCCCTCGATATAGGCGAGGATGGGGTTGTCCGGCACAATCATCTTGCCGTTGACAAACTTGATTTTTTCCCCGCTGGACGGCACGGTAATTTTATCGTAACCCATGAGTGCTAAACTCCTTCAGTCTTTCAGAATCGGGTGTAACCCCTGTTCACAACAAGCTGAATCATTATACCCCGCTTGTGTTGGGCTAGGCCAATACCCGCGCGGTCGTGGTCTGTGCGGTGGGCCGCGTGATATCGGGCAGTTCACGAACTGCCCCGACAAACCCCATCGCGATGTGTTTTGACCCGACCAGAAAATTTGAAGCGATTACCCTAGGGCCGTGTTTGCCCAACCTTGCCCCACTTCGCCCCATCCGCTAGAGTCGTCGATGAGATGACATCAGCAGGTTGTGATGGGGCGGTTTGGGATGTGGGGATTGGTGCGAGGCGCTGCGGTGGTGTTGGTGGCCGGGGTGGTGATGGCGCTGGCGCACCCCCAGCTGCTGTTTTCGGAGGGGGTGTTTGGGCGGGGGGATGCGTTTGTGTTTTTCACCCCGCTGTGGGCGCTGCGTGATGAGGCGCTGCGCGCCGGCACGCTGCCGCTGTGGACGGATCGGCTGTTTATGGGTGCGCCACTGCTGAGCGACCCACAGTTGGGCACATTTTATCCGCCCAACTGGCTGACGGTGGGCCTGCCCACCCCAACCGCCCTGAAGGTGGCGACATGGCTGCACTTGGCATGGGCGCTGGCGGGGGCTTATCTGCTGGCGCGCCGGCAGGTTGGGCTGACGCGCGCGGGCGCGGCGGTGGTGGGGATATGCTTCGGGCTGGGCGGCTATCTGACCAGTCACGCCGACCAGATTAATCAGCTGCAAGGGATGAGCTGGATGCCGTGGGGGTTGTTGGCGTTGGGCGCGGCAGCTCGCCGCCCGATTCACGGCGGTCTGCTGCTGGCCGGCGTCTTGGGGATGGTGGCGCTCAGCGGGCACACCCAGACGCTGTTCATCAACGGGGTGGCACTGGGATTGGGTGCGCTGGGCCTGCCACTGCACCACGGCCCGACCCCGCGCCGGCAGTGGGGGCGGCGCGCCGTGCTGCTGATGGTGCTGGCGGTGGCGTCGGTGTTGGCGTTGGTGCTGGCGGCGGTGCAGCTGCTGCCGGCCCTTGAGCTGACCGGCCTGTCCAACCGTTCGGACGGGTTCAGCGCGCGCGCGGCGATGGCCTTCAGCTGGAATCCGGCGCTGGCGGCGCGCGGCCTGCTGCCCAGCTATGACGGGCAGGTGTTTGGCGAATATGTGGTGTATCTGGGCGTGAGCGGGCTGGCGCTGGCGGTCTACGGCCTGCTGCGCGGTGACCGGCGGCGCTGGCGCTGGGGGCTGCTGGCGGCAGCGGGTATCTTCCTTGCGTTGGGGCTGTATAACCCCGTGTATTGGTGGTTGGCCGAGCTGCCGGGCTTCAACCTATTCCGCGTGCCGGCGCGCTGGCTGGTGCTGCTGGCGTTGGGCGGCGCGATGCTGGCCGGCCTCGGCGCAGAGGCGTTGTGGGCGCGCATCCGCGCCTTTCAGGATGCGCCAGCGGGCGGAGGGGGCTGGCGCGCGCTGCCATGGGCCGAAATCGCGCCGCTGCTGGTGCTGGGCGGGTTGATGCTGGGCACGCTGCTGGCTGACCGCGCCGCCATCGAGGTGGATGGGCCGGCGCGCCCCACCCTGAGCACATGGGCCGGATGGGCCGCGGCGGCAGTGCTGCTGGTCAATCTGGCGCTGCTGGGGGCAGGGCGCGCCCCGCGTGCGGCGCTGGTGGCCCTGACGCTGGCGCTGGTCGGCGGTGAGCTGGCGCTGGCCGCCCGATTTATGCCCATCAACGATTTGGTGACGCCAAGCGTCGTCACTGACCCGCGCGGCACAGCGCGCTATATCGCGGCGGCGGGTATCGAGGGGCGCACGCTCAGCATCTCGCAGGGCTATTTTGACACCTACGACAAAGACGCGCTCAGCGCCCACTTCAGCGCGCTGGGCATGAGCGAGCGCGCCAGCAAGGCCGGCCTGACCGCGGCCAAGCTGCACGAGCTGGGCGCGCCCAACCTGTCGGCGCTGGACGGCCTGCGCTCGGTGGATGGGTTTGGCGGCGGGGTGCTGCCCACGGTGTACTGGTCGGCCTTTTCGGCGGCGATTCAGCCGCCCGGCGCGCTGCGCAGCATTGATGGCCGCCTGCGCGAATATCTGGCTCAGCCGGAGTGCTTGGGGGCGTGCATCCCCGACCCGCGCATCTTGTGGCTGACCGGCGTCGAGACGCTGATTCTGGACAAAACTGCCGACCGCTTTTATGACGACATCCAATTTGACGTCAGCCTGCCGGCGGCGCTGGAAGCTGGCGAGCGCACCCACGTGTTGGCGGCTCAACCGTTTGCCACCACCCATGTGCACGTGCTGCTGGCCGGTGACCCCGCCGCGCTGTCGGTGATGGTGGATGAGCAGGTGGCGGGGCTGGCACTGTCCGAGCCGGTGGAGGACGGTCTGACGCGCGCGGTCTATCTGCTGCCGATGGACGGGCCAATGGTGAGCGGCCTGACGCTGACGGCGTCCGCCCCGCTGACCGTGCGCGCCGTCTCGCTGGTGGATGCGCGCACCGGCGACTTTGTGCAGCTTGTGCCGCTGGCCGGCTGGCAGCGCGCCCTGAGCAGCGACATCAAGCTGTATCGCCCAGTGGACGCGCCGGCGCGCGTGTTTGTGGCGCGGCGCGTGCGCTACGAGACCGACGATTGGGCCAGCGGCGAGCGCACCATCGAAACCCTGCGCGACCCATCGCTTGACCTGCGCGCCGAGGTGGTGCTGCATCTGCCAGAGGGCGTCACGCCGGAGGCGCTGGGCCTGCCGGCGGGCGAAACAGCCGGCGGGGCGGTCATCACCGCGGCACGCGCCGGCGAGCTGTCTGTGACGGTCAGCACCCGTGATGGGGGCGTGCTGGTGTTCAACGAGTCGTATTATCCGGGTTGGGTGGCCATCATCGACGGGCAGGATGCGCCGGTCTACCGCGCCAACATCAACATGCAGGCGGTGGTGCTGCCGGCGGGCGCGCAGCACGTCACGCTGGCTTATCGCCCGCCGTGGCTGCGGCCTGTGCTGGCGCTGGGGGCGGCGGCGTGGGTGCTGTGGGCCATCGCCCTGCTGGGGGTGAATGCGTTGGCCGACCGCCGGCGCATAGAGATGGCATAGGCGGCGCATAACAATTGACCTGCTGAAATCGCTGTAACTTGTTACAATGACAGGGTATGGCATGTTACCCGCATATGCGGGTAATGCCGCCACCCCTGATGACTTGTTCAACCCCCACCGATGTGATGGAGCGCCTACGATGCCTTTCAGCCGCAATCCCGACTTACAAGCCATCCTAGACGGCATGGGACAGGGCATTCTGGTGTTTTCGCCAGAGGGCAAGCTGGTGTTAGATAACTTGACGGCCCGCACCATGCTGGGCACAGACCTCAGCGTGATTCGGCAGGCCGGATGGTCCGCGGCGGCGGTGCTGTTCAATCAGCAGCTGCCCGACCCCAAGCTGACGCTGGAGGCGGCGCGCACGCAGGCCCTGACGCTGGGCCGCCCGACGCGCTTTCGCACCTATCGCGCCGGCGAGGTGCTGCCATGCTGGGTGGCCGGCGTGCCGGGGGCCAACGGCGTTTTGTATACCATGCTGACCATGGAACAGCCCGATTGGCAGCCCGTGACCGAAATCCTTGACCGCTTTAATGACGAGCTGCGCATGGCGGTCGAATCGGCCAGCGGGCACGTGCGCCTGATTGCGCAGGTGCTGAACGGACGCAAGCCGACCGATACCCCCGATCAGCTGGCCAAGCGCGTGACCGGCTTTGCCCGCCTTGTCGATGTGCAGATGATCCGTTCGACGCGCCTGATGACGATGGTCGAGCGCCTGAGCGCCATCCGCGTCGGGATGCTGCGCGAGCAGGTGCGCGGCGGGCGGCGGCGCATCGCACTGGATACCTATCTGGAAGACCTGCTGGAAGAAATCAACAAAGCGCCGCTGGTAGACCCCGAAACCGAGGTGAAGGATGTGCGCTCGCGCATCCGGCTTGACCTGCCGCGTGATTTGGCGGTCGAGGCGTCACCTCACCACCTGACGCGCGTCTTGCACGACATATTGGCCAATGCTATGATGTACAGCATGCGGGCCACAACCGTGCACATCTCAGCCTATCGCAAGGGCGCGGTGATTCAGCTGGACATCACCGACGAGGGCTATGGGGTGCGCGACAGTGAGCGCGAGCGGGTGTTTGCCCCGTTTCAGCGCGCGCGGCAGCCGCAGATTATGGGTGAGTTTGGCTATGGCCTGAGCTTATATTTGTGCAAGCACGAGGTCGAGGCGATGAACGGACGAATCTGGTTTGACAGCGCCGAGGGGGCGGGCAGCACCTTCAGCCTGACTCTGCCGGCAGCGACCAGCAGCAGTACGGCCCTGCCGTCGTCGTCTGGCCCTGCTCAGCAGTAAGCCGCCGCCCACCTTGTAGAGGCTTTTGCGTCGCACGATTGCGCGCCTCGTCCGGTTTCGGGCGGGGCGCGTTGTGTTGGGATGGGCTGTGCCTGCCCGAAAGGATGTGCCGCCAGATGCGTTTTGAGTTTATGACCCGCGAGCTGTGGGAAGCCTTGATTGCCGCCGTTTTGATTGTGGGCGCGGCGCTGGTAGCGGTGCGCCTGTATGCCGATTTTTCGCGTCCGCTGCCGCCGGACGACCCTTCTTCTGATGATGCCCCCTAACCCGAAAGGCAAAGACGTTCGATCATGATTGACCTCACCCTCATCCGCGAGAACCCCGAACTGGTCAAGCAGCAGCTGCTCAAGCTGCAAGACGAGGCCGCCGCCGCGCGCATCGACGACCTGCTGCGCCTTGATAAAGAGCGGCGCGCCCTGATGGCCGAGAGCGAGGCCCTGCAAGCCCAACGCAACCGCCTGAACAAGAGCATCGGGCGCTTGATGGGCGATAAGAGCCTGAACGACGAGGCGCGTGCAGCACGCGCCGGTCAAGTGGTGGCCGCCATTGCGCGCGGCGACTTTGATGCGGCCGTCAGCGCGCTGGAGGGCAGCGCCGCCCCCGATGGGTCTGCGCCGGCCTCGCTGGACGACGTCAAGCAGGCGGTGGGGGCGCTGGGCCAGCAGGTCGAGGCGTTTAATACCCGCCTGCGCGTGCTGGACGAGCAGTTCAACGACCAGCTGCTGTACATCCCCAACCTGCCGCACGACAGCGTCATCTATGGCGAGAGCGATGCAGATAACCGCCCGTGGCCGCCCGAGGGGCGGATGCGCGAATACGACTTTGAGCCGCTGCCGCATTGGGAGCTGGGCACACAGCTGGACATCATCGACTTTGAGCGCGGGGTGAAGATTGTCGGGTCACGCGGGTATATCCTGAAAGGCTGGGGGGCACGCTTGCAGCGCGCGCTGTCCAACCTGTTCTTGGATACCGCGCTTGCCAACGGCTACACCGAGTGCTACCTGCCGTTTATGGTGAAAGAAGAGATGATGTTTGGCGCGGGGCAGTTCCCCAAGTTCCGCGATGTGGTCTACAGCGACCCCGACGCCGCCGTCTATATGCTGCCGACCGCCGAGGTGGCCATCACCAACATGTTCCGCGATGAGGTGCTGGACGAGGCCGACCTGACCCTGAACATGGTCGGGCATACGCCGTGCTTCCGGCGCGAAAAGACCAGCGCGGGGCGCGATGTGCGCGGCATCAAGCGCGTGCACCAGTTCCAAAAGGTCGAGCTGTACAAGTTCACCCGCCCCGAGGACAGCTACGCCGAGCTGGAGCGCATCACCGAGGACGCCGCCGGCATCCTGCGCGCGCTTGACCTGCCCTTCCGCCGGCTCGAAATCTGCACCGGCGACCTTGGCTTCACCGCCACCAAGAAATATGACCTCGAGGTGTGGTCACCCGGCTGCAAAGAGTGGCTGGAAGTCAGCTCTTGCAGCAACACCGAGGCGTTTCAGGCCCGCCGCGCCAACATCAAATATCGGCCTGCTGGCGGGGGCAAGCCGCAGTATGTGCACACGCTCAACGGCAGCGGCTTGGCCACCCCGCGCGTGATTATCGCGATTTTGGAGACCTATCAGCGGGCAGACGGCAGCGTCGAGATCCCGGCAGTGCTGCGGCCTTATCTGGGCGGCGCGGTCGAAATCCCTGCGCCGCGTCGGGGATAAGCACCCCGCAGCAAGGGGAGAGTGATGAGACGTTCACTGGCGTTATCGTTGATTTTGGCCGCGGCGGCGTTTGGCCTCAACCGTTGGGCGGCGCTGCTGGCGGCCACCCCGCCGGTGATGACCGCCGCAGCCGGGGAGGTGCTGTATGCCACCGGCTTTGAGGCGTGGCACGACGACTGGCAGACCTTTGACGATGGGCAGCTTTCGGCGCGCATCGAGGCCGCTGACCCGGCATCGGCGGGGATGCGCGTGCGGGCCGAAAAGGCCGGCGTGTCAGTGTCGTCCACTGTGCGCTGGCAGTTTGCCGATTTTGATTATTCGGTGATGACGGCGGCGGTCGGCGGGCCGGTGGATAACGGCTATGGGGTGGTGTTTCGCTATCGCGATCCGGCCAACCATTATGCCTTTTATGTCAGCAGCGACGGGTACTACAAGGTGGTGCGCACGCTCAATGGGCAGTCGGTAGACCTGTCGGCGTGGATGGAGTCGCCGCTGGTCAACCCGGGCCTTGGCGCGGTGAACACGCTGCGCGTGGTGGGGGTGGGCGACACCTTCCGCTTTTACCTCAACGGTCAGGCTGTGCCGGTGTGCGTGCCCGATGACCCTGCCGGCGTCAGCACCTATGCCGGCGGGGCGTGTATCGGCGGGGCGCTGCGCGACACCCTAACCGACGGCGCGCTGCCCAGCGGGCGCATCGGGGTAGCAGTCATCACGCCGGCTGAGCCGGACGTCGAAGCTGCTTTTGACAACGTGCTGGTGCGGATGCCAGCCCTCCCATAAGGGGAAAAGGAGCACACCACTCATGGCCACGTCGATTGATACACAAACCGTACACGACGTCATCATCGAGACGCTAATCGAGACCTTTGAGCGCAGCGGCGGTGCGTATCTGGATGATGGCACGTCGCTGTTCGAGACGCTGGCCGGTATCAACGCCGAGCAGGCTTCGGTGGGAGTGGGCAAGGGGTGCGCCACGCTAGCGGCACAGGTTGACCACACCCGTTTTTATATCGATGTGTTGATGGAATACTTGGACGGCACGCACCGCGGCCCAACCGATTGGGATGACATCTGGACGCGGGTGGGGGCGGTGACGCCGGCGGAATGGGCGGCGATTAATCAGCGCCTGCACGCCAGCTATCAGGCACTGCGCGCGCGCGTGGCCCAGCCCGAGGTGTGGGCCGCACCCGACAGCATCGGGCGGGTGATGTCGATTTTGATGCACACCGCCTATCACCTTGGCGAAATCCGGCAGGCGCTGTGTGTGCTGCGCTGAGGCCTAGACGAAAGATACTGCCATGACCACTGTACATCTGCGGATGACCGGATGCCGCCTGAATCAGGCCGAGCTGGACTCGATGGGCCGTCAGCTGCGCGCACAGGGCCACACCCTGACCGATGACCCTGCCCAAGCGCAGTGGCACATCGTCAACACCTGCGCGGTCACCCAGCAGGCCACCGCCAGCAGCCGCAAGCTGATTCGCGAGCTGCACCGCGCCAACCCGCAGGCCGAAATCACGGTGACGGGGTGTTATGCGCAGCTGTCGCCGGCAGAACTCAGCGCGTTGGGCGGGGTGGTGCGCGTGATTGACAACGCCGGCAAAGACACGCTGGTGCAGCACCTGACCGGTCAGGCCGCCGAGGTGTTTGACCACGAGCCGCTGGCGCGCGAGGCGCGCGTCAACCGCACGCGGGCCTTTGTGAAGGTGCAGGACGGGTGCGAAAACGCCTGCACCTTCTGCATCACCACGGTGGCGCGCGGGGCGGGGCGCAGCCGCCCGCAGGACGAGGTGCTGGACGAGGTGCGCTATCTGATTGCCGCCGGCTATCAAGAGGTGGTGCTGACGGGGGTGCATCTGGGCAGCACTGGGCATGACCACGGCAACCCCAACGGGCTGTATGACCTTGTGCGCGCCATTTTGGAGCGCACCGAACTGCCGCGCCTGCGCCTGTCGTCGCTTGAACCGTGGGATTTGCACCCCGATTTCTTTGCGCTGTGGCAGGACGAGCGCTTGTGTCGCCATCTGCACCTGCCGCTTCAGTCGGGCAGTGACCGTGTGCTGCGGCGGATGCTGCGCCGCACCACGCAGGCCCAGTTCGCCGCGCTGGTGCAGGCCGCGCGCGCCGTCGCCCCCGATATGGCCATCACCACTGATGTGATTGCCGGCTTCCCGGGCGAGACCGAGGCCGAGTTCGCCGAGTCGCAGGCATTTATCGAGGCGTGCGACTTTGCCGGCCTGCACGTCTTCCCATATAGCAAGCGGGCCGGCACGGCAGCGGCGCGGATGCGCGGGCAAGTGCCCGACGAGGTCAAAAAGCAGCGGGTATCGGCGCTGCTGGCCCACGGGCGCGCGCAGGCGGCGCGCTTTGCCGCGCGCTTTGACGGACAGACCCGCCCCGTGCTGTGGGAAAACGTGGCCGGAGTGACCGCGGACGGCTTTATCAATGTGGGGTATACTGACAACTATCTGCGGGTGGGGTGCGTGCATCCGCGCCCGCTGACCGGGTGGATGACCCCAGCGGTGATTGGCGCATATGACCCCGAGCGTGGGCAGAGCGCCGCCGTGCCCGTGCTGACCGATACCCCTTCTGACCAAATGTCCTAAGGACGAGTGAGACCGATTATGAGCCAACTGCGTGAGCAACTGAATGCCGCCCTCAAAGAGGCGATGGTGGCCAAAGATACCGCCCGCCGCGACCTGATTCGCCTGCTGCAAAGCGCGCTCAAACAGGTCGAGATTGACACACGCAAAGAGCTGACCGACGACGACGCGCTGGCGGTCATCCAAAGGGAGGCCAAGAAGCGCCGCGAGGCCATCGACGAGGCCAACAAGGCCGGGCGCGCCGACATCGCCGACAAAGAGCGGGCCGAGCTGGCCCTGATTGAGACCTTCCTGCCCCGTCAGCTGTCGCTGGACGAGGTTAAGGCGATTGCCGCCCAAATCATCGCCGAGGTCGGGGCGACCAGCGCCAAAGATACCGGCAAGGTGATGGGCGCGTTGATGGCGCGCGTGAAAGGCCAAGCGGATGGCAAAGTGGTCAATCAGGCCGTGCGGGAGCTGCTCAACGGCTAGGCTGTTGAGGATGGCGCGATGATTCCCTCGCTGGCCGATCTGCTGCATCGGATGTTTGGCATAGACCGCGACCAACTGGTCACGCAGCTGACGTGGACTTCGACGGCGTTGGCCGGCGTGGTGCTGGTTGGGTTTACCACGCTGGTGGTGGCGTTCGATTCGTTCTTCCCCGGCCAAGGGTTCGCCAGCACGCTGGAGGTCGGGCAGGTCGCTACCCGTGACGTGTTCGCCCCGATTTCGCGCACCTACGTCAGCACGGTGCTGACGATGCAGCGGCGCGAGGACGCCAGCCGCGCGGTGCAGCCGATTTACAATCAGGCCGACCTCAACGTCGCCCGTGAGCAGTCGTCGCTGGCGGCGCGCATCCTCGAATACATCGACAACGTGCGGCGCGACCCCTACGCCTCGCTGGAGCAGCGCATCGCCGACCTTCAGGCCATCACCGCGCTGCAACTCCACCCCGAAAACACCATCCGCCCGATTGCGCTGATGAGCGATGAAGCGTGGGCGCTAATCCGCTCTGAGGTGCTCAGCCTGCTGGAGCGCGTCATGCGCGACTCGATCCGCGACATCGACCTGCCGCGCACGTTGGAGCGTCTGCCCAATCAGGCCAGCTTGCGCTTCAGCTCCAGCGAGGTGGCCATCATCGCCGACCTCGTCTCTGACCTGATTCGGCCCAATCAGCGCATCGACCTTGAGGCCACCGAGGCGGCACGGGCGGCAGCGGCGGCCAATGTGCCCGATCAAACGGTCAGCTTTCAACGCGGGCAGCTGGTGGTGACCTCGGGCACGATGCTGCGTCCAGCAGACATCGAGGCGTTGGAGCAGCTGGGCCTGATCCAGTCATCCGACCGGCGCGTGCCCGAGATTTTGCGCGCGTTTGTGGCCTCCACCATCATCCTTGCGCTGTTTGCCATCTATCTACAGCGCTTCAACGAGCGCATCCTGACCGCTCAACCGCGCACGCTGTGGTTGTTGGTGGGGGTGTTCTGCCTGATGCTGGTGGGCGCGCGGCTGAGTTCGGTGGGCGAGTACTACATCTTCCCGTCGGGGGTGCTGGCGCTGCTGTACGTGTCGATGACCACGCCGGGCGTCGGGCTGATTGGGTCGCTGGGGTTTGCCTTTCTGGCCGGCCTGATGGCCGATGGCTCGATGGAATTTACGATGGTGCTGGCGGCCAACGGCATCATGGGCACGCTGGCGCTGCGGCGGCCAGAGCGCCTCAACAGCTATATCGTGGCCGGCTTGATGGTGTCGCTGGTCAATCTGGGCTTGTTCACCGTGTTTACGCTGGGCGCGCCCACCCCGCCCACCTCGGAAGAGCTGCTGTACCGCCTGACCTACTGTGTGCTGAACGGGGTGGTGACGGCGGCGCTGACGCTGGTCGGGCTGTATCTGCTGGGCCAGACCTTTAACCTGCCGACCGTGATGCGCCTGATGGAACTTAGCCAGTCGGGGCAGCCGCTGCTCCAGCGCCTGATGCGCGAAGCGCCGGGCACCTATCAGCACAGCTTGCAGGTGGCCAATTTGTGCGAGCAGGCCGCCAACGCGGTGGGGGCAAACGGCTCGCTGGTGTATGTGGCGGCGCTCTATCACGACATCGGCAAGCTGCTCGCCCCACTGTTTTTCACCGAGAACCAGCGCAGCGACCGCAACCCGCATGAAGAGCTGCGCGATCCGATCCGCAGCGCGCGGCTGATTATCGGGCATGTAACCAACGGGGTGGCGCTGGCACGCCAGCACCGGCTGCCATCGCGGATGGTCGATTTCATCAAAGAGCATCACGGCACATCGCTGGTGAAGGTGTTTTATCAGCAGGCGGTGATTCGCGCCGGCGATGACCCGTCACAAGTGGACGAGTCGCTGTTTCGCTATCCCGGGCCGCGCCCACAGACCAAAGAGACCGGCATCATGATGCTGGCCGACTCGTGCGAGGCGGCGCTGCGCTCTGCCGAGGTGCGCACGCGCGAGGATATTCAGCACCATGTCAACAAAATCATCAACAGCTACCGCGAGCGCGGCCAGCTGGACGAGTGCGGCTTGACGCTGGGCGACCTTGTGAAAATCGAGGAGATTTTCACCAGCCTGATCGAAGCCAGCGTGCACCCCCGCATCAACTATGACGAGGCGATTGCGCGGGCGCGCATCACGCAGTCGTCGCAGGCGGTGCGCGTGGAACGCCTGAATGAGGCCAATTATCGGATGACCGACGAGGTGGCGTGGCTTCCGCCGGCCTCGGCGGCGAGTGGGGCTTTGGGCCTGCCGGACACGGAAGCGCCGGCAGACGACCCCGACGAGGATTATGACGATGACCGAACCCGTGCATGGGATTGACATTCAGAATGATGGGGATTGGCCGGTGGACGCGGCCAGCCTTGTGCGGGCCGCACTGACCGTGCTGACGCAGCAGGGGCGTGATTTGGCCAGTACGATGACGGTGGTCATCACCGATGATGAGACGGTGGCCGACCTCAACCGGCAGTACCGCGGCATCGATGCGCCGACCGATGTGCTGTCGTTCCCATCCGACCCGCTGCCGCCCGAGCTGCTGACGATGCTGGGCGACGAACCGCCCTATCTGGGCGATTTAATCATCGCGCACCCCTATGCCAGCCGGCAGGCCGCCCGTGAGGGGCATCCGCTGGCCGACAGCCTGATGCTGCTGGTGGTGCACGGCACGCTGCACCTGCTGGGCTATGACCATAACACGCCCGAGGCGCGGGCGCGCATGTGGGCAGCGCAAGACCATGCCCTGACCGCGCTAGGTATCTCGACGGCGTTAGTACCTGCATTAGAGGAGGCTGGCCATGACTCCGACCCCGCCTAACCCCCCGTCTGGATGGGCGGGCTTTTGGACGCGCCTACGCAGCACCGCCGACATCGACCCCGAGCCATACAGCTATGCCATCAGCACCAACCGCTGGGTCAGCCTGACCTATGCGCTGTCGGGCTGGCTGTATATGCTGCGCTGGCAGCGCAACACGCGCTTGCAAGCGGCGGCCACCCTGCTGGTGATGGCGGCGGCGGTGCTGCTGCGGGTGAGCTTTGTCGAGCTGGCAGTGCTGATTTTGACGATTTCGGTGGTGTGGATGGCCGAGTTCATCAATGCGGCGGTCGAGGCGGTGGTCAACCTTGCCTCGCCGCAGTATCACCCGATGGCCAAGGTGGCCAAAGATGTGGCGGCGGCGGCGGTGCTGCTGGGGGTGGTGGCCTCGGTGCTGGTCGGCGCACTGATTTTGGGGCCGCCGCTGCTGCGCGTGCTGGGTATCGGTGGTTAAGCGCCGGTGATCGGCCGCTGGCGGTGGGCGTGCGCCCGCCGGATGTGCCGATACAATAAGCAAATACCCTCAAGCGCCTTGTTTTGGACTGGAAAGGAGACCCGACGTGGCCGACTGGCACGATAACGACCAACCGACCCCGCCGGACAGGCCGACTCCGCAGCAGGGCAAGCCTGCCGGCCCACCACAGCCCTTCGACCTTGACGCATTTCTGGACTCGCTGGATGCGCCCAAGCCCCCCGCCGAGGCCTCAGCCTCCCCGCCTGACCCTGCCGGTGGGCGCAGCAGGCGCGCGCGCCAGCGCATCGCAGCGCGGCACAAAGACGGCCCAAAAGCGCCGCTTCAGCCCACAGGGCAGGCTTCGGCACGCCGGCGCGATGCCCCTCGCCCGCTGCCGGTGCAGCTGCCCACGCTCAACCGTGCCAGCATGATGCGCTGGCTGTATGTGGGCGGGGCGCTGGTGCTGCTGATTGGCGTAGTGGTTGGGCTGGGGTTGTTTAAGAGTGAAGAGCCGGTGTCGTACCCCAATGCGCTGTGGGTTGGCTCGGAGTGGTCGTATACCCCGCGCTCTGCTGCCGAGCTGGCCGAGTTTGCCGCACGGCTGAGGCAGTATCGCATCGGCACGGTATATGCCTATGTGGGCTACCTCAAGGGGGATAACGCATGGTCGGGGCGGCGGGCCGGCAGCAACACCTTCGACGAGGTGCAGGCCGATGTGGCGGCCTTTGTCGGGCAGTTTCGGCTGGCCTATCCACAGGCGCGCCTGATGGGCTGGCTGGGCGTGCCCAATGACCTCGACGTCAGCGCCGGCGAACCCTATCGCATCAACTCCCCCGAAGTGCGGGCCGAAATCGCGCGCATGTCGGCCCGCCTGATTAGCGATTTTGGCTTTGACGGGGTGATTTTGAACGTCGAGCCGATGCCAGAGCGCGATTCGTCGGCCTTTATCACCCTGCTGCAAGCGGTGCGACGCGAGATGGGCGACAGCGGGCGCTTGGCGGTCACCATGTTTGCCGACATCGCCCCCTCAGACCTGACCGTGCCGCGCAATCAGCGCGCCATTGAGACCAACGCCATTGCCGAATATACCACCGGCTTTAAGCAGCGCGTGGCCCTGCTGACCGACGAAATCATGGTGATGGCCTACAACTCCAGCTTAACCGACGCGCCCGACTATGTGGAGTGGGTGGCGCATCAGACGCAGAGCTATGCGCTGGCCATGGCCGAGCTGGAAGCCGGCGCACAGGTCTATATCGGCATCCCGACCTACGACGATCAAGGCGTGATTCATCTGGCCAGCGTCGAAAACGTCTCGACCGCCATCGAAGGGGTGCTGCGCGGCAAACAGCGCGCCGGCACAGCGGCCACCGCCATCACCGGCGTGGCGATTTATGCCGAATGGACGACCAGCGAAGACGAGTGGCGCTTGTTTGGCCAGTTCTGGAAGGACGGCAGTTGAGAGTGAGCGCCCCCGTTTGCCAAGATGCGGGCATCTGCCGTGCTGTGGTATGCTTGATTGAGGCAGAAAAAACCACAGCATAGGCGGCAGAATCATGATGCAGGCGTTCACACGATGGGTCATCATCCTTGGCACGGCGGCGGTGCTGGCCGGCTGTGGCACACCCGAGTCGGCCTCAGTGGAGGTGCAGGGGCAATCCCCCATACGGGCGATACAGCCGGTGAATGCCAACGATTTGCGGATTGTGGCCGGACAGCGCGTGTATGTGCCGGCTTATTCGCAGGTGCTGCTCAATACCAGCGGCTCGGCGCTCGAGCTGGCGGTCACGCTGGCCATCCACAACACCGACAGCCAAAACCCGCTGGTCATCCGCGCGGTGAGCTATTACAACACCGAGGGGGCGCTGGTGCGCAACTATATCAGCGAGCCGGTGCAGCTGCCGCCGCTGGCCACCACCGGCTTTGTGGTGTCGTCCGAAGACCAAAGCGGCGGGTGGGGGGCAAACTTTATTGTGGAGTGGGTGGCCTCGCAGCCGGTCTATGAGCCGATTATCGAGGCGGTGATGGTGAGCACGCGCGGCACGCACGGCATCTCGCTGATTAGCCCCGGGCGGGTACTGTCGCAGACCGGCGGGGGCGAGGACGTCGCGCCCTAAGGGGTGAATTGGGTGGGCGCGTCCGGCGCGATGTGGCGGAACTGCGCCGAGGTGAGCGAGGCCCGCACCAGCGTGCGGTGGGCTGGCTCAACCGTCAGCAGCAGGTCGTCACCGGCCTGAATCACCGTGCTGCCCTTGGGCGCGACCATCTCGTTATCGCGCATAATCATCACAATCAGCGTGCCGGGGGGCAGCTTGAGGTCGAGGATTTGCCGCCCGACCGCGTCCGCCGTCGGGGGGATGGTCAGCTCCATCAGGTGCTCGCCAAAGCCTTTGCCCATCCGCACCTGTTTCATCAGCGAGGTCATACGCTCGGGCGCGCTGTCTTCCACGCGCAGCAGGCGGGCCACAAAGGGCAGGGTTGTGCCCTGCACCGCCACCGACACCACCACCACAAAAAACACAAGGTCAAAAATCGGTATCGGGGTCTGGATGCCGGCCAGCAGCGGGAAGGTGGCCAGCACAATCGGGGATGCGCCGCGCAGCCCCACCCACCCGATGAACAGGCGCTCGCGCCAGTTGACGCGGCAGCGCAGCGTGGAGACCCACACGCTGAGCGGGCGGGCCAGCACCATCAGCACTACGGCGGTCAGCAGGCCTTCGCCGGTCACCCCCGCCAGCTCGGACGGGAAGACTTGCAGCCCCAGCGTCAGGAACATGGCAATCTGCATCAGCCACGCCAGCCCATCATGAAAGTTGGACAAGCTGGTCTTGTGGATAAAATCGTTGCGGGCCAGCACCACGCCGGTAATATAGACCGCCAAGAACCCGCTGCCGCCCAGCAGCGAGGTCAGGCTGTACGACATCAGCACGGTGGTGATGGTGACGACCGGATAGAGGCCGTCATATTCAAGGCGCAGGCGGTTGAGACTCCACAGCGCCCCACGCCCCACCAGCACTCCGCCGATGAACCCGATGCCCATCTGCATCACCAACAGCAGCAGCAAATCGAGTGCGCCGGTCTCTGGCACGGTCAGCAGGCGGATCATCCCGACGCTGAGCAAGATGGCCATTGGGTCATTGGCGCTCGATTCCAGCTCGAGGATGGGCTTGAGGCGCGGCAGCAGGCGCACCCCGCGCCCGCGCAGCACCCCAATCACCGCTGCGGCGTCGGTCGATCCGACGATTGCGCCCAGCATCACCCCGCTGGCAAGGTCGAAGCCAAACGCCCAATGCGCAAACACCCCAATCACCAGCGCCGTGACCGCCACCCCCAGCGTAGCCAACACCGTGCTGACCACCAGCACGGGCCGCACATCGCGCCAGCGGGTATCGAGGCCGCCGGCAAACAAGATAAAAATCAGCGCCACCACCCCAATCGATTGGGTGAGCTGCGGGTCATCAAACGCGATGCCGCCAACCCCCTCTGAGCCAAGCGCCATCCCCAGCGCCAAAAACAACAGCAGGGCCGGCACGCCAGAGCGCGCGGCCAGCTTGCTGGCGGCAATGCTGATGGTGAGAATCAGGGCAAGCAGGGCAAGCAGTGGTTCGAGTGCCAGTGTCAGGGCCTTTCTGCTGATGAGGAGGACGGGGAGGCGGGCCAATGCCCACTCCCCCCGACTATACCGCATCCCGCCGGCGAATCCCAAGAGATGTGTGGGCGAAGCAGGGCGAAGGGGTTGTGTGGAAGTTATCGGGTTTTACGTGGAGAGCAAATAGATGCGATATACTTTTTGCAAGACAAGGGTTTGCACAACATGCCATACCTAAAGACATTAACCATCGAGGGATATAAATCCATCCGTTCTGCGACGATAGAACTTGAGCGGTTAAATGTGCTGATTGGTGGGAATGGGGCAGGCAAGACCAATCTGATTTCGATTTTTCAGCTGCTGGCTCAGGTGGTTGCCGAGAACCTAGGCCGATATGTGCCGCAAATGGGCGGTGCCAATCGGCTGTTTCACTATGGCCTCAAGCAGACCGAAGCGCTGCGCCTTGAGCTGGTCTTTGACATGGAGAATGGCTGGCTAAACGGCTATGAAGCGGTTTGGGTGGCCAGCAACGACGATAAGCTGATTTTCCAGTCAGAGGCCTACACGCTGCATGATACCTCTCGTTACAACACCCCACGCCGAGACTGGATTGGCGCTGGGCATGGCGAAACGCAGCTCAAAAAACATCTAGGGCGTTCGGCAATAACAGCGGCGGATTATGTGTGGCGTGTGCTCAGCGCCTTTAGGGTCTATCACTTTCATGACACCAGCCGCGAGGCCAAGGTCAAACAAACCGGTCAGCTCAACGATAATCGGTTTCTGCAAGCGGACGCATCAAACCTCGCGGCCTATCTCTATTTTCTGAGAGAACGCCACACGGAATATTATCAAGACATTGTGAACACCGTGCGGCTGGTTGCACCGTTTTTTGGGGATTTTGCGCTGCGCCCCAACCCGCTTAACCCCGACTCGATACGCCTAGAGTGGCTCGAGCAGGGGTCGGATGACTATTTTGATGCCCACGCGCTCTCGGATGGGACTCTGCGGTTTATCTGCCTTGCAACGCTGCTGCTTCAGCCCCCAGAGCATCTGCCAGACCTCATCCTGATTGACGAGCCAGAGCTGGGGCTGCACCCCTATGCCATTACCCTGCTGGCCGAGATGATGTCTAAGGCCGCAAGCCATACACAGCTGATTGTGGCCACCCAGTCTGTGCCGCTGGTCAACCAATTTGAGCCAGAGGACGTGATTGTGGTCGATCGAGAAGAAGGGGCATCGACCTTTCATCGTCTGGAAACCGAAAAGCTAAAGGTCTGGCTGGAGGATTACGGCCTTGGCGAGCTTTGGGAGAAAAACATCCTCGGTGGCCGTCCGCGTCCGGTGAGGAAGCCATGAAGTTTGTTATGGTGTTGGTAGAAGGCCAGACAGAAGAGACCTTTATCACAACGGTTTTGGCTCCCACCTACCCCCACATCCAGTTCACGCCCATCGTGAATAACACCAGCCGCAAACCCAAGGGCGATAAAATCCGCGGCGGCGGCATCCGATTTAGCAGCATCAAGAAGCACATCGGCAATTTGCTCAATGACAGCAGCGTAAACCTTGTGACAACCATGCTGGACTATCATCAACTGCCGAAGGATTTTGCCGGATATACGCCCAAGCTCACCAATCCGGTGGAGCATGCCATTCAGATTGAACAAGCGCTAGAGGCCGAGATTGGCGCGCAAGAGCGTTTCAAAGCCTATCTCTCGGTGCATGATTTTGAGGCGCTGCTGTTCAGCGATGTGGCTGCCATCGCTGAACATGTCCCGGGGAATTCACCCCATACAGCGCGTATGCTCCAAAACGTTCTCGGAAGATACGCAGACCCCGAACACATCAATGGCAATCAGCCACCCGCACGTCATCTGTCAGCGCATGTGCGCGGGTATAGCAAAATTATCCATGGCATACCCATTGCACAGAAAATCGGCCTGCCGAAAATCCGTGCAGCTTGCCCGCATTTCAATGACTGGCTAAGCCGACTGGACTCCCTAGCAGTCGGCCAGTCAGAGGCGCAGCGAGGATAGGTAGCATGTCGGTCATCTAACCGCAGCCGTCCCCATCCCGACGAATCTTAACCTTTTGCGGCATTTTTATCCCAATTTTATCCCAAAACAGCGAGATTATCCCCATTTTGACCGCCCTCACAACATTGGGCGGGGGTGTTTCGTACATAAGGGTGTGATGTTTCAACAAGGGAGTTCGGCTGATGGCCAGTGGGTTTCTGAGCCTGCCATGGAGCGTATGGGGCGTATTGGCGGTGCTGGTATCGGTGGTGTTCGTCTTTATCGTGCCCGATGCCGATACAGTCCATGCCGCCGTGGGCCTCCAGTTCATCATCGTGCGTTGGTTTCACAGCCTATGTTGGGTGCTGCTGGCGGCCAATTTCTTTCTGCGGGCCAGCGGTCGGCCAGAGCTGACGGGGCTGGCCAACCTGCTTGGTATGGGCGGCGGCCTCGCCTATGCCGCCTATCTGCTGACGCTGGCGACGCTGCCGGCGGCCTAATTGCGCTCGCGCACAATCCGAAAGCCGACATCGTCCATGCGATGGGCGGGATTAAACGATTGACGTCTGTCGCATCTAAAGTGAGCTGGCTGGGTTGACTTAAAAGACCCGCCGCGCATCTCACGAGGATCAGTTCCTTCGAGGGGTGCGTTAAACGGCTCAACCATCAGGTTCTGGCACATCTCCCAGATGTTGCCGGCCATCCCGACCACTCCAAACGCGCTGTTGCCCTCTGGGCTGACTTGGTTGACTTTCATGGGTGCAGAGGGCCGTGAGTGGCCGTTGTGAGCGATGCCGTGAACGGCCCGATGTTCATGCAACCCGTTAAAGTCAATTCCCCATGGATAGTGGCGGCGGTCATCCCCTTGCGCGGCATACTGCCATTCACTGCCGAAAGGCAGGCGGATGACCTGATGCGTTCTCTCGCTCAGCCAAGCGCAAAACGCCATCACCTCATACCAGCTGATGCCGGTCATTGGCTGGTTGTTGCCGTTAAAGTCCCGAGCAGCAAATGTGGGTGGCTGATGGGTGCGGAAAAAATTACTGATAGTGTCAGATTTTAACCAGTTGTAATTGCAGTCAGGGTTATAGCCGCCGGCAGCGACAAACGCGCGAAACTGTGCCACGGTGATCGGGTATTTGGCGATGCTGTATGGTCTGTTTGGGATGTCTACCCACTCAAACGGTTCGGGGATGCCCATCACCATCGGCAGCTGGCACAGGTCTAAGGGGTCGAAAAAGCTGTGGGGGGCGTTGGGCGGCCTGCCGATTTGCCCATAAGCCTGCCAAGCTGCCTTAAATTGCGTCCGCAGGTTGTCAAGATATTTCAAATTATTTAGCTCACGATACGTCGTGATGATTTCGATCCAGTGGTTGGCATCGCGCTGATAGGTAGCAGCTCTGTTTTCGAGGCAATTAAAATATTGGATGGCCTTGTCCCACGCGCAGCGCGCGGCTAGGTTAATGGCCGAATCGTACAGCTCGTCGATGTCTGTGATGGTGGTGGGGTCTGTAGGGTCTTTTGGGGAATTGGCAGGGGTATTTGTCGGCCATCCATAGCCCAAAAAATATTCAATAGCCCGGTCAAAACGGTTAAAAAACCGCGAGTCTTCGTAGTAGAAAATGTATTGCAGTCGGCGCATCCAATCCGGCAGCAGGGCATCGACATCACGAGAAACCACTGGCTGAGCATTAACCGACGTGAAGGATTCGGGCAGGAACACCGGGATGATGACGCGGTTGCGCGCGCGCGCATACGCCAATTCGGCTTGGCACACCCGGCTTCTGAGGCTGTAGACAGAGACGAAAAACACCAGCGCATTGCAGTTTTCGATGGCCTTGATGATTTGCGGCCACCATTCAACACCGCCCTCCAGTTGATGCTTGTCCTGCCACGCCACATAATCCACGCCCGAGCGCGGGGTGTGCTGGTTGAGCTGCCCCACAATCGGATCGACATATCCGGCATCTCTTGTGCTGTAGCTGATGAAGAGGTTGACTACCGTTCTGTGTGAGTCATTCATGAGGTTTGGCCTTGGCCGTGGCATATGGGCAGCAGCAGACAAAATTTTATTGAAAATTACCGAAAAATCGCCCTAAATTGCCATGTTTATTTTTGAATTTTGATTCAAGTTCACAGAATATAAGATTAATAATAAAGATTTTCAAGCAAAACAGTACCCCCTTGCAAGGTAATCTCTTCAAAATCAGCCATGGGTTCACGAGAGGGCAAAATGGTGCGTAGGGGCGCATCGCGATGTGTTTTGACCCTACCAGAAAATTTAAAGCGATTGCCCTGTACCCCCTGCCGGCGTGATTGTGCACGCGCTGCGCGGCCATCTGCCGGCGCGCCAATGACGGCGGCGGTTTTTTTGTTCAAAACAGACAAAACGCACCGGTCAGCTTGCGGCGTGGGCCGGTGTGATATGGGTTTTTGTGGGCATTTAACGCATTCCTCATCACTTTTTACCCCTATGTTCGTGGGGTATGGTGTTGCGAAAACGCCCGCGCATGATAGTATTAAGGACAGCGTTTTTAGGCGTGAAACACGCAGCGCACACTTCCATAGGAGATGCTATGAGACGTATTTTGTTCAGCGTAATGATGCTGGTGTTGGCTTTGTTTGCCCTCACCGCTTGCGCAACCGGCACAGAAGAAGCCGGCACGGCCACGGCCAGTGCGGCACTTGCCACCAGCGATGCCGCTTCCACCTCTGCTGCGGCGACGGCTGCCGTGGCGCAAAGCACTGCCGATGCGGCCAACGTGATTGCTTCCGAGACGGCCTCTGCCGTTGAGACCAGCAGCGCGCAGGCCGTAGCCGATGCGCAGGCGACCGCTGATGCGGCGGCCAGCGCCCTGCCCCCGACCGACGTGCCGACGGAAGTCCTCCCGCCGACCGAAGTGCCTGCCACCGACGCTCCGACCGAAGTGGCCGCCACCGACGTCCCGACCGAAGTGGCCGCCACCGAAGCCCCGACCCTCTCGACGCGCCAGCTGACCGCGACCGCCCGCTCCAGCGCGCGCTCGAGCGCTGCCGCTGCGCCGACCGAAGCGCCGGCCACCGTAGAGCCGACCGTGCCGCCGACCGACGTGCCCGCCACCGAAGCCCCGACCGACGTGCCCGCCACCGAAGCCCCGACCGAAGCCCCGACCGACGTCCCCGCCCCGACTGAAGCCCCAACCGAAGCTGCGACTGAAGAACCCGCTGCGGTCGCTGGCATCACCTCGGTGTGCTTGGTGACCGACCTTGGCCGCGTCAACGACGGCACGTTCATCCAGTATGCCTATGAGGGCATGGTGAGCGCCGCCGAAGACCTGAAC
>DAOUCZ010000011.1:0-5356 GCA_034431675.1 Anaerolineae bacterium | reverse complement strand
GGCACGTACCATCCAAACCCTCACCTTTGGCATCGTCCCACCATCGGTATCACTGCCAGTCCTTGCCACATGGGAGGTTGTGATTGGCCTTGGCCTGCTGTTGGGCCGCGGCTTGCGCGTCATTCTCGCGCTGTTGGCGCTGCAAATGCTCGGCACAATTACGCCTTTGTTCCTGTTCCCCGCCGAGACCTTCACTGTGTTCCCCATCGCCCCGACACTCGAAGGACAGTACATCATCAAGAACATCGTGCTGGTCAGCGCCGGCCTTGTGATTGGTGCTCACGTGCGGGGTGGACAAATCATCGCAGACCCGCAAACCGTGCGTCGTGCCCTAAGCAGCGAGCGCTCGCAGTCGGCAGCCTAATTACGCCTTTGCAGTAGACTCACGCTGGATAAGGTGGGTGGGCAGCACCCGTGTTTGCGGCACAAGGTCACGGTTCTGCATCTGCGCCAGCAAAATATCCACCGCCACCCGCGCCATCTCATCCGTGGGCTGCCGCACCGTAGTCAATGCAGGCACACTCTGTTGGGCCAAGGGGATGTCGTCAAACCCCATCACGCTGATGTCTTCTGGAACGCGCAGTTTTGCCTCTACCGCCGCGCGCAGCACCCCTACAGCCATCACATCCGTCAGGGCAAAAATGGCTGTCGGGCGGTCAGGGCCGCTCAATAACGGCCTAGCCATCGCATACCCACGCATATAGTAATCACCGCGTTCATCCGGCCTCAGCGTCTGCACCTGAGGCCGGATGCCATGCTGGCTAAACACCTCCAGCGCGCCCTCGAGCCGCAGCACCACCGAGGCAGCATCATCCGAAGGCCCAATAATAGCAATACTGCGATGCCCCAACGACACCAAATGCTCTGCGGCCATGCGCCCCCCCTGCCGGTGATCGCTAAACACCTTGTTGACCGAAACACTTGGCACATCACGGTCAAGGATTACCACAGGCACACCATAATCCACCAACTGCTTAAGGGCCTGCCCAGAGCTGCCGATAGGGGTGGCAATCACCCCATCCACGCGCTGACGGATGAGCATGTCCACGCTGACATTTTCATGCTGCTGATCTTCTTCGGAACTGCAAACCAGCGTCTGATAATCTCGCGAAAACAGCGCCTGCACCACCGTATACGCCAATCGGCTAAAAAACGGTTGGTCTAGCTGCGGCAGCAGCAGACCCACTGTCAGCGTCTCCTGCCGGCGCAGACTGCGCGCCAATGCGCTGGGCCGATAGCGCAAATCGCGCATCGCCTGCTCGACTTTCTCTTGCAGTTCCAACCGCACATATCCGGATCGATTTATCACGCGCGAGACGGTCGCCACACTTACGCCGGCCAGCTCTGCAACTTCTTTCATGGTAGACATAAAACACCCTCAGCAATAAGCACCAATTTAAGCTCCCGCTTGCTGCACAGATATAGGCCATTCATCACGAGCACCATCAAGCAGCGGCTATGTCACCTTATTTCATGCTGAAGAGACTGTACCGACATTCGCATCCATCTGTCAAGAAAACGTATTCTTTGCACAAATCCCCACAAAACAAAACGCCCCCATCATCCGATGAGGGCGCTCATGCCGCCGCGACAAAAACGATGTCTTGCAGACACTTACAGCCTACAGCTTGGCAATCACCGCCTGCGTAAATTCTGCTGTCCCAACGGTAGGCCCGCCTTTGCCAGCAATATCCGCAGTGCGCGCACCATCGTCCAACACCGCATCAACAGCAGCCTCTAGAGCCGCTGCCTCTGCTTCCAGGCCAAGACTGTAACGCAGCAGCATCGCCGCGCTCAAAAACTGCCCAATCGGGTTGGCAATCCCCTTGCCGGCGATGTCTGGCGCACTGCCATGAACAGGCTCGTACAGCCCAAACGTGCCCGCACCCAGCGACGCGCTGGGCAGCATCCCCAATGAGCCGGCCAGCACAGACGCTTCGTCGCTCAGGATGTCGCCAAACATATTTTCGGCCACAATCACATCAAAACTGGCCGGGCGCGTCATCAGATACATCGCACACGCATCGACCAACACATGGTCAAGCGCCACATCGCTGTAATCCTCGGCCACCTTCATCACCACTCGGCGCCACAACCGCATCGAGGCCAGCACATTGGCCTTATCCACCGAGGTCAGCTTGCCACGCCGCTTCTGCGCGGCCCGAAACGCCACATGAGCCACGCGCTCGACCTCTGGCACACTGTAGTACATCGTATCATAGCTGTCTGCCCCGTCGCCCTGCTCTTTGCGCTGGCCAAAATAGAGGCCGCCGGTCAGCTCACGGACAATCAGCATGTCCACGCCTTCCAGCAAATCGGGGCGCAGTGGCACATGCTGCGCCAACGCCGGATACGTTTTTACGGGTCGCAAATTGGCGAACAAGCCAAAATGGCCGCGAATCTTCAGCAGCCCCTGCTCTGGGCGCACCGGCGCAGACGGGTCTGACCACTTGGGGCCACCCACCGCCGCCAGCAAAATCGCATCCGACTGCTCACCCGCGCGCAGAGTCTCGTCTGGCAGTGGGTTACCCGTCTTGTCGATGGCGATACCACCAATTAACTGCTCGTTATACGCGAACTCGTGGCCATACTTGCTGGCAATCTTATCCAGCACCTGCACCGCCGCCGCCAAAATCTCTGGGCCAATGCCGTCACCCGGCAGCAGCATGATGTTTGCCTTCATGGTCTCTCGCTTTTGTGGGTTAAATCCGTTGAAAATCTTTCACCGTGCGCTCAGAGACAACCGCCCCTGTGTGCGCGATGGTCTTACGCTCAAACAGCACAATCAAGGTTTCAGTGGGCCAACCATCACCATCCCTCAAACCGATTGACGCTGACGCGCCATCAACACGCCATATTCCACGCTGTCCACCAGCGCCAACCAACTGGCCTGTATGATATTTGTCCCCGCCCCCACCGTGCTCCAACGATGCTGATGATTCTGTGTATCAATCAAAACCCGCGTAACCGCCCCCGTGCCATTCGCCCCATCCAGAATACGCACTTTATAGTCCGCCAGCTGAAAATCCCTCACCTCTGGATACACCGGAATCAGCGCCTTTCTCAGCGCAAGGTCGAGCGCATTCACCGGCCCATTGCCCTCCGCAGCGGTATGCACCACATCCCCGTTGATGTCCAGCTTGACCATCGCCTCGCTCAGGTTGCCGCGCCCACGCCGTTCTTCAACAATGGTCGTAAAGTCAATCAGCGTAAAAATCGGGCGATAATCCGCTGAATGCCGGTGCAGTCGAATGGCCACAGAGGCCTCTGCCCCCTCAAACACAAACCCAGCGTTTTCTAGCTGCTTGATTTCTTCTAGCGCACGCGCCGCCGCCGTATCACTGATGTCGAGGTTAAATTCCTCGGCCTTGCTCAACAAGTTGCCACGCCCGCTCAAATCACTGACCAGCACCCGCATCTCGTTGCCCACCAACAGCGGGTCGATATGCTGATAGCTATCCACATTGCGCCGGATGGCCGCCACATGAATGCCCCCCTTGTGCGCAAAAGCCGACCGCCCCACATAAGCCAGATGATTGTCCGGTGCAAGGTTGCAGATTTCGGCTACCGTCCGGCTCAAATGCGTCAGGGTGCGCAGCGCGCCAGCTGGCACACAGTCATACCCCATCTTCAAGGCAAGGTCTGGGATGATGCTGCACAGATTGGCATTGCCGCAGCGCTCCCCATAACCGTTAATCGTCCCCTGAACCTGTATCGCTCCGGCCTGCACCGCCGCCAGCGAGTTGGCAACCGCCAATTCACCGTCGTTGTGGGTATGGATACCAAACTGCACCTGCGGAAACGCCTCACGCGCCATCCGAACAAACTGCGCAACCTCCCACGGCAGCGATCCGCCATTGGTATCGCACAGCACCACCACGTCTGCCCCACCATCCGAGGCCGCACGCACGGTATCCATGGCATATTCAAGGTCAAGCTTCAGGCCGTCAAAGAAGTGCTCAGCATCATAAATCACCTCTTTGCCCAGCGACTTGAGATACGCCACACTCTCGCGAATCATCCGCAAGTTCTCTTCTGGGGTGGTCTGCAACACATCCACCACATGCAGCATCGAGGTCTTCCCCACCACCGTCACCACAGGCGTTTGCGCATCCACCAGTGCCCGAATGTTCTCGTCATCATCCGGCGCGCTGCCCTTGCGACAAGTCGAGCCGAATGCTGCGATTCGAGCGTGCTTGAGCGTCATCGCCCGCACGGCCTCAAAATACGCCGCATCCTTGGGGTTAGAGCCGGGCCAGCCACCCTCGATATACGCCACACCGAGATCGTCCAGCAAGCGCGTAATCTTCAGCTTATCGGCCACCGAAAGTGAAATCCCCTCTCGTTGGGTGCCGTCTCGCAAGGTCGTATCATAGATTGCGACTCGCCCGTTGCTCATATCATCCCTCTCGTCAAGCCGTTGTGGTCACCCGTGCGGGGTGATCTCCCTCATAAGCAAGAGTCTCGTTTTCGAGACTGAGCAAAAAGCCCAGCTGATCGACCCCGTTCAGCAAGCAGTAACGGCTAAACGGATCAACCGGGAAACTGACTGCGCGCCCATCTGGCAGCGTCAATGTCTGTGCCTCAAGGTCAACCGTCACCTGAGCCGTCGGGTCTTCTTGCGCCAGCGAAATCAGCTGCCGCTGGGTCGGCTCGTCCACCACAATCGGCAGCAGCCCATTTTTCAGGGCATTCCCCTTAAAGATGTCCGCAAAATAGGTGCTAACCACCGCGCGGATACCCGCACCTAACAATGCCCACGGCGCATGCTCGCGCGAAGAGCCGCACCCAAAGTTATGCCCAGCAACCAAGACCGCCGCTGATTGATACGCCGGCTGATTGAGAGGGAAGTCAGGCTTCGGCGTGCCGTCCGCCTCATAACGCCAATCGCTAAAAGCCGCAGCCCCAAGGCCGGCCTTGTCCGTCACCTTTAGATAACGTGCAGGGATGATCTGGTCAGTGTCGATGTCATTGATGGGCAGTGCCACCATGCTGCCCGTAAAAGCCTTGATGGGTTCCATAAGTCCTCGCAATCGTCGTATGGGTTGTGTGAGTGGGGCGTGGCCAGATGCCGCGCCCCATCCTTCGGGTAAATGAACTGCGCCATCCGCACACGGGACAGCGCCAAAGCGCGCTCTACAGCGTCCGCGGGTCGGTCACCACACCGGTTACTGCTGTTGCAGCTGCCGTCAGCGGGCTGGCAAGGAACGTGCGCCCACCCTTGCCCTGACGCCCCTCAAAGTTACGATTGCTGGTGCTCACGGCATACTGCCCGGGTGCCAATTGGTCGCCGTTCATGGCGATGCACATCGAGCAGCCGGCCTCGCGCCACTCGGCCCCAGCCTCGCGCACGATG
>DAOUCZ010000010.1:0-6465 GCA_034431675.1 Anaerolineae bacterium | reverse complement strand
GATTTTGGGCAGGTTTTCCATCTTCTTCCCTCCTGCCCTATTTTTAACTCACTTTTGATGCGTTTGCCCTAACTCGGCATAAGCCATAGTTGAATCTGGGCGGTGAACACGCTATCATTTTGGCGTGATGCACTGGGGCTGTGGTGAAATGGCAGCCACGGGAGTCTTAAAAACTTCTGCACGAAAGTGCGTGTGGGTTCGAATCCCACCGGCCCCACCCCACTCCGTCTGGCACGCCAGACGGAGTTTTACGTTTGGCCGCCAACAGCCTCTATCCATCCCTTGACTCCGCCGCTTGGTGCGCTATAATGATATGTGTGTGTTGCGGGTGTAGCTCAGTTGGTAGAGCATCTGCTTCCCAAGCAGAGTGTCACGGGTTCGAGTCCCGTTACCCGCTCAAGCCAAAATCGCCCAATCTTAGATGGGCGATTTTGTTGTGTCACAGCGTCACGGGATTGACGCCCTCCCGCCTGACCGCTAGAATGACACCACTTTTGACACATCTAATAGCATCGCCCGCAGGCCCATTTGATGGCCTGCGCCATCAAGCCTAGGAGTTCTTAACGTGGCCGACTTTACTCTCCAAGCACAATATCGCACGATCACCGGCAAGAAAGTCGGTCAACTGCGCCGTGACGGGTTTGTCCCGATGACCGTTTATGGGCCAAACACCAGCCCAGTCAACCTGCAAGTGCCTTATCGCCCGCTGGAAGTGCTGCTGGCACGTGCCGGCGGCACCAATCTGGTGACTGTGGCAGTTGAAGGCGGTGAGACCTATACCGTGCTGGTGCGCGAGGTTCAGCGCAACGTCATCACCCGCCGGATGCTGCACGTTGACCTGTTCGCCCTAGACCTCACCGCCAAGCTCAAGACCGACATCCCCGTGCGCTATGTCGGCGAAAGCCCCGCAGTTCAGGCCAAGCTTGGCGTGCTGATTACTGGCCCGTCGTCCCTCCACGTCGAACTGCTGCCCAGCGCGCTGGTGGAATACATCGAAATCGACATCAGCAGCCTCAAGACCGTGACGGATGCGATCTATGTCTCTGATCTGAATCTGGGTGACGGCATCACCGTGCTGAATGACCCCGAAGAGCTGCTGGCCCGTGTCAGCCAGACCTCGGCTGCCCGCTCGGAAATCGAGGAATCGCTGGACGACAACACCTCGGTCGAGCCGGAAGTCATCAGCAAGGGCAAGGCCGAAGAAGAAGACTTCTAGTCCGGCCAAGGTTTTACAAACGAATAACATTTGGAGGGACGCAAATAGCGTCCTTCTTGCGTTATATACGTTATAATCCTGACGTGTATCATCACCGTACTCGCAGTAGCTCTGCAAAGAGATAGGAAGACTATTCATGTCGTCATTGGTCGGGCGCAAGCTAGGCATCTACGAAGTCCGCGAAGCCATCGGGCAAGGCGGGATGGCCTCAGTCTATCTAGGCTACCGCGCCGACGTAGATCGTAAGGTGGCCATCAAAGTGCTGCCCCCCCACCCCGGCATGTCCCCCGATGTCAAGCAGCGCTTTCAGCAAGAGGCCCGCACCATTGCCAACTTGCAGCACCCCCACATCCTGCCCCTCTATGACTATGGCGCCACCCCCGACGACATCCTATATCTGGTGATGCCTTACGTCAGCGGCGGCACACTCGACAAGCTGATGCGGCGCGGGCGGCTGTCTGTCGAACGGGTCGAGCGTATCGTGCGCGAGCTGTCTGGCGCGCTGGATTATGCGCACAAACAGGGAGTCGTTCACCGCGACATCAAACCCGCCAACATCCTGCTCGATGCCGAAGGCAATGCCCTGCTGGCCGACTTTGGTATTGCCAAGCTGGCCACCGGTGGCGCCGACCTGACCGGTACTGGCGTGGTCGGTACGCCTGCCTACATGTCGCCAGAACAAACACAGGGTTTCGAGCTGACCGCACGCAGCGACCTATATTCTTTTGCGGTGGTGGTCTGGGAGATGCTGACCGGACGAGGGCTGTTTGACACCGACAACCCAGTCACAGTGATGATGAAGCACGCCACAGAACCCGTCCCCGCCATCTCAGAGCGCATCCCCATCTCTCCGATGGCCGATGCGGTGATGGCCAAAGCCCTCGCCAAAAAGCCCGAAGACCGCTATCAAACCGCTGTGGCATTCTACGAAGCCTTCAGCATGGCCGTACGCAGCGGCGGCAACACCGACCCGCTTAAACCGGTGATGGAAGCGACCACCTCGCGCCTATCCAGCAGCACTCCACAACCGACCACTAGCCCACTGCAATCCCCCACAGTTGGCACGCCCTATACCGCCCCACAAGGCACGCTCGTGCCGCCACAGACCATCATCGTTCAACAAAGCGGGTCAAATCTGACGACCACGGTCATTCTGGGTGCGGCCATGCTGGTGATGCTGGTGGCACTGGTCATTGTGGTGGCCGTGCTCAGCGGGCCGGGCAATCCACCCCCTGCGACACCCGATCAAACCAGCCTAAGCCCTGCCCAGCCCCCCACCCGCAGCGCAGATGCCATCACCCAAACACTGGTGGCTCAAGCCAAGCCCAGCATGGGGCGTGTCTCGTTCAGCACCGTCGATAAACGCGGCGATAGCCTTAGCTTATCGCTGCGGGGCATTCGCCCTGCCCCCAGCGGCCAAACCTATGTGGCATGGTTGGTCAACACCCGCACAGGTGAACAACGTAAGCTGGGTGCGGTCATTGTGGATGCGCTGGGCAACGGCGCACTCAGCTACAGCGCACCAGATGGAGCGTTTCTGCCAGCTCAGTATAACGCCGTCTTGCTTTCGGTGGAGAGCAGCGCCAGCATCGAAACCCCCGCCGGCGAGGTGGTCTATCACGGCCTCGTTCCCATCGAACTCAGTGACGCCCTCATTAATATTTTCGTGCGCTCAGACCTCGGCATCCGCGGCAGCACCAGCCTGCTTGATACCGCCAGAGCCGACGCCCGCTTCACCACCCAGCACGCCGGACTTGCAGCTCGTTCGCCGAATGTCGGGGCCATGCGCACCCACATCGAACACACCCTCAACATCATCTATGGCGGCGAGGAAGACTACGATGGCAACAGCCGTGGCAGCAACCCCGGCACCAAAATCGGCCTGCTGCCCACCCTCGACAACATCAACGCAGCGCTCGATGCCGCCACTAACTCGCCCAACGCCACCCTGATCGTCCAGACCGAGTCAGAAGTCATCCGTGTGTGCGTCGAAAACGTGCGTGCATGGCTCGAAGAAATCATCACCGCCGAACAAACAATGCTTGGGATGAGCACCCTCGAAGATGCCGCGCCGTTTATGGAAATATCAACGCGTTTTGCCGACATCCTCAACACTGGCATCGACCAAAACGAAAACGGCGAGATCGAACCCTATGAGGGAGAATGTGGCCTCGATCAGATTGAGCAGTTTGGCCTAATTGTCGCCTCGATGGACATCGTGGAAGGGGCACCCGAACTCCGATGAGACCTCGCTATACCTTCCTATACCCTATCCTGCTAATACTAGCGGTGGGTCTAGCCGCCTGTGTGCCGTCTTCACCTGTTCCCGATCGCCCGCCAGCAGAAGGCACAACACCCACCCCCCTACCAACCGCCGGCGGATGGACACCCGCATCACAGCCCATCACCCTGCGCAACGCCACAACCCTCCGCGAGCTGGGCACATTGGCCGTGCCAGAACCACCATCTACCGTGTTTGCTCATGCTCTGCCGCTCGACAACACCCGCCTGTATGGGCTAAACAACAACCATCTGCTGGGATGGGACTTACAAACCGGCCAACTGCTCTTTGAGAACCCGCGTGATGACGCCACACACATTTTTGTCTCACCCGACCGCCGGCGAATCTACACCCTTGCCAACACAGGCGCAAACGGCTTACTGCGCATCTATACCGCAGACACCGGCACACCCGTTGAAAACTTTCGGCTGATTGATGCTAATAACAACACCGTGGCTTATGACCCGCTCAGCGGGCTGCTGGCAGTGGGCAGCAGCAGCGGTCAAATCCAAGTGTGGGATGTGCCTGCCCGTCAAGGCGCTGCCCTGCTTGAGACCGGTGGTGGGGCAATTACCGCCCTCGCTTTCAGCGCAGAAGCAGACCATCTGCTGGCAGCCGACCAAAACGGCACTCTGACATGGTGGGACATCAACACGCGCGAACGCATCGCCGCGCTTGACCTACTGATGCCCGTATACACACTTGTCATCACACCCAATGACCGCTATGCCCTTGTGGACAGCTTTGATGGGGCGCTGCGTATCAGTCTACCCGACCTGACCATCAACGAAGGATTTGCGCAGCAAGCTTCTGCCGGCGTCTTCACCCTGATAAAAGACGGACGTATCCTGCTGCACGGCGGCGGCGCACAAGACCTCACTCTGTGGGACATCGAAACCGGTGAGCTGACCGCTTCTCTGCCTGATACCGCAGGAGACCGCATCAGTGCCGCATCGTCAGATGGTGCGCTGCTGTTTGTCGGCAAGCTGGGGATAGGTGCAGAGGTGTGGAATCTCAGCAATCTAGAGCAGGGGACGGCTCTGAGGGGCGCACTGCGCATTGATGATGCACAGCTGCGCCAGCTCGTCTGGACATCAGACGGCTATCAGCTGCTGTTTTTCACCACGCGCGGCCCGATTCGGGTATGGGGTGCTGCGCCATAAATCCAAGCGCCTAGGCCTGCCCTGCATCTGATGGGGCAGTCTCTTCATCGGCAGCAGCATCATCTGCGGCAGATGCGCCCTGCTTCCACACCTCATCGGCAATATCGATATATAACCGTCCATCCAGATGATCGATTTCATGTTGAAACACGCGCGCGAGCCAATCTTTGGCCTTGATGCGGATGTCCTTGCCATTGCGGTCTTGCCCGGTAATGACCACCTGTTCATACCGCATTACACTGCCGAGCCATCCGGGGATGCTAAGACACCCTTCTACCCCTTCCACCATCTCCTTGCTGGTTTTGATGATTTTGGGGTTGGCCACCACATACAGCTTGCCCGCCTCTTCGCCGTACTCTTTGCGGCTTTCCTCATCATCAGGCAGGCGCACCACAATCAGGCGCTGACTGACGGCCACCTGAGGGGCGGCCAGACCGACCCCGGGCGCAGCTATCATGGTTTCCACCATGTTGTCAATTAGGGTTTGAAGCTCTGGGCCAAAAGATGATACCCGCAGCGCCTTTTTACGTAGAATCGGGTTATCGGGCTGAATGATGGGCAAAATAGCCATGGTAAAACGCTGCCTCTGCGTACGCTCAATAGTCTTCTAGGTTCGATTGTACAACATGCCGTGCAGGCGGCACAGGCCATCCCGACAGCACATCCGACGGCGCAATTCCCAGCGCCTCGCACGCCATCCCCCACACACGGCGCAGAACCAGCTCGTGCGTCACCACGTAACCCAGCACCAACGCCAGCAGCGCAGGCCAAAACGACAGAGACAAGACCAGCGTCAACCCGGCCCACACAGTCAAAACCAACAGCAGCGCAGCCACCCGCACCCCCAAAAACGCGCCAATCGTCCACAAACGCACATCCGCGCCGCCAGAGGTGCTTGCCCCACCCCAGATGCCCATGCCAGCACCAGTCAGCGGGGAGACCATTCCATCATGCCGCATCACCAATATCACAGCACCCAGCAGGCCAGCCCACTCCAAAGTCGCCTGACTGGTGGGCTGAAACAACATCTCAATCCCCCCACCCACCAACATCAACACGACATTCAGGGCAATCAACGTCAGGCCGACGCCGCAGGCAATCAGCAAAATGCTCTGGGCCGTCAGTGCCACACCCACCAACGGGTTTTGTCCCTCTTTGCGATGATGGTGATAGACCACCAACG
This sequence comes from Anaerolineae bacterium, assembly GCA_034431675.1. Taxonomy (GTDB): domain Bacteria; phylum Chloroflexota; class Anaerolineae; order Aggregatilineales; family Phototrophicaceae; genus Flexicrinis. The sequence continues at coordinate 622 of DAOUCZ010000010.1, read as the reverse complement.
ACCACGCTGCCAAAAACGCACCACCCGGCGTCACCCCAAGCGCATCTAGGCGTCGGCTAATGCGCTGTTCTGCCAGCAGATGCGATATACGATTGGCGGCCAATACCCCGCGCACCGTCCCACTGAATACCCCCAGCACCAATAAACCAATCACCAATAACGGCCCAAACAACATCAAAAAGAATAAAATCCCGCCCAATTGCGCAAAGTCGCCCAGATTAAACGATTGAAACCGCTCTGCCCGAAAAGGCGGATACATAATGTTCATCCACTGTTCAGCCTGTTCCAGCGCAAACGGATCACGCCAGAGCGCACGCCACAGACGAATACTCAATACATACCTGCCCGCCCCTTCCATCACCTGCTGCTGCACACTCATAATACCTGCCCCAATTCTGTGCCTTCGGCATTGATCCGGCGGCACATCCACCACCAAACCGCGCGCATCGCCAGCTCTCGCAGGGCAAAAGCAGCGCCAATCAGCACGAGCCACAGCGCCACATCCACCCACCAGACCGTTTGGGTGCTGATGTCCAAAACATCTAACATCGCGCCATACACCATCAAAGACAGTATCCCAACCACCACCGTCAGCGCCAAATATAAGCCAAAGCCGGCTATA
>DAOUCZ010000009.1:0-17526 GCA_034431675.1 Anaerolineae bacterium | reverse complement strand
AAAATCCGTTAAATATAGTCTCTATGGACTTCGATTTGGTGATGGGAGACCCCTTAAAGTGACCTCGAATGGCACGTTTATGTTCGTCCTGCACAGCCATTTGCCTTATGCGCGTTTGGCAGGACGGTGGCCTCATGGAGAGGAATGGATTCATGAGGCGGCAAGCGAGACGTATATCCCGCTGTTAGAGACGCTGTACGATCTTGTGGAAGAAGGGGTGAAGTTTCGGCTAAACATTGGCATCACGCCGGTATTGACCGAGCAGTTGGCCGACCCGTTGATTTTGGAGCATTTCGACCAGTATTTGGCTGACCGGATTGCGGCGGCCAAGCGTGATATGTTGTTCTTTAGCGGCCTGCCGGTGGATGGCGATATTGACGAGATGCTGTCTGAGCGGGTGACGCTGCGCGAGACCGAGGAGAAACAGAACGGTCTGGAAGCGCGTCATTTTGCCGAGGCGCGAGCTGCACAGGAGTCGGATGCTCGGGCGGATGCGCCAGAGGCGCGCCGGATGGTGACCACTTATGAGCCTGTGCCGACGGCAGAGCCGCATCTGCGGTATCTGGCGGAGTGGTACAAGGTGCATTACGAGAATGTGCGCCGTGCCTTCAACAACCGTTTTAACCGCGACATTGTTGGGGCGTTTAAGCGCCTGCAAGATGATGGCTATATCGAGATTGTGACGAGCGCGGCCACCCACCCTTATCTGCCGCTGCTGGGGCGTGACAGCACGATCCGCGCGCAGATTCAGGTGGGGATTTCGTCGTATATCAAGCATTATGGGCGGCGTCCGGCTAGCTTTTGGCTGCCCGAGTGCGCGTATCGTCCGGCCTATTTCACCCGTGACGGGGTGCGGGTGGGCATCGAGCAGCATCTGGCAGAGCACGATTTGCGCGTGTTTTTTGCCGAGACGCACACCATCACGGGTGGTCAGCCGGTGGGGGTGGCCACGGGCGAGATGGTCGGGCCTTATGGGCAGATTCGCCGGCGTTATGTGGTGCCGAGCATGAACGACTTCCCCAAGCGGGATGCTACCACATTTCAGGCTTATTATGTGAGTGATACGGCGGCGGGCGAGGCGGCCTTGAGCCACAGCGGTGTGGCGGTGATTGGGCGTAATGCGCAGACTGGTCAGCAGGTGTGGAGTTCGACCATCGGCTATCCGGGGGACTTCGATTATCGAGAATTTCATAAAAAGGCCGGCACCAGCGGCCTGAAGTATTGGCGTGTGACGGGTGCTAAACTTGACCTTGCCCACAAGGATTATTATCACCCGGACTGGGCGGCGTATAAGGTGGAGCAGCACGCCGAGCATTTTGCGCATTTGGTCAGTGACCAGCTGCGTGAGTATCACGCCAAGACAGGTGAGCAGGGCGTGGTGATGAGCAGCTATGACACCGAGCTGTTTGGCCATTGGTGGTACGAGGGGGTTTTGTGGCTGGAGAAGGTGCTGCGTCATCTGGCCAACGACCCGAGCGTAAAGCTGCAAACGGCCAGCGAGTACATCACCGAGCATCCCCCGCGGCATGTGCTGCATATCCCTGAAAGCTCTTGGGGGGCGGGCGGCAATCATTTTACGTGGAACAACACCGATAACCGCTGGATGTGGGCGCCCATTCATGAGGCGGAGGTGCGGCTGGAGGGGTTGGTGATTCGTTATCCCAACCCGACCGAGGATGAGCGTTTTGTGCTCAACCAGATTGCGCGTGAGGCGCTGCTGCTGCAAAGCTCTGACTGGCCGTTTTTGGTGACCACTGGGCAGGCGCGCGATTACGCGATTCAGCGCTTTAACCAGCATTTGGAGCGGTTTACCAAGCTGGCCGACAGCCTTGACCGTAAAGCACCGGATCGGGCACTGGCTGAGCAGTATTGGGAATTGGACAAGGCGTTTTACGACATCGATTATCGTTGGTTTCGTTCACGGTCATGATGTGGCGTCGCGTGTTGGCAGGGCTGATATGGGTGGTGGGGGTGGTTTATCCTGTCACTGCGCAGCCTGTGCCGGATCGGGATGTGCCGACCAACAGCGCCATTGAGCGGGATGTGCCGGTAATCGATACGCTGACGGATGCGGCGTTTTTCGATTTGTGGAGTTTTTCGGCGATGCGCGGCGAGTCCTATCAGGTGGAGATGGTGGGGACGGATGGCCTTGCACCGCTGGTGGGGGTGCGCGGGGCATCGGGCGATGTGTTTGCTGCCAGCAACCTGCTGGGGGATGGGACGACGCTGGATGCGCTGCCGAATGAGACGGCCTATCTGAACTTTGTCGCGCCGGAGTCGGGCGAGCTGGTGTTGGTAGCGACTCGTGCAGGGGGGCAGAACGGCCCAACGACCGGCGGGTATCGCCTGACGCTGCGTTTGCTGTCGCCTGCACCAGAGCCGACCGATGTGTACCCGGACGTGACGTTTCGGTGTGGGGCAGAGATTGCCACGTCGCTGGCGTATGTGCAGTTTGGCGACACGCGCGAGCTGGGTGACCGCTGGACACTGACGGTGTGGGCGACGTTCCCGCCTGCCATTCGGCTTGGGGATGGGTTGGGCGCGCGCGGGTGTGTGCGCCCCGACACTGCCGAGACCTCAGCACTGCCGGCATTGACGGCGCACCGCCTTGATTGGGGCGAACAGGTCTTGGATGCGCCGGATGGGTTAACGTTTGAGTATGTGGTGCAGTATGTGATTACCCCTTCGGAACTGCCATCGGGGGTGGTGGGGTTGATGATTGCCAGCCTTGACGGCGTGCCGGATGGGGTATTTGTGGCACGGGTGGAGGGATTGGGGCTGGAATCGGGTGGGGATAGTGATGTGATTACCCTTCAGCATGGTGCGTTGGTGAAAGACCGACCGCTGCGGCTGCTGTTTCAGCGCGAGGATGCGTCGCGTTTGGATGTGCAGGTGATGAGCGAGCGGCAGGGCGGCATTGTGACGTGTGATGACTGGGGTTTGCGGACGTGTGCATTAAATGGTTGGCGTGCAGCGGATATGGCCTATAATAATAGGCGTGTGGCTTTTGATGTCCTTGATGCTGCGGCAGAGATGTTGACGTCGGATGTTGCGCCGGCCGCGTTTCGGGTGTATGCCGGTAACCCGAACGTGAGTGGTACTTACACGTTTTGGCTTGTTGGCGGAGTGGCAGAGAACCTTCCTTGATGTATCCTTGTGCGACTTACGGTATACTGAATGTCAGCATGAGATGGTCTGCGCTGGATTACAAGGTGATCACGACGCCGGTGATGGAGGATGCCCGTGAATTGGTTAATCGCGGAGGATGAGACCGACATCCGCAACCTTGTTGGGATTATGTGTCAGGTTTGGGGGCACACCCCCCTGACTTTTGAGACCGGCCAAAAGGTCTGGGATTGGCTCGATGAAGTGGAGGCAGGCAAAATCAGCACCAACCTGCCCGACTTTGCTTTGATGGACATCCGTATGCCGGGCAAGCGCGGCAACGAGATTGCCATCCGGATGCGCGATGTCGATAAGCTGAAGGACATCCCGATTGTTTTGATGACGGCTTTTGTGCTGAGTGAGGACGAGATTGACCGCCTGCGTCAGGATTATGGGGTGGATCATGTCATCAACAAGCCGCTGCCCGATTTTGACCGGTTGGGCGTGATTCTGCACGACATCATCAAGAAGAAGCAGGCAGCCAATGCGGCGGCCAAGGCCGCTGCGCCGGTTGCCCCTGTGGTGTCTGCTGCGGGTGCTGGGCCGGTGGCCCCGGCCGCGCCAGCCTCTGCCGAGCCGGATACGCCCAAGCCCCCGACGGCGTCGCAGTCTGACCCGACCCGCCAGCATCCGATCCAGCAAGACCCGACCAAGCCCAAGTAGCTGAGCGGCTGCCATGACTGATTCTCGCCCTTCGCCCGATGAATTGAAAGGCGCTAAGGCGCTCAGTGATGGTGCCAGCACGTTTTTTGAGCGTCTGTTCGGCCAGTTTCGGCGCGAGCCTACGCGGCGTACCAGCGGGCCTCAGCGCGATAAAGAGCGCCTGTTGATGCAGACCAATGAGCGCCTGAAGAGCTATGCGCGCGAGAAAGAGCGTGATTTAGAGCGCTTTCGCTCGGCGTTTGATGCGCTTGAAGAGGCGGTTTGTCTGACCAACACACAAGGTCAGGCGATCTATATGAATGCCGCTGCGCGCGACATCTTTGGGACGTTGGAGGACTTTGCCGAAAGTTCGGTGGGCCAGCTGACTTTGAGTATGGCCAGCCAATGGGGTGAGCTGTTAGAGGGGGACATCCCGCCGACGTCGCCGCAGCGCATTGAGTATCACGATCGGACGCTGGCGCTGCGGGTAGCGCCGGTGGCGGGCGCACAAAGGCGCAGGGTGGGCACGCTGGCGTTGATGCGCGATGTGTCGGGCGAGCAGGTCTCGCAGCGGCTGCGTTCGCATTTCATCCGTTCGATCTCGCACGAGCTGAAGACCCCACTGGCCAAAATCAAGGGCACAGCCGACTTAATCAGCGCCAAGGCCGGCGATAGCAGTGCGGTCGAGCAGATGGTGGAGTCGCTGATTGCCAACGTCGATGTGCTGGATCGGATGGTGGTGGAGATGCTCGACCTTGCCGAGCTGGGGGCTGGGACGTTTCTGGTCAACAGCGAGGTGGTGCAGATTGAGGCCTTGATTGGCAGTGTGGTGCGGGGGATGCTGCCCGATGCACAGGCCGCGGCGTTGGAGATTATGCTGATGGTGCGTGATGCGCCGCGCCTTGTGGTGATGGGGGACGAGACCCGTTTGCGCTGGGCGTTGGGGCATTTGCTGCGCAACAGCATTCAGTATACCGAGCAGCGCGGCAGCATCATTGTGGTGGCCGGCCTTGATGAAGAAAATCCAACTTCTTTGACGATTGATGTGATAGACAGCGGAGTGGGCATCTCGTCGGATGACCTACCGCGTATTTTTGAACGGTTTTATCGTGGGAAGCCTGTGCGGCGCGATGGTTCGGTGATTGACCCGCGCGGGCTGGGACAGGGGCTGTATATTGCGCGTAGTGTCGCCGAGGCGCATCATGGGCGTTTAGAGGTGCGCTCGACGGTGGGAGAGGGCAGCATCTTTACGCTGATACTGCCCATCTATACACCGGCGGTATAGGCCGCTGGCCTGTTTTTTGTTTTATCCTCTGCGGGTAAAGTGCCCAACCAGATACCGTAGGAACTCCAGCGCGTTGCGCGGCTTTTGCGTGCCTTGTTCCAGCTTTTTAGCATAGGGGCTGGCTGGATCGGTCAGCTTGTTGGCGTTTCCGCTGCCGATTTCGACCATCAGCTTGCCGAGTGCGCTCAGGATGATGGCGCGTTCTTTGACGAACGTTTCTTCGTCTGGCGTTAGGGTGCTGGTTAGGCTGCGCAGCTCAACCTTGAAGGTCTGGTTGGTCAGGCTGTTGGGGACGGGACGAATCAAGCGAGTGGCAATGGCGATGACGGCTTGCAGGGATTGGCGCAGGGCTTGTTTGTCGGCGATGCCCAGCGGCTGCTGCGGGTCTAGGGGGGGGAGTGGGGCGTCTTGCCCAGACAGCACCGTGCCGATGGTGCGAATCACATCGACAGTGGCTGATGGGCCATCGGTGCGGGGGCGGGCGGTGCGTTTGGCCTCAGCGGTGGCAATCAGGGCTTTGACGGCGTCGCTGAGGGTGGCGCGCATTTCGTCACGTTCACTGCCCAGCAGGTTGCCGCCGAGATTGGCCATCAGCAGTTCGATGTCGGTGTCGCTGGGGACTTTGCTGCTGTCGGCATAGAGGGCCTGAATGCTGGCCAGCAGACGCCATGCCAGATGCGCGGTTTTGATGTAGGTGGGCAAATCGCGCGACATCAGGATCAGGTTCATGTAGGTGGTATTTTCGAATTGGCCGCTGAATTTGCCCCCGAATTCGCGCTCGAGGTAGGTGTTGACCTGCTGCATCTCTTTTGGATCGATGTGGCGGATGGCGGCGCGCAATAGCTCTGTGCCTTCTTTGTATTCCCCTTCGTCGCGCTTGAGGATTTCGCTGCGTCCCAACTGTTCGACCAGCAGTTTGACTGCCTCGATTCCGTGTTTGTCCTGCCGGCTGGCGCTTTCGGCCACCCAGCCGGCAGCTTCGATGGCTTGTTTGCTGCGGTGGGCGCGGAAGTTGTAGACCACGAGGCGCATCAGTGACTGTGGGGGGACGACATCGAGCGCCAGCGGGTTGGCGTGCAGCACACTGGCGACGTAATCTGCCAGCTCGTCGGTGGCGGGGTGTGGTGGGCGTTTGAGCAGTGCCCCGAGACCGGCCATCACTATCGGGACGTTTTGGATGTTGTTTTCGGTCAGTTTTTGGATGGCTTGTAGGGCGGCCTCGGGGGTGTTGGCGGTTTCGGCAAAGACACGCTCAAGCACAAAGATGTATTTAATCTGCGCTTCGCCCAGATAGAAGATGCGGACTTGCTGCCGGATGGTTTGGGCGAGTCCCTTGTGATCGGCCAGCGCCAGCTTGATGCGCATCAGGTACATGCCGCGTTTTGGGCCAAGCGCGGTGAGTTCCTCGGTGCTGAGCTGGTCTAGCAGCGCGTGCAGGCGCAGGCGCAGCGGGCCTTCGTGCTCTAGGGCGTGGCGGGCGAGGGTCTCAAAGGCGCTTTCGCTGAGCATGGTGATGCGTCCTGCTTTGCGCGCCCACAGCCCAAACTGCGAGACGAGGATGCTTTCCCAGCGCGAGCCGAGGGCGCGTACGGCGTTCATCAGCAGGTCAGTATCGGGCGCGGGGGGGGGCGACTGTGGGTGAAGGGCGCTCATGAACAGGTAGATGTCTTGAGGCAGCATCCCACGCAGAGCGGGTGCGGCGATGAACTGCTGGGCGCTGTCGCTGTCAACGAGGCTGGCGACCAGTACAAAAATGCGCTCGGTGAGGTCTGCGCCTTGTGTGGCAAAGGGGATGAGGCTCTCGAGCAGGGGGCGGCTGACCGGTTGCAGGTCGAGGATGTGGCTGGAGGCGTTGATGTCGTCGGCGAGGGCCGCGATGCCGGCAAGGTCGCGGTTGGCAGTGAGATGTTGTGCAGCGGTGAGGGCGGCGCGCTGTGCCAGTTGTGCCCAACGTGCCCGATTGGGCAGGGTGACAGCACGGGCAAACCAGCGCGACACCGCACGAAAGACGCTGGGGGCGGTGGCTTTGTCGTCGAGGCTTTGGGCCATCTGCTCAAAGGCTTCGCGTTCGAGTTCTGGCTGTTTGGCGAACATCTCGGCGATTGGGTCGGCCTCGTCGGCGGCTTGCATGGCCATGGCCATGCGCAGCAGATAGCGTGCGTATGAGGCGCGCAGGCTGTCGGGCAGGGTGGGGTCGGTGGAGAGGATATTGGAGATGTCTTCTTTGTTGACGGGCTGGTTGGCCATCAGCGCTTGATCGACCTTGAGGCGGTAAGAGGCATAGGCGAGGGCTTCGGCGAGGGTGTGACGCTCGCTGAGATACCACGCTGCCGGCTGGTTCATGCTGCGAGTGCGCTCGATGACCAGTGAGGTATCGAGGCGGAGCTGGCTGATGGTGAAGCGGCTGTATTCGTCTTTGAGCGGCACGCCAAAAATCTGGCCCGACTGCCAGTCGTAGCGCACGACATCGGTGGCGGTGGTTTCCTCGCGCGGGAAGTAGATTTGCGCGTCGATGTCGGTATGGAAAGCGATGTCACCCGCAAAGGTGACGGCAAAACGCACCGAGGGGGGCAGCATCGCCAGCAAGCCCTCGATAAAGCCGGTGCGCTGCGCGACGTCGATGGGGGCGTTTTGGACAATCAGACGGACACCCTGCACCACAGCAGACAGCAGCGCCTCGAGGGTTGGCATCTTGTTTTGTAGGGTAGTCAGCAGGTTGAGGATGTCTTTGGCCTGCTCGGCGGGGGTCACCTGTGTGTTCATCGGCATGAGCAGAGGGGACAAGGTTTGCCGAGTGGGCGGGAAACTGGGGGCGTTTTGATCCATCAGGCGCATGATGGCGCGCAGATTGCCCTGATTTTCGCGTAGGGTTTTGGACGGCAGCAGGATGTAATGGGCAATCGGTTGGCCGCCCGAGCCGCGCTGGATGTGTACGGCAAAGAATTGATTGGGGATGCTGTCACGCAGGATGGAAAACGACTGGGCCACCCCATTACGTTGGATGCCATAGCGCGCGACGAGGCGCTCGATGGTGTCGTTTTTGACGGTAGGTGAGGCGGCTAAGACGGTCTGCTGGAATTTGCCGTCCCCCAGATTGGGGGATAGACCGGTGTAGAAGTGTTCTAGGGGCTGATGTGTTGCTGACAATGTTCAATCCTCGGCGTTGGGTTCCCAGCACATTCAAACGTCTCGTTCATGATTATAATGGCTGACACAGATTCGGGCGAAGTTTGGCGGCCTTAAGGGTAAGGATTGGATAGGGGATGGGTCAAGTTCGGGTATTGAGCGCCGGGCAGATGCTGCGGGCGGCATTGGTGGTGGTGCTGGGGTTTTTGGCCAGTGGGCTGCTGGGGTTGGTGCGCACAGCGGCCTATGCGGCCTCGTTTGGGGCGGCGGCAGAACTGGATGTGTTTTATGCGGCGCAGCGTATCCCAGAGCTGGTGTTTACGCTGGTGGCGGGTGGGGCGCTGGGGTCGGCGTTTATACCGGTGTTTAATCGCTATCTGGGCAAGGATGATGACCATGCGTGGCGTTTGGCTAGTGCGGTGCTGTCATGGTCGGCATTGGCTGCGGCAGGATTGGGGCTGGTGCTGGCGGTGACTGCTCCGCTGTATATGCCGCTGCTGCTGTCGGATGTGCCGCAGGCGTAGCAGGCGTTGGCGGCAAATTTGACGCGCTGGCTGCTGGTGACGACAGTCATTTTTAGTGTCAGCGGGCTGTGTATGGGGATTTTGAACGCGCATCAGCAGTTTTTGCTGCCGGCGCTAGCCATCAGCATGTACAACGTGGGGCTGATTGTGGGCGCGGTGTGGATTGCGCCGGCGCTGCCGTCGGATGGGGGGATGTTTGCGTATCCGGCGGCGGGCAGTGCCAATGTGTATGGTCTGGCGTTGGGGGCGATTTTGGGGGCGGGGCTGCATCTGCTGATACAAGTGCCGGGGTTGGTGCGGATTGGCGCACGGGTGCGCCCGCTGTGGGGGGGGCGCGTGGAGGGCAGCGGGCAGGTGCTGCGCCTGATGCTGCCGAGGATGCTGGGTTTGGCGGTGACGCAGATTAACTTTTTGGTGAACGTGTATTTTGCCGGCGGGATGGCCGAGGGCAGTAATACCGCGCTGAATGTGGCGTGGTTTTTGATGTTTTTTATGCTGGGGGTGATTGCCCAGAGCGCGGGGACGGCGGTTTTTCCCTCACTGGCGCGGTTGGCGGCAGAGGGGGATGTGCAGACCTTTGGGGAGCGGTTGGCGCCGGTTTTGCGAGGGGTGTTGTTTTTGGCGCTGCCGGCCTCGGTGGGGTTGATGGTGTTGGGCGAGCCGGTGGTTCGACTGTTGTTTGAACGTGGGGCATGGATGCCAGAGGCGACCTTGGGGACGGCGTGGGCGCTAGCGTTTTTTGCGGTGGGGATGGCTGGGCACGCGCTGTTGGAGGTGCTGTCGCGGGCGTTTTATGCCCTCAGCGATACGCGCACGCCGGTGACAGTGGGGGTAGTGGCGCTGCTGGCCAACATCGTGCTGAGCGTGGTGTTTATCCGCTGGATTGGAGAGGCGGGGTCGTTGGCACGTGGGCCGATTGCGGGCTTGGCGTTGGCCAATTCGCTGACGACTTTGGTGGAGGCGGCGGTGCTTTGGGTGCTGCTGAGGCAGCGTGTGCCGGGGATTGCGGGCGCTGGGATGCTGCTGGGCGTTGGGCGGATGGCATTCGGCGCGTTGGTGATGGGGGGCTGTGTGTGGGGAGTGCTGCCGGCGCTGAGCAGTGCGCCCACGCTGGTGGTGGTGGGCATGGGCGCAGGGCTGGGCGTGCTGGTTTATTTTGGGGTGATGCTGGTGCTGCGTGTGCCTGAGGCGATGCTGCTGCCGTCCTTGGTGCTGCGCCGAGTAAGGCGTTAGCGGCGGAACACGACCGCCGGCGTCATGTGATTGCGGAAGGATGCGCCGAGGCTGGTCTCGTTGGGGTTGTTCCATGCGCGCACTTCAAGGTGCAGGTGCGGCCCTTCACTGTTGCCGGTGTTGCCCAATGTGCCGATTTGCTGGCCGGGCTGAAGCTCCATGCCAGTTTGGACATCGATACTGTTCATGTGGGCATAGATGATGTAGAGATGATAGCCGGCGAGGCCGCGTCGGGCCAGCTCGGCCTGTGTGGAGGCGGGGAGCTTTTCGTGTAGGACGCGGATGGCCACCATGTGCCCATACCCGTAGTTCCAGTCTGGGCTGTTGATGATGCTTTGGTCACCGGTTTTGAACCCATTGGCTTGTGCGTTGGGCTTGGCTGGGGTGCAGGCCTTGCACAGCGAGGCGGTGACGACGCGCCCACCGCTGGGCGGGGCATAGATTGGCTCACCGACCGTGCCGCCGAAGTCCCAGCCATAGTGGATGAAGGCGAAATTGGGGTCTAGGTTATAGTCACGTACCCACCACGAATTGACAACCGGTGCAGGGAAGGCGTCGGCGAACCCTGCGCCGAGCGCCTCATATGCGCCGCCGGTTAGGCGCAGAAAATCCTCGCGCGTCCAGCCGGTTTTGCCCTGCACACGGATGTTGACCCAGCGCAGTTTGCTGCGGGTGTCTTGATCGTTTTGGAGTCCGAGCAGCTCAACTTGGGTTTTGTAGGGCACCATCATCACCTCGGCATTGCCGACGCCCGGGCCGCTGCGCATCCGTGCGCCGTTTTGCGACATCACGATGGCGGTGGGTGTGCCCGTGGTGGCGGGTGTGGGCTGCGGCGCGGCAGTGGATGGGGCGGGCGCGGGTGCAGGTGCTGATGCAGCTGCGGTTGGTGTTGTGGGCGTGGCGGGCGGCGGTGTCGAAACAGTGGCCTGCCCAAAGGGATTAGGAGGGGTGGCGGGCGTGGGCTGTGGCGCGGTGCTTGATGGGGCAGGGGCGGGTGCAGCGGTGGTGGGTGTGGCGGGGGGCGGTGTGGAAACAGTGGCCTGTCCGAAGGGGTTGGGGGTGACCGGTGCGGGCTGCGGCGCGGCGGTGGATGGGGCAGGAACTGGTGCACTAGGTGCGGCAGGAGTGGGCATTGAGGCGGCGGCCTGACGAGTCAGGCGGAAGGCCACGGTGCGCTGGGGAACGAACGGGTAGCCGAAGGGTGCGCCATCTCCTTCGACCTCGATCAGGTCATCACGGACATAGCCGCTGCGCCCGTCAAAAAACTTGACTTTGAACCATTGATAAATCTTGTTGTCTTTATTTTGTCTATCGCTGTCGGCTTCGACTGCCTCGACCGACCCGCGCGAGCCGAGGCTGATTTTGAACAGTAATTCTCGGTTGACCGAAGGGCCGGAGCGCACATTGACCTCGCGGATGGACGGGAATTCGGGAAGGCCTAACACGGTTACTATGAAGTTGGTCATATTGCCCCCAAAATGTTTCGATTCCACTTGTTTAGTATATCGTAAACTGGAATCACAACCACCGTTGAACAAACGGGGTTTCGGGATAAAGTTATGATTTGTAATCGCGGTATTGCGCTGGAGCGATGAACCAATGGACAACAACCGGAAGCGGATTTTGAACTACCTGCTGGGGCGTTTGGAAGACCTGATGAAGCTGGATGATGAAATCAGCAAAGGGCCGAAACTGCAAGTCTTGGCCGACCTTGAAGAGCTGAATGACCCTGACAGCCTGCCGGTGCTGCGGGGTATTTTGGAGGATAAAACCCTCAAGTTAGACCCCGACGTGCGCAAGGCGGTTCATCAGACGGCCAAGACGGTTTATACCACGCATTTTCGCGGCAAATAAACTGGTGAGCCTGTGGGGGATGAGTCATAATCTGGCGCGTTTGTCATCCGTGAGGATCAGCCCGTAGGGGTAAGGATAAGCAGGTCATGGACGGGGTTCTGGGTATTGATATTGGTGGGTCTGGCATCAAGGGCGCGGTAGTCGATATGGAGTCGGCGGCGCTGATTAGTGAGCGTGTGCGGGTGGATACGCCGCAGCCCTCTGCCCCGCAGGCGGTGGCGGAGGCGGTTAAGCAGTTGGTGACGCTGTTAGATTATCAAGGGCCGGTGGGGTGCACGTTTCCGGCCATTGTCAAGAACGGGGTGATGCACAGCGCAGCCAATGTCGATAAATCTTGGATTGGCACGGATGGGCGCAGTTTGTTTGAGCAGACGTTGGGCCTGCCGGTGGTGGTGCTGAATGATGCCGATGCTGCCGGCGTGGCCGAGATGACCTTTGGCGCGGGCAAGGGGCGCGGTGGTGTGGTCATCATGCTGACGTTTGGGACGGGGATTGGCAGTGCGGTGTTTTTGGATGGCAAGCTGCTGCCTAACACCGAGTTCGGTCATTTGCAGTTTAAGGGCAAGGCTGCCGAGGCGCGGGCGGCGGCGCGCATCAAGGATGAGAAAGATTTGACATGGGGCGAGTGGGCCGAGCGGGTGAATGAGTATTTGATGCATCTGGAGTTCATCTTCTCGCCCGATCTGTTTATTTTTGGTGGTGGGGTGAGCAAACGTCACGAGAAATTCTTTAAGTTCTTTACCCTACACACCGAGATCGTGCCGGCGCAGTTCTTCAACGATTCGGGCATCATCGGCGCGGCGATGGCGGCGGCCTCGTTGAAAAAATAAGGGGTATACTTTGTAATCAGATCGGTAATCAGATAGCCGGCGATGGGTGCTTGCTGCACGACATCGCCGGTTTGGTTTTAGGCTGGGTTAGGCGTCTGGGGTAAAACGCCCCCACTGCCGGCTGAAATACAGCAGCGGGTCGGCGGGTGGGGAGGCCACCTGCGCATCGAGGATTTCTCCGATGACCACCGTATGGTCACCGGCGTCTACGGCTTGATGAATGCGGCAGTCCATCCACGCTAGGGTATCTGGCAAGATGGGGCTGCCGGTCTGACGGGTGATGACCGTGAGGCCGGCGAAACGGTCTGTAATCTCGGGCAGCAGGCCGGCAAAACGTTTGCCGAGGTCGGTTTGGTGTGCGGCAAGGATGTGAACCCCGAAGGCGCCGGCGGCCACAAGATGATCGTGTGTGTGCGCTTTTTTGGCCACACAGATTAGAATGAGTGGTGGGTTTAGGCTGACGCTGGAAAATGAACTGGCGGTCATGCCGTAATACTGCCCGTCGTGGGCGGTGGTTACGACCGTGACGCCGGATGCCCATTGGGCCAGCGTGGCTTTGAATTGTGCGGCGTCGATAGCCATGGGATACAGACCTCTTGGGGGAGAAATAAGGGTAAGAAACCCGTGGGGCGTTGGGTTAAGAGGGCGAGGCAGCGCGACCTTGCGCCGATAATAGCGTGAGGTGGTGCTTTATGGCAACCGGCCTGTGGATTGTTTGAGTAGTGATGAGGTTATGGGTGTGGTTGAAGATTTTTTTCGTAGGATGAACCAGACCTTAACGATGAGCAACGAGCCATGGACGCGCGATTTTGCGGTCAAGGCGCTGTCATTTGTGTTGATGGTGGTTGCGCTGCTGTTTATTTTGCTCAATTTGGCGCTGTCGGGATGGGCTTCGTTTCGCATCGGGGTGCTGTTGTTTTTGGTGGGGACGTCGGGCTTGGCCTATTTTTTGGCGCATTATGACCGCGCGCGGTTGGCCAATGTGGTGTTGATTAGTGGGTTTTGCTTGTCGTTGACGCTGGGGGCTGCGGTTGGGCAAGGGGTGGTCGATTTTGCCTATTATGCGCTGGTTGCAGCGGTGTTATATACCTCGTATGCCTACGAGATACGGGCCGGTATTGGGCTGGCGTTGGTGTGTGGCGGGGTAGGGTTGTGGATGCTGCTGGCGCGGCAGGGTGATGAGCCGATTGTGATGGGGTATGCCGATCAGATGCGGATGTGGTCTTCGAATACGCTGTTTTTTGTGGCGTCGGCCATCGCGTTTGGTTTCTTGGTGGGCAGCATCAATCGGTTTCATAAGCTGGCGGTCGGGATTCGGCGGCAGCTGGAGCGCGTGAACCTTGACCTTGCTTATGAAATCCGTCAGCGGCGGCGTGCCGAGGTGTATTTGCGGTCATTGGTGTCGCATTTGCCGGCGCTGCTGTTTCGGATTAATCAGAACGGGGTGATTGTGTTTGCGGATGGGCGCGGCTTACAAATTTTGCACATCCATCCCGATCGACTGGTGGGCAAGACGCTTGCGGAGGTGTTTGGGGCGGCGATTGATATGGGGCAGCAGGGCGAGACGCTGACGCGCGGGCAGGGGCTGCGGGTTCAGCTGAACGGGATGTATTGGGATGGTTATTTTACGCCGGTGATGGTGGAGGAGAGCGAGGCGGAGCAGGTGGCCTTGTTTATCAACACCACCGAGCAGGCGATGTTGATGGCTAAGACCTCAGAATATGCCACCGAGTTGGAGCGTTCTAATGCCGAGTTGGAGCAGTTTGCTTATGTGGCCTCGCACGACCTCAAAGAGCCGATTCGCAGTGTGTCGGGGTTTTTGAACCTTGCGCTGCGTCAGGGGCAAGGCGAGTTAGACCCGGTGGTGATGGACTGCATTGTGCAGGCGCGCGATGCCACAGGGCGGATGCAAACGCTGGTGACGGACTTGCTGGCATATGCGCGGGTGGGTCGGCAGCGGCGTGAACCGCGCGAGGTGGACGCCAATGATTTGATGCTGTTGGTGGTGCGCGATTTGCGTGGGGCGTTAGAGGCTTGTGGTGCGCGCGTGACGTGGGATGATTTGCCGATGTTGGTGACCGATCCGACACAGCTGTTGCAGGTGCTCGAGAACTTGGTCAGCAACGGCATCAAATTTCAGGCTGACCGTGTGCCGAAGGTGCATGTGAGTTCGCGCCGGATTGCTGGGGGGTGGCGCTTTGAGGTGCGCGATAATGGGATTGGGATTGCGCCGGAAAATCAAAGACGTATCTTTCAGATTTTTCAGCGGTTACACACCCGTGAGGAATATGCTGGTACGGGGATTGGACTGGCGTTGTGCCGGCGGATTGTGGAGAGTTGGGGCGGGCGTTTGGGGGTGGAGTCAGTGGTCGGAGAGGGGTCAACGTTTTGGTTTACCGTGCCGACGGACGATACATCGCCCACTCAGCCTGTGCGTGAGGGGAGTATGAAGACATGAGCAAGCGGCTGCGTTTGTTGCTGGTGGAAGATGTGATGGGGGATGCGGCGCTGCTAAGGGCAGAGCTGGTGCAGACCCGTTTGATGTTTGAACTGGAGCATGTGCAGCGGCTGGGGCAGGCCTTGGAGCGCCTTCAGCAGAAGTCTTATGATGCGGTACTGCTGGATTTGTCGCTGCCGGATTCGCAGGGGTTGGACACGCTGCTGCGGGTGCGTGCGCAGGACTCGCACGTGCCGGTGGTGATTTTATCGGGGTACGAGGACGCGCAGATTGGTGTGGAGGCGGTTAAGCGGGGGGCGCAGGATTATCTGATTAAAGGGCGCACCGATTCGTTTTTGCTGGAGCGGGCGCTTCAGTATGCTATTGAGCGGGGTGCTGCGATGCTGGCGTTGGCCGAGAGTCGGCAGCGCTATCAGCGGTTGTTTGATACCACGTTGGATGCGATTGTGGCGCATGATCAGGATGGGGTGATTTTGGATATTAACCGCTCGGGCGAGGTGATGTTTGGCTATTCGCACGAGTCGTTGGTGGGTCAATCGATTGAGATGTGCTTATCGTGGGATAGGGAGGCGGGCAGCGGGCTTGGGGAGCGGCCTCAGTTTTATCAGGGCACGGCGCGGCGCTGGGATGGCGAGGTGTTCCCGGTGGAAGTGGGTAGTGCGCTGATGGAACTGGATGGGCGGGTGGTGAGCTTGACGACGGTGCGTGACATCCGCGAGCGGCTGCGGGCCGAGCAGCATGCGCTGGATTTGACCTTGGAGCGCGAGCGGGTGTCGATACTGCGAGAGTTTTTGCACTCGGCCTCGCACGATTTGCGGACGCCAGTGACGACGCTGCTGACGGGGATTTATCTGATTCAGCGGAGTTTGGTGGATGTGTCGGACTGGGTGAGTGGGCAGACGATGGTGGCTGCGACGCAGATTAAAGACCGCTTAGGGTTGATTATCCAGCGGACGGAGCGGTTTAATGACGAAGTGGTGCGGTTGCAGCGGATTGTGGATGATTTGTTGGATATGGAGCGGCTGGAGCGCATGAACTTCAGCATGGCGCAGGCCGATTTGAGCTTTTTGGCGCGTGGGGCGGTAGAGCATTTCCGCGTGGCTGCGGCAGAGCGGCGGGTGGCACTGACCTTTGACCTTGTGCAAGATCGGTTAATGGTGGCGGCGGATTCGGTGGAGTTGGGGCGTGCGGTACATGCGCTGGTGGATAATGCCATCCGATACACGCCAGCTGGGGGGTATGTACTGGTCACCACGCGGGTGGAGCAGGGGTGGGCGGTGTTGGAGGTGCGGGATACAGGCAGTGGGATTGACCCTCAGCATTTGCCGCACATCTTTGACCGGTTTTATCGGGGTGATCCGGCGCGTTCGACGCAAGCGGGGATGGGGTTGGGGTTGGCCAAGGTGAAGGTGATTGTGGAGGCGCATCGCGGCAGGGTGAATGTGACGAGTCGTTTGGGGGAGGGGAGTATTTTTAGGATATTGCTGCCAATTTATGCTTCTGCCAATGAGGGGGGCGGCTGAGATTGGTGTATTATTGGGGGGATAGCGTGAGAGATGGACTGCGCGGTTTAGGCGGGTTGGATTTGAGGTATGAGTGATTTGAGGCCGATGTACTCGATTGTCGCACCGGTGTACAACGAGGAGGGGAATATCCCGCGTTTGTATGCCGAGGTGAGCAAGGTGATGGAGACAGCGGGAGAGACATGGGAGCTGGTGCTGGTCAATGATGGCAGCAGGGACGGGTCTCTGGCCGAGATGCAGGCGCTGGCTGCACAGGATGATCGGGTGAAAATCATCAATTTTGCGCGCAATTTTGGCCATCAAATCGCGGTGACGGCGGGGATTGATTATGCTGCTGGGCGGGCGGTGGTGCTGATTGATGCCGATTTGCAAGACCCGCCAGAGGTCATCCTTGAGATGATTGAGCGCTGGAAGGCGGGCTACGAGGTGGTGTATGCGGTGCGTGCCGAGCGTAGGGGCGAGACGTGGTTTAAGCGCAGCACGGCCAAGCTGTTTTATCGGGTGATTTATCGGATTACCGATGTCAATATCCCGCTCGATACGGGCGATTTTCGCCTGATGGACGAGAAAGTGGTGCGGGTGCTGCGTTCGATGCGTGAGCACAATCGGTTTATCCGCGGGATGACCAGCTGGGTAGGGTTTAAGCAGACGGGTGTGAACTATGTGCGTGAGGCGCGCACGATTGGTGAGACCAAGTATCCGCTGCGCAAGATGGTGCGTTTTGCGTGGGATGCGGTGACGGGTTTTAGTTATTTCCCGCTGCAAGTGATGATTTATGTCAGCTTTGTGCTGGGGTTATTGGCAGTGCTGGCGATACCGGTCTTTTCGCTGCTGCGCCTGATTTATGGGCCAGAATTCTTTGGGGGGCAGGCCACGACGATTGTGC
>DAOUCZ010000008.1:0-8663 GCA_034431675.1 Anaerolineae bacterium | reverse complement strand
ACCTATGGGGTTCGGCTGTATAACACGGTGCTGGGCGTCAACACCACACCAAATGGGATATATGACTGTGACGAGAACGGGGTGACCGATCCGGTTTTCGAGGTCTTGCATCACTCGTTGGTGTCTGGGATGGGCAACTGCGACACTGGCACAACCACCGGCAGCTTCCTCGGTTATCAGCCCAACATGCGCAACTTTGATGATTATGGCACGAGCAAGTGGGCTTATACCGCGGCCTTCGACTTCTTCAGCCTGCTGCGCGATGCCGGCGATGTGGGGTACTGCCCAGCGCGCGATGCGCGCGGGGTGCTGCGCGTGTATGGCAGCAGCTGCGACATCGGCGCGTATGAGCTGATTACTGAGAACTTGGCCGTCAACGGCGGGTTTGAAGACCCCGGCCCTGCCTGTGGGACGAACCTAACGGGGTGGAAGAAGAAGCCGGCCTACCTTGCCGATAAGCCGATGGGCAACCTGACGCATGTGGACAGCGGGGCGTGCGCCTTCCGCTTTAAGGGCAGCAGCGCCAAGACCTCTGTGCCCAACACGCTGCGTCAGGCGGTGAATGTGCCGATGGACTATCGCATCTGCGGGGCCGAGGCGGGCATGGCCTTCACCGTGCGGGTGAAAGCGCCGTCGACGGCCACCAACGCCTCCATCCGCCTGCGCACCCGCTATCTGAGCGGTGGGGCGGAGGTCGTCAACCTCAACGTCGTCGGGGGGGTGAACTTCTTCAGCCAGTATGGCGGTATCTACGATTTAACCTGCTCGCCGTTGGGCGGAACCACCCTGACCTTTACCGATCGCAGCCCCTCGGGGGCGTGGTATCTGGATAACGTGCGAATCCACGCCTTCCGTTATAATGCTCCCTAGCCGGAGCTTCGATGCCTCGCCGTCAGATTAGGCCGGCACACATGCGCCACCTCCCCATCGCGTATGGGGAGGTGCGCGCATTTTGCCTGCGCTGGCAGATTGTGCAGCTGGCGCTGTTCGGCTCGGCGCTGCGCCCCGCCGACTTTCACACCGACAGCGATGTCGATGTGCTGGCCACCTTTTCGCCGCATTCACGCCACACCCTGCTCGACCTTGTGCAGATGGAAGCACAGCTTTCGGACATCATCGGGCGGCGGGTTGACCTTGGCGAGCGCGAGGCGGTGGAGCGCGACAGCAACCTGCTGCGCCGGCAGTCGATTTTGTCTGAACTGAAAGTGATTTATGAAGACCGACCTCGTCCATCTAACCGACATGATCCAGACCCTTCAGCGGATACAAGCCTACACGACGGGAATGTCTGAAGCCGAGTTCATGGCCGATGCCAAAACAACCGCCGCCTGTGAGCACGAGCTGGCGGCGCTGGGCGAATCCAGCAAGCTGGTCGGGCACGAGACACAGCGCCTGATTCGCGGGGTGCGCTGGTCTCAGCTGCGCTTGATGCGCAATATGCTGGTGCACGAGCACTATCAGGTCAATCCGCGCACGGTGTGGCACACCCTCCAGCGCGATCTGCCGCCCATCCGGCAAGCGCTGGAGGACTATCTGGAGCGCTACAACGACGCGCGCGGGCATCTGGGGTAAACCCAACAAGGCCGGCGCTGTCGGGCCGGCCTTGCTGCGATGCACAGATGCAGATGGAAAGCGGGCTAGGGGATGAGGCCGATTTCTTTGGCCTGATCCCAGCTGAGCTTGCCCTTGCCTTGCGAGGGCTGTTGAGTCAGCTCGCCGAGGCTGTCAAGGTCAAACAAGTCGTCGCTGGCGGCGACGGCACTGTCGTCACCGAATAGGGCGTCAAGGTCAAGGTCGCTGATGGGTTCTAGGGCCGGCTGCTCGTTGAGGAGGGGCTGTTCATTGGCTTCTGGCTCGATCTCGGCCTTGGCCAGCGGGATTTCCAGCGGGTCATCCAGCTTAATCGGCTTGATGTGCATGGTACGGCGCACGGTCGGCTCGGCGGTGGCGCGCACCGTCTCCCAGATAAACGCCCCCGCGCCAATCAGCGCGATGATGTCTTCGGCAGCTTTGCGCCCAAAGCGGTTGACCGCGCCAAAGTTGCGCTGGCCGCTCTCGCCGTCATACACGATGCAGATGAAGTGGTGCAGGCCGGCGGTCAGCACAAACACGTCGTATTCTTCGCCATCATAAAACTGAAGTGAAGACAGCTGCCCGCCCACCACATCCTTTACCCCGCGCCCAGTGGCCAAAGACGGGGCAAGGGCGTGGATGAGGGCGCTTTTGTTCAGCGAGTTGGGCATCCCGCGCTCGGCCACCAGCTCGCCGGTGCGCGTGGCAAGGATGATGGAGAACGCCCCGACATCGCTTTGTAGGCGCTCAAGCACCTTGCCGGCGGCCACGACATCCAGCGGGGGGACAAGGCCGGCGGTCTCGGCCACCACGCCAGCGCCGGCACTGACCGGCTTTTGGATGGCTTCGCGCACGCTGCGGCCCTCGATGGCCGCCTCTAGGGCGCGGATGAAGGCAGCGGGGTCGAAGGGGCGACGCAGCACCACATAAGGCGTGCTGCTGTCGAGCGCCTCGGCCTCGTGCTCGGGGTCATCTTCTTCGGCCAACACAATCACCTCAACCCCCGACCGCGAGGCGCACACCGCCTCGGCAATCACCGGGCCGGTGTCATAATCCAGCGCATATGCCGCAATCAGCAATCCCGCCCCGCTGTTCAGTTCCATCATGGCTTGTGATGCCGTCGGCACATCAACATGTGTGCAGGACACGTCCAGCAGCACCAGCGCGCTGCGCAGCGCGCGACCAGCAGCGCCCGGTGGGTCAAGCGTGATTATGCGCGGAATATCCACCATCGTCGGTTTTCCTCAAAATATGGTCTGGTGTTTGGGGTATCGCTTATGGCTCGCAATACGGAAGGTTGGGCTATTATAACCATTCACAAACACAATCCGCTACCGATGCTTATCACCTATCCCAATCACCCCCTACGGTCAGCATAAAAAATAGTGTACTGGCATTTGCAGCTCACGGGCATAAAGAGTTTGTCGAAGCAGCCCAAAGTGGGGGCAGTTCGTGAACTGCCCGACGTCACGGGCACATCACGATGCGCCCCTACAAAGCCCCCGTCTGGCGCACCAAAACGGGGGGTTATGGGGTGAGGATTACGCTTCGGGTGGTGTCGGTTTACCGGTCACCACCGGATATTGAGCCACCGCCTCGGCCTCCAGCTCGCCTTCGCTGACCAGCACATGCTTAAAGGCGGCAATCGCCACCTCCAGCATATCCAGCGACGGCTGACGGGTGGTCAGGTGCTGAAGCGCCAGATTCGGCTTAATCAGCACGCGCACCCACGGGCGATGCAGGTTGCGTGCCGTCCAGCGCAGCACCTCATAAGCGATGCCGGCAATCACCGGAATCAGCAGGATGCGCGACAGCACCAGCAGCAAAAACGGCGGACGCCCCAACGTGCTAAACACCAGCACGCTGGTCAGCACCACCAGCAGCAAAAAGGCTGTGCCGCAGCGTGGATGCTCAATCGGGTAGTTCTGCACCACCTCAGGGGTGAGTTCTGCGCCAGCTTCATAGGCGTTGATGGTCTTGTGCTCTGCCCCGTGATAGGCGAACACACGGCGCATATCGGGCAGCAGGCTGACCAGCGAGATATAGGCAATCAACACCGTCAGGCGCACCCCGCCCTCAATCAGGTTGGTCAGGAAGGTGGCGTGCTCCAGCCCAAACAGCGACTCGATTCCGGCAGAGGCCGCCGCCGGCAGCACAAAAAACAACCCGATGGCAAACACCATCGACAGCGCCACCGTGCCCCATGCCAGCGGGCCGGTAAAGCTGGCCTCTTCGCCCACCGCCACATCAGCAGACCACAGCAAGGCGCGCATCCCCAGCCCCAGCGAGTCCCACAAGCCAACGATGCCGCGCAAAAACGGCGTCTTGGAGATGCGCCCGCGGTACAGCGCCGCCGGAATGGTGTCTTTGTGCACCACCACCGCGCCTTTGGGGTCGCGCACGGCCACCGCAAAGATATGCTGGCCGCGCATCATCACGCCTTCCATCACGGCTTGTCCGCCGTAGCTGAACTTCATTGGTTTAGACATTCTGCATCCTCTTAGGCCCGCTTACCCGCGCAGCGGCAGCACAAGGTCTTTGGGCACGTCGGTCAACGAGACCAGATTACCGCCCTCGTCCACAATCAGCAAATCTTCCACGCGCACGCCATAGCCGCGCTCCGGGTAGTATACGCCCGGTTCAATGGTGATGACATTCCCAACCGCAAAGCGGTCATCCTTGCTCAGGTGGCTGATGCGCGGGCTTTCGTGCACATTCAGGCCGACCCCGTGCCCAAGGCTGTGCACATAGCCGTTGGTCGTGCCGGGCTGACTGCGGGCGGTGGCGTGTCCCACCCCCTCCAGATAATCTTGCACCGCCTCTTGCATCAGGTGGGTGGGTTTGCCCACCCCAAACTGCTCAAGGGCAATCTCGAAGGCAGTCATCACCTGATCGTAGGCCTCGCGCACCTCGGGCGCGGCATAGCCAATCGACCACGTGCGCGTCATGTCGTGATGATAGCCCCCGCCGATTTCCCGCGGGAACAAGTCGAACACGATGGCCTGCCCCAGCTTGAGCGCCTGCGCCTCTTGCCCGCGGCTGTGCGGGTGGCCGGCATCTGCCCCCTGCGCGAAAATCATGGCGGTATCCTCAAGGTCGTAGGCCAGCAGCGCGCGCCGCACAAAACGCTTGACATCGCCAATCGTCAGCGGCGTGTCGTCCGCTTTCATCACCGTCTCGTCATCCCCCGCGCGGTGCGCGCTGATGAAATCCCATGTGGCACGCACCACCGCGCTGGTGCGCTCCGCCACACTGCGGATGCGCGTCAGCTCGGCGGGGTCTTTGGTGGTATAGGCGGCGTCGAACAGCGTCGGGCCAAGCTCGCCCACCAGCACATAGTGGGGGAATTCGGCCCGCAGCGCGTCCATCAGCGCCAGCACCACGTTGGCATCCGCCGCGCCATACACCCCGACCCGCCGGCCATCCTCTAGGCCAAGGCGCGCCAGCACCCCGCCCCAAAACAGCGCCTGTGTGCGCAAGGGGTCTCCGCCGGCGGCGGCCCGCGCCTCTTCCATCCCCATCGTGTGATAGTCGTAGGCCTCTAGGCCGGTGGCGCGCGCCTCGGCGGTCTCCATGCCGTTGACCACCAGCACCGGCGCTCGCCCGTGCAGCTTAATGGCCGCCCCGCCGGTGATGCGCACCCCGCCGGTCAGATAATCCACCGCGGGGGTATAGTCGTGGCCGGCAAACACCAACAGCGCATCCAGCTGGCGCTGCTGCATCAACGCATCAAGGTCTGATTTCATAAAAAACAGCTCTCCTTCACTTCACAACACCATCTTTGATGGCGCGCGGGCCGGCTGTGCCCGCCCTTCAGAGTGTACCATAGCGGCCCGTGCCCATGTGCGGCCATCAGCGCGCGGTGTGTAACCGTTGACTCGTATAATTCGCACGGATTTTGCCCAACAGACTCGTGAAATATCCCACTAACCCTATCCACTACGCAAATCTATGCTTTACAATGAACTTTACATGCAAAAAACCATCAATCAGGGAGACTCCCGCGCATGTTGAAGAAACAACATCTCAAGAGCAAGCCCATCTGCAAGGTGACGTTCTATTCGCCGGCGCAAGTGCAGGCCGAAACCGTCCACCTTGTGGGCGACTTCAACAATTGGAGCGAGACCGCCGACCCGATGAAGCCGCTGAAGGACGGGCGTTTTAGCCTGACGCTTGACCTTGAAGCCGGCAAAGAGTACCAGTTTCGCTATCTGGTGAACGGCACGGAATGGCACAACGACTGGGAAGCCGATAAGTATGTGCCCAACCCGTTCAGCGGCGACAACTCGGTGGTCACCACCTAGACCGCGCCATGGGCAAAACGAGACCCCGCATCACACCGATGCGGGTTTTTTTGTTTGCCCATCTCTCAACCACGCGCGACCTATTTCTCCCGTAGGTCAGGCTGAGTAAATGATGTGAAACCCCAATCATCGGGGGTATGACGGGGGGGGTGATGGGCAAAATTTACATTTGTTTTACGCAGATTCTTATAATCGGGCGGTACAATGCTGGTCACATGAAGCCAAGAAAGGCACAGTGTCATGCAGTATCCCCCAAACAATCCGAACCAAAACGGTTCAAAGAAGCCCCCGCAGCAGCCCCCTAACAATGGCGGTGAACCCCCGCACTTCCCACCGCAGGACTGGCGGCGGTGGATTTGGCCGGCGGTTCTGGCGCTGTTTTTGCTGTGGACGGTGTTCAGCCTGCCCGATTTTGGCGGCAGCAGCACCGCCGGCAGCATCCCGATGTCGTACAGCGCGCTTTATGAACAGGTAGACAGCGGCAATGTCGTGTTCATGACCGTGCGTGAGCAGACCGCCACTGGCGTGGTGCGCAGTGCGGTGCGCGTCACCGACAGCCAAGGGCGCACGCGCGAGATTGCCGGCGGCGGGCGCTTCACCGCCACCCTGCCCAGCGGCAGCAATGCCGAGTTCTTGACCCTTGCGGCCAAGCGCGGCGTCGAGGTGTTTGTGCAGCTGACCGAAGTCAATCCGATTTTGTTCATCCTGCTAAACTTCGGCCCGATTTTGCTGATCATCGGGTTCTTTGTGTGGTCGGCGCGGCGCGCGCAGCGCCAGATGGGCGGTGCGTTTGGGTTTGGGCGCACACAAGCCCGTGAATACACCGTCGAGCGCCCGCAGGTCAAGTTTGCCGATGTGGCAGGGCAAGAATCGGCCAAGAAAGAACTGGTCGAGGTGGTGGACTTTCTGAAAGAGCCAGAGAAGTACATCTCGCTGGGGGCGAAAATCCCGCGCGGCGTGCTGCTGATTGGCCCTCCGGGCACCGGCAAAACCCTGATGGCGCGCGCGGTGGCCGGCGAGGCCAACGTGTCGTTCTTCAGCATCGCCGCCTCAGAATTTGTCGAGATGTTCGTCGGCGTGGGCGCGTCGCGCGTGCGTGACCTGTTCCGCCGCGCCAAAGAGAACGCCCCCAGCATCGTCTTTATCGACGAAATCGACGCGGTCGGGCGGCAGCGTGGGGCTGGCCTTGGCGGCGGCCACGACGAGCGCGAGCAGACGCTCAACCAGATGCTGGCCGAGATGGACGGCTTTGACCGCACCGAGTCGGTGATTGTGATGGCGGCCACCAACCGCCCCGACGTGCTCGACCCCGCCCTGCTGCGCCCGGGCCGCTTCGACCGTCAGGTCACGGTCGGCCTGCCCGACAAATCGGGGCGCGAGGCCATCCTCAAGATTCACACCCGCGATAAGCCGCTGGACAAGGACGTGCAGCTGAGCGACATCGCCAAGAGCACCATCGGCTTCAGCGGCGCAGACCTTGCCAATCTGGCCAACGAGGCGGCCCTGAACGCTGCCCGCCGCAGCGCCAAAAAGCTGAACATGCGCGACTTTTTGGACGCCTTTGACCGCATTGTGCTGGGCAACGAGCGCCCGCCGCTGTCGGACGCCAAAGAGCGCCGCGTGGTGGCCTATCACGAGGCCGGCCATGCGCTGGTCTCAGCCCTGACGCCCGGCGCAGACCCGGTGCTGAAGGTGACGATTGTGCCGCGCGGGCAGGCCGGCGGCGTCACGGTGTTTATGCCCGAGCGCGAGAACCAGCTGTATAGCGAGAGCTATCTGCGCGCGCGGATGCTGGTGGGCCTTGGTGGGCGCGCCGCCGAGCAGATCGCCTTTGACGAAGTGACATCCGGCGCGGTCGGTGACCTGCGTCAGGTGACCGAAATCGCCCGCCGCATGGTCACCCAGTTTGGCATGAGCGAGGCGATCGGGCCGCTGAACTTTGGCGATGAAGACCGTCAGCCGTTCTTGGGCTATACCATCAGTCAGGGGCGCAGCTACAGCGAAGAGACCGCGGCCAAAATCGACGCCGAAGTGCGCCGGATGGTCGAGGATGCGTATGTCAAGACGCTGACGCTGCTGCGCGAGCACCGCGATAAGCTGGATGCGCTGGCCGAGGCCTTGATGACCAACGAGGTGGTCGGGCGTGACGAGATGTTCCGCGCCATCGGCCTGACTGACCACCTGAGCGAGCAGAGCAACGTGTTCGCTGGCGCGGCCTCCGAGTCGTCGGCCAAGCCGGTCATCTCCATCAAGTTTGACCCGCCGCAGTCGGAGAGCGACGCCGCCCCCAACAACAGCCCCGCAGAATAAGCGCCGGCCTGCGAGCTGCCCGCCTCAGCCCCCGCCTTGCACGCCAAGACGGGGGCTTTTTTTGCGCCACCCGCCCGCACCTCGATAAGGCGCTTGGGGCGGGTCGGTGGTACACTGATAGCAGTGACAGTCACCGCATAAACAGCCGATGTGCCCATGAGCGATACGCCTCCCCCCCCTGACGAGCATAACCCGCCGCGCCGCACGCGCAGTCGCAGCGGGGATTTGCCCGCCTCCCTGATTTTCAGCGAGATGGTGCGGCGCGCTGCCGCCGAACGTCAGGCCGAGCCGCCGCCAGAGCCGCCCGCGCCGCCCCCACCCCTCGAGATGGAGACCGCGCTGTTCAATCTGCCGGTCGCGCCAGAGCCGCCACCTTATATCGAGGATGAACCACCCGCTGCCGCGCCCGCGCCCGCGCCATCCCCCGCCGCGGCCACCCCGCCGCCCGTCGAGGCTGTGGCGGTGAGCGCGCCCGCC
>DAOUCZ010000007.1:0-5608 GCA_034431675.1 Anaerolineae bacterium | reverse complement strand
CCGCATCGGCAGCGCGGCGCTGCGCCACAATGCGACGCAGTATCTGGCTCAGTGGCGGCATGTGCGCCCCGCCACCACCGGCGACACCCTGCGTCAGCGGGGTATCCCGCCTGGGCCGCACTATCGGCAGGTGCTCGACCGCTTGAAATCGGCTTGGTTGGACGGTGAACTGCACACCGATGCCGACGAGGCCGCTTTGCTCGACCGTTTGCTGGCCCAACTCTGACCGTGAAAGGAGGCCCTGCCATGACCGACGCCGCCCCGTTCTCTGAGTCCTTCAGCGTGCTGCTCTCGGTGGTGATGCGCCCTGCCGTCCGCGATGACCTGCCCAAACTGGAGTGGTACGGCGCGTATGCCTATGCGCGCAATTTCATCCGCAAGGCCTACAGCGAGCAGCTTCAGGGCCGCCGCCTGATGCTGGTGGCTGACCTCAACGGTTTTCCGGTCGGGCAGGTGTATTTGCAGTTCATCGCCAACAATCACAGCATCGCAGACGGGCGCTCGCGCGCGTATCTCTACTCGTTCCGCGTGATTGACCATCTGCGGCGCTGCGGCATCGGCAGCTTGCTGATGCAGCACGCCGAGCAGGTGCTGCGCCAGCGCGGGTTTGAGTATGTGTTTTTGCAGGTGGCCAAGACCAACCCCGAGGCGCTGCGCCTGTATCAGCGGTTGGGCTATCACATCAGCGGGGAAGACCCGGGCCAATGGTCTTATCTAGACCATCGCGGGGTGGTGCAGCACGTCAACGAGCCGGTGTGGGTGATGCAAAAAGCGCTTGCATGACCGTCCAAGCTGGGGTATGCTGTTGGACTGTGTGTGTTTTTCGTGGGGCTAAACGCCGCAGCACATCGCGCGCGCCCCGCGCATCGTCCACAATCCCCACCCTGTTGGGGGAAGGTGTTACCGTCGCTTTATGAGCGCACAAAACAAACTGCCCACCATCCGGCGCTGGTCTGGCGGCCAGCATCCATCGTATCCGACGCTGGTCAAACTGCTGGAAGGTGAAGGGCTGATGCCCTACCGCTGGACAGATTCGGCCAATCGCGTCTATCCGGTTCGCGTGCATGGCTATGGCAAGGTGTTGATGGTGCTGGAGGGCGCGCTGGACGTGGCCTTCCCTGACCTCAACCGCGTCTACAAGCTCACCCCCGGCGACCGTGCCGACATCCCCGCCGGCCTGCACCACAGCATCACCGTCAGCGCACGGGGGGTGACCTGTGTCGAGGCCGCCATCTCTAACCGCCCACAAACACGCCGCACCCAAGAAATCCCGCCGGTCACGCCTTACGGGCGCTAACCATCGCGGTGCAAGATACGAAAAAGACCGGCTAAGCTGGTCTTTTTTTGTGTATGGGCTAGAGGGTGGTATCGCTGTTGGGGGGGGCTAGCAGGTCGAGGATGTCGTTAATCAGCTGGTGCAGGCGCTCGGTTTCCTGCACAATCTGGTGATAGTGCCCCTGCCGTTTTTCTTCATTCATCTGCAAGCCATAGCGCTGAAGCATCTCGCCCGATGAGCGAATGACCGCCAGCGGATTGCGCAGCTCGTGGGCCACGCGGTGGGCCACACGCTCGCGGAACTCAATCAGCTCGTGCTGTTTTTGCTGCTCCACGCGCTGACGCTCAATCTCCAACAGTTTATCCAGCGACGAGCTGGCGGCACTGCCGCTGATGAAGCGAAAATCGAGGCTGTCGCGCAGCTGATAGAGCGCGCGCAGGATGTTGAGGCGGGCGGCGATTTCGTCTTGATGCTTTTGGGCGCTCAGTTTGAGGGCTTCTTGGTCGCAGGCCAGCGAGTTGGGGGTGTCTCCGGCTTGTGCATAGGCTTGCGACAGCACGGTGAGGATGTCGGGCAGGGCGCTGTGGAGGTGATGGCGTTGGGCAAGGTCATAGGCCAGTGCCAAGCGTCCGAGCACCTCGCGCAGGTTTTTTTGCTGATTGGCCAGCTCGGCCTGCTGACGGTAAATCATCAGCAGCAGGTTGGGCAGGCCCAGCGGCAGGGCGATGTCGTGGGCAGCGGCGAGGTGTTCTTGAGCGGCGTCATAGTCGTGCTTGCGGGCGGCGTTCTCAGCCAGCTCCATCCGCACCCATGCCAGCGAGGTAAAGGCCCGGGTGCGCACAAAAATGGCCTGCGCGCGCCGCAGCGCATCCTCGGCCTCGGCAAGGCGGGTCATCTGCGAATAGGCCACGCCAAGGTTCATCCACAAAACACCGATGGCCGCGCCGCCGCCGGCCTCCTGCGGAATCAGGGTCAGGCCGCGCTCAATCAGCACCACGGCCTGCTCGTTTTGACCGCGCCGCAGCGCAATCAGGCCCAAATCGTTGAGGGTCAGGCCAAGGGCATCGAGGTAGTGGTGTGTGACGGCCAGCGCCTCGGCCCGTTGATAGCACACCATCGCTTCATCGTGCAGGCCGGCGAAAATCAGCGCCGCGCCCAACATCCCCAGCGCGCGGGCTTCCTCACGCGTGTGGGCGTTTTGCTGGGCCAGCAGCAGGGCTTGGGCGGCATGTTCCACCCCGCGCACCACCTGACCGGTCAGCATGGCAGACCAGCTGAGATAGCACAGCGCTTTGGCTTGTGCGGCGCTGTCGACGTGTTGTTCGGCCATCCGCAGGGCCTGCTGGGCCAGCGGTTCGACATCGGTGGGGCTGGTGAACTTGCGCTGGTCAAGGGCGTCGAGCAGGTCTTCGAGCGGTGCCGGGCGTTGGAGGGCAAACATGAGGTGTGCAAGCCGCTGATAATTGCAACGATTTTGTAATGATAACAAACTTATGGGTTTTTGACAATTTAGGGGTGAGGGGGATAAAATTCTTAAATACAAATCTTTTTTATTTGTAAATTTTCTAATGCGCGATAAAATTTAGAGTTAAATTCAGAAAAACACGTTACATTTTTTAAATAAACTTGTTTTCAATCTACCTTTCACATGATTTTTTATGCTCAACGCTTGATTTTTATACTCAAGGGCGGATATACTGAAAAATAGTACACCCGCCAAGCCTCTGTTCTTTGGACATGCTCAAATGTGGCGGGTTTTCTATTGTAGAGGCTGTACATGAGTTCTTCTAAACGTCCTTACACAAAACCACCCCTTAATTTTGAACAGCAAGCCGACCGCTTGATTGGGCGTGGATTGATTGCAGACAAAGCTGAACTCACCCTGTTTTTGGGCCGTGTCAATTACTATCGTTTCAGTACATATCTGTACCCGTTTCGCCAGCCCGGTTCAGACGATTTCTATCCCAACACACTTTTAGCAGATGTTTGTAGGTTATATGACTTTGACCACGCCCCAAGAATGCTGATATTTAATGCGATCGAGGCATTGGAGATTGCGATACTTCGGGCGCGCTTCGTCGAGTTTTTCACGCTGAGGTACGGAGCGTTTGGCTATATCGAAGCTGAAAATTTTCGTTTCACTGAGCTAGATAAACATAAAAAACTATTAATAAATATTACAAACTCCTCTAAGCATAGCAAAGAGGAGTTTGTAAACCATTTTCGGAATAAATATTCTGATAATTATTTACCGCTTTGGATTGTTGCCGAAATTGCAAGTTTCGGTGACATCATGACGATGATTCGCAATATGCATCACAAGGATAAGAAAGATTTTGCGCGACCCTATGACATTACTTATAAAGTCATGGATTCGTGGATATTGACCCTAAACTACATCAGAAACTGCTGCGCTCACCACACCCGTTTATGAAACCGTGAGCTTGCCATCAAACCTTTGCTGCCAGACCAAAAAAATCGTCCCGAATTTCACACGATCCCTTTCCAAGACTCTCGTATCTTTTCAGTACTCACCATCGTTCAGTATTTGCTCAACGTCATCAATCCCTATCACACGTGGGATAAAGACGTATTGGATTTATTAAGCCGTTTTCCGAAAGTTCCTACTCACCCGATGGGATTTCCTGACAACTGGCAAGACCTGCCCATGTGGAAACGTTAAACATAAAGCCTTCATTTATCCATTTCCCCAACCGCCCCTAGGCCCACACACGCCCGCCGGCATCTGCTATACTCTGTCGGCATAACATGTGGTTTAGGAGAAACAAGAGGGGGGCGCATGGTGCGTCGGAGATTGCTGTGTGTGGTGCTGCTGGGGATGCTGATGCTGCCGGCAGGCGCGCAGCCCCCTACCCCTGCCGACGGCGAAAACCCGTTTGGGATTGTCGAGGGGATGTGGTTTGCGCATCTGTCGTGCGACCTCGGGGTGAGCTGGGAGCGCATCATCTTTGACTGGGGGCAGCACCAGCCCAGCGGCCCAGACGACTGGAACACCCTCAACGTGGACGACCGCTGGCTGCGCGCCGCCTCAGACTGTCAGCGCGAGGTGGTGGCGGTGATTAAGAACGTGCCGGCGTGGGCCACCGACGGCACGCCCGGGGTCGGTGTGCCGCGCGGCCTAGACCTGCCGCTGGACGATGCCGGCAATCTGTGGGCTAGCTTTATGCGCCGTGCCGCCGCCTATTATGCCCCACGCGGGGTGCACCGCTTCATCATCCTCAATGAGCCAGATATTGACCGTGAGACCTACGGCTTTGAGTTTGAGGGCGGGCTGGAGGACTATGCCGCCATGCTGCGGGTGGCCTATCACGCGGTGCGGCAGGGCAACCCCGCCGCGCGTGTGCATCTGGCCGGCACGACCTTCTGGCACGACATCCAATCAGGGCGGCCCATCTACCTGTCACGCTTGCTGGAATACTACACCGCCACCGACCCGCAGGCCGCCGCGCACGGGTTCTATTTTGATGCCCTCAGCCTGCACATCTATTTCCGCAGCGAGTCGATGCCGGTCATCGTCGGGCGGATGCGTGAGCTGCTTGACCGCTATGGCCTGACCGAGACCCCAATCTGGGTGAACGAAACCAACACCTCACCCAATCTCGACCCGGCATGGCCGGTCACCCGCCCGCAGTTTCAGGTGACGCTGGCCCAACAACAGGCCTATCTGGTGCAGGCGGTGGCGCTGGCGCTGGCCAGCGGGGTTGAGCGCCTTGCGGTGTACAAGCTGTGGGATCAAAACGCCGAGGTCGGCATCGAGACCTTTGGCCTGCTCACCCCCAACACCGAAGACCGTCAGCCCCGCCCCGCCTATTACACCTATCGGGCGATTGTGCGGCACTTTCGGGGGGTAGAGCACACGGCATGGGCGGTGACTCCGCAGGTCTATGCCCTGCGCCTGACTCACGCCGATGACCGGCATACGCTGGTGGTGTGGGCGCGCACCGCACAGCCCGCCGCGTTCCAGCTGACCGATGCCGGCAGCAAAGGCTATCGCATTGGGCTGGATGGCACGCTGACGCGGGTCAACCCGACTGACCGCTTTGTGCTGGAGGGTGCGCAGTGCGATGACCGCGACGGGTGCGCGGTCGGGGGCGTGCCGGTCATCCTTGCGCTGCCGCCGCACGCTGGGTCGGCCACCCTCACCCTCGACGGGCAGGCGCTGCCGTGGCAGACCGGCCAACCGCCCAGCAGCGTGGTGATTGACGCCTAGAACGCAAAATCATGACTCATCCCGAAGTTAAGGGGTGAGGTAGAAAACAAAAGACCTTTCGGGTAAGCTGAAGTTTCCACACAAACAGCGACACCGGAGGG
>DAOUCZ010000006.1:0-14304 GCA_034431675.1 Anaerolineae bacterium | reverse complement strand
CACTGCTCTGCGCCCTGCTGGCGATGCTGACCGCCTGCAACTTCAACACCGAACCCCCCACCCCCTCCAGCCCCAGCAACCGCGCGTATTTCCGCAAAGACGAGTTCGTCACGCTGCGCTGGGCCGCCACCGGCCTGCTCGCACCCGACGAAGTCTATCTCGTCACAGTGCAAAACCTAACCGATGGCGTCGTCCACAGCGGCGAAACACGCGAACTGTACTGGATTGTGCCCAAAGACTGGCAAAGCCCGCAGCTTGCCCAAATTGAATATATCTGGACGGTCGCTATCGCCACAGCAGGCCAGCCCGATACCGCACGCCATACCACTGCGCCCATCAGCTTTACATGGGAAGGCCGAGGAGAACCAAAATCATGATGATGCCCTTCATCCGCCGCACGACACTGCTCTGCGCCCTGCTGGCGATGCTGACCGCCTGCAACTTCAACACCGAACCCCCCACCCCCACGGTGTCGATACCGCAGACCCCGCAGCAGACCGAAACCACCCCAGAGCCAAGCGCAACCTCATCGCCCAGCCCGTCACCCAGCCCTGCCCCGACGGTCGAGCGCGTCATCCTGATTACCCCCACCCCAGACGCACCACTCGCGCCCACCAGCGAACCGCCCACGCCCACCCCAACCCCCGGCCCTTATGTCGTCACCGTGGCCCCGGGTGACACCATGTCGCGGATTCTGCCGCGCTTTGGCTATCTTGACTTTGGCGTCCTGCGGGCTGTACGCACCCTCAACCCCGATGTGAACGTCGAAAACCTGCAAGTCGGGCAAACTGTGTTGATTCCCCGCATGACCTTCACCCCCAGCCCACCGGGATACGAGGCGACCGTCTCGATGATGGCCACCCTTGGCATCCGCCCGCCTGATGAACTGGCCGCCAACACCGAGCTGACCTGTCACACCGTCATCGAGGGCGAAAACATCATCAGCATTGCCGACAGCTATAACACCACCATCGAAATCATCGCGCGCCTCAACCCCGAAATCCCCTTCACCGGATGCGACTTCAACAACCGCAGCGGCGGCGAAACCTGCAACCCGCGCATCACCATCGGCCAATGCGTGCAAGTACCGCTGCCCACCCCCACCCCGACCCTCTCACCCACCCCGTCCGGCAGCGAAACCCCCACCGCCACCCCCACCTTCCCCGCGCCGCTCATCGTCAGCCCGCCAGAAGGGGTCACCGTCAGCGGCCCACTCACCATTCAGTGGGTCAGCGTGGGGGTGCTTGGGCCAGACGAGTATTATTACGTCGAGGTCACCGATACCACCCTCAACACCCGCTTCACGCAGGTGACCAAAGACACGTCTATTGCCCTGCCGCAAGCGCTCATCCCCACTGACGGGCAAACCCACGCCATCACATGGTTGGTCACCGTGGTGCGGCGCAACGCCAGCGGCGGCTATGCCCCAATCGGCGGGGTGATGGCAATGCGCAGCTTCAACTGGCAAAGCCGCTGAAACGACGTAACACGTCGGCTCACCAGCACGTCTAACGAATCGACTTTACCTGATGAGCGAATATCCAAAAGGAGTTCCACCGATGACATCTCTTATCCCCGAAAACCTCAAAGACCTGCTGGAGCGCCCGATTGTGGTGACTCTGGTCACCCTGATGCCAGACCACACCCCACAAGCCACGCCGGTCTGGTTCAGCTGGGACGGGGAATACATCTGGATTAATACCGCCCGCGGGCGCGCCAAGGACAAGAACCTCGGCCAGCGCCGCAAGGCCACCATCCTCTCGGTTGACCCCGAAAACCCCTACCGCTACATCGAAATCCGTGGGGAAGTGGCCGAAGTGACCGAAGAAGGTGCGGTGGACCACATCAACTTCCTCAGCGGGCGCTACACCGGCAACACTGACTACTATCGGGGTGACACGGCACGCATGAACAGCGAAACCCGCGTGATTTACAAAATCAAGCCGGTGCGCGTGCTGCCGCGCGCCTAAAACCCCCAATCGCGCGTGACCTCGCCTTATGCCCTCTTGGGCCGCCTTGTGCCAACACGACCAATGCAGGCCGCGCCGATGCGCATCGTGCTGGTGCTGCCGTGCTGCATCGGTGATGTAGTGATGGCCACCCCCACCCTGCAAGCGCTACGCCGCGCCTATCCACAGGCGCACATCACATGGGCAGTGGGGGGATGGTCACGCGCGGCGATTGAGCAGCACCCCGCCCTCAACGCGGTGCTAGACACCGGCCCTGCTGCACTGCCGGTCAAATCGGCGGTCGGTTTTTGGCATTTTGTCCGTCAGCTGCGCGCTCAACGGTTTGACCTTGCGGTATCGCTGGTGCGCTCCCCCCTGATGAGCGCCGCCTTGGCCCTCAGCGGCATCCCTCACCGCGCCGGCCTCGACAGTGCAGGCCGCGGATTCGGCTATACCATCCGAGCACCCATCTCCCCACATGACGAGCGCCACGAAGCCGACATCTATCTGGATGTGCCGCGCGCGCTCGGCCTATCCACCGCCGGCCTGCACGCCAGCTGCCCACCTACCGCCGCCGACCTCGACGCCGCACAGGCCGTCCTCAGCCACCTAGACCTCCTCAACAAGCCGTTTATGCTGGTCAATCCGGCCGGCGGCAGCAACCCGGGGATGCTGATGGACAGCAAGCGCTATCCCCCCGCTGCGCTGGCCGCGCTGGCCGACGGCCTCAGCGATGCGCTGAGCTGGCCCGTGCTTTTGGTCGGCGGGCCAAAAGATGGGCCGCTGGCCGAGGCGGTGCAAGAACATCAAAAGCGCTCCGCCCCGTCGCTGATTGGGCAGGTCAGCCTGCGCCAGATGGCCGCACTGGCCAGCCTATCACGCCTGTATATCGGCAACGACACCGGCCCAACCCATCTAGCGGCGGCGGCAGGTGCGCCCACCGTCATGCTGATGGGGCCAACCTCCCCCACCCGCTACGCCCCCTATACCGACAACAGCATTGCCATCCGCAAACCAGCGCCGATCGCCCGCGGCGGTGTGGCACAGGCCGCACACACCCCATCATGGGATTGGGAGCGCGACGGCATCCATTGGCAGGACGCCTTGCACCAGATTTTGGCATGGGTCGGCACAGCGCGCTAATTCAGCGTTTTTTCCATCACGCTCAGCAGGTCTTTCACCACGTCATCCGCAGTGACACCGTCGTACTGTGCCTCGTAATTGAGCAGAACACGGTGGCGCAGCGCCTCCAAGGCCACCGCATGAACATCTTCTACCGCCACATTAAAGCGGCCTTCCAACAGCGCATTGAGCTTTGCACCAATCATCAAGGCTTGTGCCCCACGCGGGCTAGACCCATACCGCACATAACGCCGCACAAACTCCGGCGCATTCGGCTGATCGGGATGGGTGGCCAACACCATCCCCGCAATCAAGCGCGTGATATGGGTGGGGACAGGCGTCGAAAGCCCCAGCGCCCCCATGCGGATAATCGCCGCGCCGTCCGCCACCGGACGCGCCTGTGCCCCCTGCCCACCCGTCGTCAGGTTGATGATGGAAACCAGCTGGTCAAGCGATGGAAACGTCACCTGCACCTTAAACATAAAGCGGTCTAGCTGGGCCTCAGGCAGCGGATATGTGCCTTCCATCTCCAATGGGTTCTGGGTGGCCAGCACAAAAAACGGCGACTCCAGCGGATATGACCGCCCTAACACCGTCACTGTCTGCTCTTGCATCGCCTCCAGCAGCGCCGACTGCGTCTTGGGCGTGGCGCGGTTAATCTCGTCCGCCAGCACCAGATTGGCAAAAATTGGCCCATGCCGAAACGAAAACACGCGCCGGCCATGCTCATCCTCATCAAGGATGTCTGTGCCGACGATGTCCGACGGCATCAGATCAGGCGTGAACTGCACGCGCGAAAACTTCAGCGCCAGCGCATCGGCCAGCGTGCGCACCAGCTGCGTCTTACCAAGGCCCGGCACCCCCTCCAACAGCACGTGACGCCCCGCCAGCACGCCAATCAGCACGCTGCGGATCACCTGCTCCTGCCCGATAATCACACGGCGCACCTCAGCCTCAATCGCGCGCGCCGTCGCGCTAAATTCCTCAATCGTCAAAGCAGTATCGCTCATACCCATTACACCTCGCCACTACGGCTTCATCACCCTGCGGGCACTGTTTTTTGTGGAGAACCGCCACAACTATACCCCGACTTTGTGGGGGTCTTGTTAGGTTTTTTATCCGTTTTTTGGCCAATCCAACGTATCTTGAAAGAGGCCAAAAGCTGACCCCCAGATATTGGGTTCTTGACGGGTCACAAAAGGCCACATATCCTGATACTGTGGTTCAACAACCTGATGTGCACGGCCAATGAACCTTTTTGAGATGATGTGCGTATAACAGCATAACGACCACCATCCACATCAACATCACAGATACCGCGCACCATCTCACCCCGCCCAATTCATCTGTCATCCCAACCCAAAACCATCAAACGGAGTACCAAACATCATGTTCCAGAACCATCTGACCCCCGAACTGGTGAAGCTGCACCAGCAAGAGATGCTCGAAAAGGCCAACCAGCGCCATCAGCATCACGAGGCCCGCCCCAACCGCCTGACCGACGCCCTCAAAAGCGCCGTGAGCGCGGTCACCCGTCGCAGTTCGCCCGCCACCAGCGCGACGAGCACCCAAGAGCATCTGGTTCTGGCACCCGAACAGGCCTGAGATGGCCATCGCGGTTGCCACTCATCAACGAGGCAGCGAGGTTTATCCCCTCCTGCCTCGTTTTGATTCCCGTCATCGGGGATAATGGGGCGATATGGACAGCAGCAGGTATGGATGAAAGCAGCATATTCGATGAGCACACGGGTCTGGGTTTTTGACTTCGGCGGCGTTTTGATGAAAACCACCACGCAAGCCCCGCGCTGGCAGTGGGATGACCGACTGGGCCTCGCACGCGGCACAGTGGAGCGCGTGGTGCATGGCTCGCAGGCATGGCGCGCGGCGCAGCACGGCACGCTCAGCGAGGAGGCCTACTGGGCCGATGTCGGCAGACAGCTCGGCCTCGACAACGCGGCCACAGCCACCCTCGCCGCCGATTATTTCAGCGCCGATCAGCTCGACCTTGACCTCATCAGCCTGATTAAAGACCGCCGCGCCGCCGGCCAGCGCGTGGCCCTGCTGAGCAATGATGCCCCCAGCTTGCGACACCGACTGAGGCAGCTCGGCATCGACACCCTCTTTGACCCCCTTATCATCTCTGGCGACATCGGGGTGATGAAGCCAGACCCCGCCGCCTATCACGCGGTGCTGGATGCGCTCGGCATCCCCGCCACCCAAACCGTCTTTATCGACGATATGCCCGCCAACATTGCCGGTGCTCAGGCCGTGGGGATGCACGCCATCCACTACACCGCCGGCCTAAACCTCAAAGAAGCGCTCGCCGCGCTGGAACGCTAGCCCCCTGTCCATAGGCCCAAAATCGCGTTATAGTGTTGGCTGTTCATCGGCCTCATCTTGTGGGGGATTGTGATGTTTAAGCAGTTCAAGCTCGTCGTTTTGTTTTTGACCATCGCCCTGCTCGGCGTGGTGTCAGTCGCCTCTGCGCAGGGCAACATCGACATCAACACGTTTATCAACCGCCTCGGGCCAAACGCCTCGCGCGCAGTGCCACCGCTGCTGTCCTATCTGCTGTATGCTGTGTTTGTGATGTCTGCCGTCACGATGGTGGTCGTGCCCGACAAACAGTCTACACTGAGCTTTTTGATGATTGGCGTGATGATTGCGGCCTTTCTGGCCAAAGTGCAGTTTTTCTATATCTGCGGCCTCGTCACACTCGTGCTCAACGTGATTATGTTTGTCGTCCCGTTGATTGTCGGTGGCATGTCGCGCGGGATTCCGGGCAAACCCCCGCGCTCACTGGGTATGGGCATCTTCACCGGCATCCTTGGCGGCGCATACTTCTTCTTGTTCTGGGCACAGGTGCAAACCACCGCCTGCCCCGCCGTTGGCAACGTTGACCAACTATTTGGGCCGTTCCTCTAAACCGCACTGCACCCCCCTCAACGCCGCACAGGTCTCTGGGCCTGCTGCGGCGTTTTTGCTGTTCGTTTAACATCCTGTTATTTTCTCGCTACCGTCCGCGCACCAGACGTAGGGGCATCAACGCTCAAGCAGTATCCTAGAGATTGTCTGATAATGGTATGGTTTAAGAACTGGCAATAAACAAACCGGCCAAACAGGTGTACGCTAGATAGCATCATCAATGAGGATTTATCAACATCATGACTCACTGGTCGGTCTATACGGAAGGTCGGCACGACCACACCGTCGGCGGCGATTTGCGCGTGGCACATCAGGTCTATAGCCCACAGTTGGGCAACTCGCGCGACATCCTCGTCTATCTGCCTCCGTCTTACTGGCACAGTCAGCGGCGTTATCCGGTGCTGTATATGCAGGACGGGCAGAACCTGTTTGACGCCCACACCAGCTATGCCGGTGAATGGGGCGTGGATAAAACCCTAGACCATCTGGCGCGCGAGGGGATAGAAGCCATCGCCGTCGGCATCCCCAATACGGGCGAAAGCCGCCTTGCCGAATACAACCCGTACGTGGGGGGGCATTTTAAGCCCGCGCGCGGCGACGCCTATATCCACTTCATCATGGATACGCTAAAACCCATGATTGATAACGATTTCAGAACCCTGCGCGACTCGCGTCATACCGGCATCGTCGGGTCTTCGATGGGTGGGCTAATTAGCCTATATGGTTATCTGGCCTATCCATGGACGTTTGGGCTGTGCATTGCCATGAGTCCGTCACTGTGGATTGCGCGCAGCGCCGTGCTTGACCATGTGCGCCATATGGGCAAGCGCGGCGGGCGGGTCTATATCGACGTTGGCACGCGCGAAGTGCCCGGGCGCAGCAAACACAGCGCCGCCACCAGCGACTCGGTCTCGGTGTTATACAGCGAGCTGCAAGACGCGGGCTACCGCGCCGATGACTCGGTCAAGTTTGTGCGAGAAAAAGGCGGGGAACACAACGAGGCGGCATGGGGTCGCCGCCTGCCAGACGCCCTGCGCTTCATCCTACGGGGAGAACACTAGAGGAACACCACTGGGGGCAAAAGCCCCCATTCTGTTAGTGCGCCGCTGCCGCAAAGGCCGCCGAAAGCGCCTGTGCCTGCTCTGCCGGCAGCGGCAGCAGCGGCAGACGCACATCCCAGCTTGCCCCGCCATAACGCGCCGCCAGCAAATGCTTCAGTGACGACGGCGCAGGGGCATAGCCATCCAACACGGCGCGCGCGCTGCTCAAAGCCTCCTGAAGCGAATCAGCGTCGCTGCTGCCGGCACGCCACGCCTGATAGACTGCCGCAGCCTGACGAGCCAACACGTTAGCCCCCGCCGTGATGCAGCCTGCCGCCCCCTGCCTCAGGCCAGCCAGCAGCAGCTTCTCTGACCCAACAAACACGTCCAGCGTCGGCACACGTTCAATCAGCGTGCCGGCATAGCTCATATCGCCGCCGCTGTCTTTGACGCCACCAAAGCGTGAGCCATACGCTGCCGCCAGCGCTTCCAGCACCCCGTGCGGCACGGCCACGCCCGATGTCTGCGGGATGTGATAGGCAAACAGCGCCTTATCGTGCGGCACAGCCTGTTCAATCACCTGCCGGTAATAGGCCAACAGGCCGGCCTCGCTGGCAGTGCGAAAGTAATAAGGCGGGATAACCACCACCGCATCCGCGCCCAACTCAAATGCACGGCGGGTTGCCGCAATCGTCTCTGGCAAGCTGGGTGTGCCCGTGCCGGCCATGATGCTCAGACCGATGTCAGCGCTGGTCACCGCCCCGACAATACGCTCCCGCTCATCCAACGACAGTGATGGGCCTTCGCCGGTCGTGCCCATCAGCAGCACACCGTCACACCCCGCGGCCTTCAGCTGCCGCACATGCGCCACCAAGGCATCGGTATCCACCTGTTGACCCTGCATCGGTGTCACCGACGCACAATAAACCCCCGCAAAGCGCCCACGCATGGTATTATCTCCCCCTATGACTGCTTATTGATTTTCAACACTTTAACACCCCACACAGGATACCACCCATGACCAACCGCCTGTATTATGCCGACAGCCACACACAGCGCTTCGAGGCACGTATCGTCGAGCGCCTGACGTGGCAGGGTCAGCCCGCTGTGGTGCTGGATGCAACCTATTTCTATCCCAGCGGCGGCGGACAGCCCAACGACATCGGACATATCGGCGGCTGCCCTGTGATTGACGTCG
This sequence comes from Anaerolineae bacterium, assembly GCA_034431675.1. GTDB lineage: Bacteria > Chloroflexota > Anaerolineae > Aggregatilineales > Phototrophicaceae > Flexicrinis. The sequence goes on along the minus strand of DAOUCZ010000006.1, from coordinate 6,070 downwards.
TTACCCGTCCGCAAGACCTCGCCGTGGTGCATGTGCTGTCATGTCCTGCCCCCTCAGACGACAGCGTGACGGCCACCCTCGATTGGGAACGCCGCTTTGACCACATGCAGCATCACACCGGTCAGCACATCCTGACACAGGCGTTTGTCCAGCTCTGCGAGGCCAACACGGTCGGCTTTCATCTCAGCCCCGCCACCGTCACCATCGACCTTGACCGCACAGACCTGACCGTGGAACAGCTCTTGGCCGCAGAGCAGCTCACCAACCAAATCATCTGGCAGAATCAGCCCGTCAGCGCCCGCATCTATCAAACGGTGGAGGAGCTGCGCGCTGCCGGCGTGCGGATGCGCCGCCTGCCCGACCATATCGCCACCGAAGGCCTGCGTGTGGTCGAAATCGGCACGTTTGATGCCACGGCCTGCGGCGGCACACATGTGCACGCCACCGGCGAAATCGGTCTATTAAAAGTGGTAAAAACCGAAAAGCGCGGTGATAAGCTGCGCGTCGAATTTCGGTGCGGCGCACGCGCCTTGTCTGACTATGCGCAGCGAGTGACCATCACCCAACAGCTGACCACCCGCCTGACCGTCGGGCTGAACGAGCTGCCAGAGGCCGTTGAACGCCTGCAAGACGCCATGACCAGCGCCCAGCGCACCCGTAAAGCCGCGATGACGCGCCTCATCGAAGCGCAAACCACCGCTCTGCTGGCACAGGCCAACCCATCTCCTGCTGGCCAACTCATCAGCTGGGTGGCCGACCCTGCCCTATATGATGCCAACGACCTGCGCGCCATGGCCAAACACCTGACCGCGCGCCGCGGCGTCATCGCCCTGCTGGCCCTGCCCTCAGAGGCCAAAGCGCAGTGGATATTTGCGCGCGCCGCAGACCTCGCCGCGGATATGAACGCCTTGCTCAAACACGCCTTAACCGTGCTGGAAGGCGCACGAGGCGGCGGCACGCCCGATTTTGCGCAGGGCGGCGGCATCCCCGCCACCTCAGAGCAGTGCCAGAGCGTCCTTGACCGCGCAGCTGCCAGCGTTTAGCGCGTCAACACATACCAGCAGCGCCCATCCCGCCGGATAAAATTAGTCGCCTCGTATCCGGCGGCAAACGCCTCACTGAGTACCTCAAGCAGAGCGGATTGCCACTGGCGCGCCAGCGCAATGTCCGAGCGCCCCAGCACCGAAAAATGTGCCGGTATCTCAACCCGTATAGGGTCAGCCTGTGCCGTCAGAGGGTGACGAGTCAGCGCCCCGTCCTGATAGGTCAACAATGCCCCATCGGGCAAAGCGGCATGTGGCACAGTGCCACCGTTCAGACGGGCCAGCACGCGCGGCGACTCCAGCGCCCAGACCGCCTCGAAGCGGTCGGTCGGCAGGCCCGGGTTGAGCGCATCATCATACACCCCATACATGTTGGCGGTGATTTTGTGCGTGGTTGCCCCCAACACACACAGGTTGAAGTTGGCATTGCCGGCCTGCATCGGGTCAAACGTCCAGCGGATTTGCGCATAACCATTGGCCAACGCCCAATCCCGCTGCGCCCATTTGATGCCTGCCCCGATGCCGCGCCCCCGATAAGCTGGCAGCACCCCAGCCACATGCGACCACAACACCCACTGCCCATCCGCGCGCACCGGGAAGGCCCACGACATCCCAATCATCTGCGCGCCGTCATAGGCGCACAGCACCAAACCACCTTTCAGCACGGTCACACGCATCACATTGGTCGGCGAGGCAAACTGTTCATCCCAGCCCCAGATGCGCGACTCCAGCCGCGCCGCAGCCTCAAGGTCGGGATTTTCGGTCAACACGCGGTAATCAATCACAGCATTCGAGTCGGACATAGGCGGTTCTGGCACATCAGGCCGATAAGGGAGTACTCTGTACGGGTCAATTGTAACCAAACACAGAAAGGCCCGACAGTGGAGCGCATCGCATTCATCGGCTTAGGAATCATGGGGCGCGGCATGGTTCACAATCTGCTCAAGGCCGGTTACCCCGTCACGGTCTGGAATCGCACTCCCGCCCGCATGGACGAGTTCACAGCCATCGGCGCACAGGCCGCCGCCACGCCGGCACAAGCTGCCGCCCAAGCCGACATCGTGATGTCTTGCGTCAGCGATACGCCGGATGTCGAGCACGTTCTGCTGGGCGAGCACGGCGCAATCCACGGCGCACGTGCTGGGATGCTGTTCATCGACCTCAGCACCATCAGCCCCAAAGTCACCCGCCAGATGGCCGAAACCCTGCGCGCGCGCAGCATCGGGATGCTGGACGCGCCGGTCAGCGGCGGCAGCGAGGGTGCAGAGCGCGGCACGCTCAGCATCATGGTCGGAGGCGAAGCCAGCGATTTTGCCCGTGCGCTGCCGGTGTTTCAGGCCATCGGCAAGACCATCACCCACATGGGCGGCAGCGGCAGCGGCCAATCCACCAAGCTGGTCAATCAAATCCTGTGTGTGGCCAATATGCTGGCCGCCGGCGAAGCACTGCTGCTGGCCCAAGCCTCGGGCCTAGACCTCGAAAAGACCTTGCAAGCGGTGGGCGGCGGCGCCGGCGGCAGTTGGATGCTGGTCAACCGCGGGGCGCAAGTGATTCGGCGCGATTTCCGTCCGGGCTTTACCATCGACCTTCAACAAAAAGACCTGCGCCTTGTGCTCGAATCCGCCGAAGACCTCGGCCTACCCCTCAGCCTGACCGCGATGATACATGGGTTTTACAGCGTGCTTCAGCGGCAGGGCCTCGGCCACGAGGGCAATCACGCGCTGGTCAAAGCGCTCGAAAACCTGTCCGGCATCACCATCGGAGGCTAAACCACCATGCCACTCACACCCATCACCGTTCAATCCATCCGGCTCTATCCCCTGCATATCCCGTTCCTAGAGCCGTTCGTCACCTCGTTTGGCGAAGAGCCGTTCAAAGCCGGCGTGATTGTGGAACTGAGCACCACCGACGGCATCTATGGCTGGGGCGAAGCCTCGGTAGAGCTGTACCCGGGCTATGGGGCAGAGACCGTGGTAACTGGCCTGCATATCCTCAACGATTTCCTCATCGCGGGCCTGACCGGCAAGACCATTGCGCACCCCACCGACGTGCCCGCCCTACTGGCCCATGTGCGCGGCAACAATCATGCCAAAGCCGGCCTAGAGGCCGCTGTGTGGGATGCCTTTGCCAAAACCAACGGCTTGCGCCTCGTCGAGTTGTTCTCGGCCTGCCTGCCTGATGGGCATACCACGCGCGGCAAAGCCACCGTCGGCGTCAGCATCGGCATCATGCCCACCATCGAGGACACTCTCGCCATCGTGCGTAAACGCGTGACGCAGGGCTACGCCCGCATCAAGCTCAAGATCAAGCCCGGATGGGATGTCGAGCTGGCGCGGGCCGTCCGCGCAGAGTTCCCCACCATCCAGCTGATGCTGGACGCCAATTCGGCCTACACGCTTGCCGACGCCGACCATCTGGCCCAGCTGGACGCCTTTGATTTGCTGATGATTGAGCAGCCGCTCGGCCACGAAGATATTTACGAACACAGTCAGCTTCAGCCCCGCATCAAAACCCCAATCTGCCTCGACGAAAGCATCAAGAGCCTGAACGACCTCAAACTGGCGCTTCAGGTCGGGGCAATGAAAATCCTCAACCTCAAGCCGGCGCGCGTCGGTGGCTTTACCGAAAGCCTGCGCATCTATCAACACTGCGCCGAAAACGGTGTGCCGCTGTGGGTGGGCGGGATGCTGGAATGCGGCATCGGGCGGGCGGCCAATGTGGCCTTTGCCTCGCTGCCGGCGGTGACGCTGCCCTGCGACATCAGCGCCACCGACCGTTATTTTGCTCAAGACATCAGTGAGCCGCCGTTTGTGCTTAACCCCGACAGCACCATCAGCTTGCCAGAGGGCGCAGGTATCGGTGTCACGGTGATTGGGGAGCGCATCGCCGCCTCGGCTGAACGCTGGGAAAAGCTTACGACGGGATGGCAGTAGTCGGCACGCGCACCGGTCGCAGGGTCACGCCCCCGTCACGGGTTAGCGTCACCACCGTATACCCGGGCAAATGCACATCAGCCTTGACGAAATCACCGTGCTGCCCGTGCCATGTGCGCGACTGATACCACGTGCTGAAAGTGGAGGCATACAAGATGCCATCACGCAGCTGTGTCACCTGCTCGTGGATGTGCCCAAACAGCACACACTTCAGGCGGTGACGCGCCTTCAATAGGGTCTGGTGCAGCGCCTCCCCATCGCGCAGCATCAGACCATCCATGGCTTGCGCCCCCAGCGGCAGCGGGTGATGATGCAGCGCCACCACCAGCGGTTGTGTGCTGTCTGCTGCGCAGAGGGCCTCCAGCCACGCCCATTGCTCTGGCTCAATCTCGCCATACGCCTGATAGGGCACGGACGAATCCAAACAAACCACCTGCACGCCGTTGAACTCCGCCACAAAATAGGGCTGACTGTGCTGTGGATGAAACGCCTCGCGCAACCATACCCGATGATCGTGATTGCCGGCTATCACCAGCATCGGCGGCCTGAGCAGGCCAAACAGCTCATCACGCAGTGCCAGATAATGCTCAGCCCGCAGCGGATCGTTGCCAAGGTCGCCGGTGTGCAGCACAAAATCAACCGGATGCGGCAGGGCATTAATGCTCTGAATCACGGCTTTTGCAGTGGGGTGGGCGCTCCATGCACGCTTGCCCTTAAAGGTCGGGTCAACGTGCAGGTGCGTATCGCTGAGATGGACAAAGCTCAACAGGATATCAGTCATCATCGCTCCGAAATGATCGAATAGGCAAAACCATCACTGACCAGCTGAATCGTGCCGGCCTGCGCGGTATGGTACAGGGTGCGCCCGCCGAGCATCGCCAGCACATCGGCATCAGGCGGGGTGTTGGACGCCGTCGGCAGCACCACCACCTGCGGGTCAACCGCTTGCAAAAAGCCGCTGTCCAGCGCGCGGGCCTGCCCATGATTGGGCAGCATCAGCACCTGTGCCGCAAGCGCCGCTCCGCTTTCGGTCAGCGCTGCCTGCGTTTGACGGTCAAGGTTGGCCGGCAGCAGTACCCTCAGGTCGTGATACCTCAGCATCACCACCAATGCGGACTGTCCAAACGCATCCCCCTGCTGCGGCGTGACGGGCGGCCACAACACCTCCAACGTCACCCCATCCATCAAGGTCAATCGTTGGCCGGCGGTCAAGTTGGTCAGCTGCGCGCCGGCCTGTTCCAAACCGGTCAGCAGCGCGCGCCACGCCAGCCCATCGTTATGTTGGCCATTGGTCAGCACATGGCGCGGTGGATAGCGCCCCCCCACCTCACGCCATGCGCTGGTTTCTGCCTCATCCGGCGTAGAAAGCAGCAGCAGGTCGAGATGAGCCGTATTGGGGGGCAAACGCTCACCAATCAGACTGCTCAGGCGGTTGGGTGCACGCCCGCCATCCACCATCACGGTTGCCCCCTGCGGCGTGCGAATCAGCACGGCATTGCCGCCGGCAGCATCCAAAAACCACACATGCAGCTGCCCATCGGGCTGAGCGCGGGCCACCCCCCACGCAACCACCCCAACCAAGCCCATCAACAGCAGGCCGACCAGCATCAGCTGATTGCGCCGCCGCGCAATAAATACGCCCCATGCCCAATTGCCGGTATCGTGCAGCAACACCAATCCCCCCACCACAAACCAATAGGCAAAAGCCAGCCACGGCGGCAAATACAGCGGCGTCACCGCCTGCGGAAAAGCCGCCGCTGCCCCTGTCACCGCCTGAGTCCACCCCACCAGCGGCAGACACAGCCACAACATCGCCTGACCCAGCGGCGCAATCACCAGCATCACCAGCACCGCCAGCATCCCCAGTGCCAACAGTGCAGCCTGTACCGGCACAATCAGCAGATTCACCGGCAGCGTGGCCCACGAGAACTGACCGCTGTAAATCGCCATCAGCGGCGTGGTAAACGCCAGCACGCTGACCGTAGTCAGGAACAGTTCGATCACGCCGCGCCCCAGCTTGCCCCACAGGCCCAGCTCTGGCAGCGGCGTGCCCGCCTTGGCCATCAGCCGGCGCTGCCGGTCGTTGAACACAAA
>DAOUCZ010000005.1:0-17521 GCA_034431675.1 Anaerolineae bacterium | reverse complement strand
AACCCCATCGCGATGGATTTTGTAGGGGCAGTTCGTGAACTGCCCGACGTCACGGGCGCATCGCGATGCGCCCGTGAAGCGATTGCCCTGTCAAATCACCCCGCTGGCGCGATACCATGCATAAGTATCCTGAAGGCTCATCTCCATGGCCACTTGCGGCGTGCCAAAGGCCTGCCACGCCTTGTCATAGCGAAAGTAGACGTCCATCCCGCTCAGGATAATCTGGTTGCCGTCCAGCGGGGTTTGGATGCCCAGCGCGCGTGCCGCATTAATCACCCCGGCGGCCAGCGGCAGCACAAAGCGCGGCAGCGGCAAAATCGGGCGGCCCACCCCCACCACATCGGCAATCATGTTAAACCATTCGCGGTGGGTGAAGTTGGCCGTGCCCAACAGATAGCGCTGACCGGTCTGACCGACCTCGGCGGCGCGGATGTGCCAGCGGGCCACATCGCGCACGTCCACATAGGCCGCGCCCCCGGGCGTGACCGGCACAAGGCGGCCTTTGCGCTTTGATTCGATCACCATGCTGCCCGAAATCTGGTTCAGGTCGCCCGGCCCCATCACCACCACCGGATTGACCGTGACGACATCTTGGCCGGCGGCCACCGCCTCGGCCACCACCTGCTCGGCCAGCGCCTTGCTGTGCCCATAGGGGAAGCGGGCCGGCGGCAGGTTAAACGGCACGCTTTCATCGGATGCGCCGCCGGGGGTCAGGCCGACGGCAGCGGCGCTGCTGGTGAAGACCACTCGCTTGACCCCAGCTTGGCGCGCGGCTTGCAGCACAAGGCGTGTGCCTTCCACATTGACATGGTACATGTGCTTTTTGTCGGCGCGCCAATAATCGGCCACCGCCGCGACATGGAAGACCCAGTCACAGCCGGCGCAGGCGGCGCGCAGGGCGTCCAGCTCGGTCACATCGCCGTAGTGCGGCTCGAAGGTCACGCCTTCCAGCGCGGTCAGCTTGGAGGATTTGCGGTGCAAGATGTGCACGGTGTGGCCGGCCTCGGCCAGCGCGCGCGCCAGATGCGACCCGACAAAGCCCGTCCCGCCTGTGATGAGTGCGTGTGCCATAGGTTGTGTTCCTCCTGATGATGTGACGGCGGCAGCTGCTGTTGGGTTGGTTTTTGGAGGGATTAGAAGAAGAAGTTGGTATAGGGCAGGTTGAAGGTTTGTTTGACCAAAAACCAGTGCATGGCCACCACCTCGCGCAGTGCGCCCATAGTGTACCACGTCCAGCGCACCCATGTGCGGGGGACGGGGTGCTGGCTGAAGTGGATTCCATAGCTGTCAAAAATCCAGCTGGCGCGCAGCATATGAAAGGCGTCGGTGACCACAATGGCGGTCTGCCAACCGTTGGCCTGCATGATGGCGTGGGTGTTGATGGCGTTTTCTTCGGTGCTGCGGCTGGTTTGCTCCATCACGATGGCGTCGGCCGGCACGCCGTTTTCCAGCAGCAGCTGGCGGCAGGCCTCGGCCTCACTGCGCTGCTGCGTCTCGGATTGGCCGCCGGTGCAGATGATGACCGGCGCGAGGCCCTCGGTATAGGCGCGGGCGGCCCACAGGCTGCGCCGATACAGCGCGTCGCCCGGGCTGCCGTCACGGCGCAGACCTGCGCCCAAGACGATGATGACGTCTGAGCGGGTGGCGGTGGAGCGGTCTCCGGCCCACAAAATCAGGCCGCCCAACGTGATGCACACCACGGCCCAGATGCCGATGCTGACGAGGCTGACGCGCAGAGCGAGGCGCAGCATCCGCCGGCGAGGGGAGATGGAGGTCAATGTTAAGGCCTTGTTTACCGTCGATTGGGCGGCATTATACGGCAGGGACGGGGCGGCGGATAGGTGTTTTGGGGGTGGGGGCGTTTGAGTTTGGTTAAATTCTTGCGAAATGGGGGGTTATCGACTACATTTAACATCAAACTGTGCAGTTGTGCCAAAGTGGCACAGTGCACCGTTGCGGAACGAAGACAGTTGAACCTAAACCGCCCGAATTGGGCGAGTGCGAACGTGCCGGTCATTACCACGCTAGAGGTGCAAAAGCGCAACAAAGAGCGCGTCAATGTTTATCTGGATGGGGAGTATGCCTTCAGCCTTGGCATGATGGAAGCCGCCCGCCTTCAGCGCGGGCAAACCCTGACCGAGGCCGACATCACCCGCCTGAAGGACGAAGACCTTGTGGTCAGGGCAGTGGAGAGCGCGTCGCGCTTTTTGGGGCATCGCCCCCGCAGCGTGGCCGAGGTACATCGCAACCTGAGTGAGAAAGACTTTGACGCCGGCGTGATTGACGCCGCATTAGAGCGCCTGACCCGCCTTGGCTATCTGGATGACGGGGCGTTTGCAGTTTACTGGATTAAAAATCGCACCCAGTTTAAGCCGTTGGGCCGCAGTGCCCTGCGTTTTGAACTCCGACACAAGGGCGTCCCCGACGCCATCATCCAAGCTGTCCTCGATGAGGTAGACGACGAGTCTGGGGCATATCAGGCGGCGGCGGCACTGCTCAAGCGCATGCGTGGGGCAGACCGCAAGACCGCCCGCCACAAGCTCTCGGCCACCCTATCGCGGCGTGGGTTTCGCTTTGACGACATCCGTACTGCGATTGACCAGCTTTTTGAGGAGATTGACGAAGAAGACCCGCGCTTCTTTGGCTTGGGCGGCGACTCGGCGGACTCTCTGACCGATGACGACTGACCCCCATAGAAAGGAAGGAAGCGGAGTGCCACAAGCGCCGCGTAACATACATGGATGTGGTAATTGCATCAGTGATAGCTGTCGCTGTGGGTTTGGCGGCAGGATGGTTTCTTGGCGTTAGGATTTATGAGCGCGACCAAAAGGCCAAGGGAAAAAACGCGCTTCAGCTGGCCCACATCGAGGGCAGCAATGTCAAGCTGAGGGCGCAGGCCGATGCCGAAAAGGTGCTGAAGGATGCTGAGCAGCGTTCGAAGCAGCTGTTGGATGAGGCCGAGCAGTTGATTGCGCGCCGCCGCCGCGACATCGCCGAAGAGGACGAGCGCATTCAGCGCCGCCGCAAAGAGGTGGACGAGCAGCGCGAGCGCCTTGAACAGCGCGAGAAGAACCTGAATAAGCGTCAGAGCAGCCTTGATAAGCGTGAGGGCGATTTGCAGAAGGCCGAGGCCGACCGGCTTGAGGCGCTTCAGCGCGTGGCCGAGATGACGCTGGACGAGGCGCGCCGTGAGGTGTTGGCGCGTGCCGAGCACGATGCGCGCAACGACATGGCGCGCATCATCCGGCAGGTGGAGGCCGAGGCGCGCGAAGAGGCCGATACCCGCGCGCGCAACGTGATTTCGCTGGCGGTGCAGCGCCTTGCCAGCGAGCACGTCAACGAAATCGCCGTCAGTGTCATCCCGCTGCCCAATGACGAGATGAAGGGGCGCATCATCGGGCGCGGTGGGCGCAACATCCGCGAGTTTGAGATGCGCGCCGGCGTCGATGTGGTGGTGGACGACACCCCCGAGGCGGTCACCATCAGCAGCTTTGACCCGATTCGGCGCGAGGTGGCGCGGCGGGCGCTGGCGCGCTTGGTGGTGGATGGGCGCATCCATCCTGCTCGCATCGAGAAGCTGCTGGAGGATGCGCGCAACGAGGTTGACCTGATTATCCGCGAGGAAGGTGAGCGCGCCGCCTATGAAACCGGCGTGACCGGCCTGCACCCCGAGGTGATGAAGCTGCTGGGGCGGCTGAAGTTCCGCTTTAGCTATGGGCAGAACATGCACGCCCACTCCATCGAGACCGCGCACATCGCCGGCATGATTGCGGCGGAGCTGGGGGCGAATGTCGAGCTGGCCAAGGCCGGCGGCTTGCTGCACGATATCGGCAAGGCCATTGACCACGAGGTGGAGGGCACGCACGCCTTGATTGGCGCGGACTTCTGCAAGCGCTATGGGGTCAACGCCAAGGTGGTCAACTGCATTGCCAGCCACCATCACGAGGTGGAGCAGGAGTACGTGGAGGCCTACATCGTCGAGGCCGCCGACGCCATCAGCGGGGCGCGCCCGGGCGCGCGGCGCGAGAACGTGGACAGCTACATCAAGCGCGTCAAGACCTTGGAAGAGATTGCCAAGAGCTTCCCCGGCGTCGAGACCAGCTATGCGCTGCAAGCGGGCCGCGAGGTGCGCATTTTGGTCAAGCCAGAGCAGGTGGATGAGCTGGGCGCGGTGCAGCTGGCGCGTGACATCGCCAAGCAAATCGAGGACACCATGCAGTATCCGGGCATGATTAAGGTGCATGTCATCCGCGAGAGCCGCTTTGTCGATTATGCCAAGTAAGTAGACCTTAGGCGGCCTGCGCCGCTGAACGGTCTCACATTCACCATCATCACCCACAAAAACACCCGCCGGGGACGCGCTGCCGCCGGCGGGTGTGTCATTTGGGGTGGGGCTTGGCTTTCTTCAAGCAGCCCTCCTTGGGTTAGGCCTGCCGTGCGCTCTCCATCACCTGCTGACCGGCTTCGGTCAGGGTGTCGAGCAGCACGTCGAGGTCTTCGGACGTGGTGCGGAAGTTGACATGGCACGCGCGCACCACCACTTTGCCATCAATCATGGTCGTGGTGATGAAGGCCCGCCCGCTGGCGTTGGTCAGGGCCACGATTTGCCGCTGAAGGTCATCCAGCGCGCTCTCGGGCGTGCCTGCCGGCACATAGCGGAAGCAGGTGACGCTGAGCGGGCCGGCGGTGACCACCTCGAAATCGGGGCGACTGAACAGCTTGCGGCGCAGGTCATAGGCGGTGTTGATGTCGTTGGTAATCATCTGGCGGTAGCCTTCGAGGCCATAGTGCTGAAGGCTGAGCCAGACCTTGAGGGCGCGGAAGCCGCGCGTTTGCTGCAAGCCATATTCGCTGAACCACGGCTCGGCGCGGTCTTCTTGCAGATAGGCGGGGACGAGGCTGAAGGTGGCGCGCATGGCCTCGGCGTCACGCACGATGGCGCAGCCGCATTCCACCGGGATGTACAGCCATTTGTGCGGGTCAACAGCGATGCTGTCGGCGCGCTCCATGCCCTTATACAGCCCTTCGGTTTGGCTGGCAAGGATGCCAAAGCCGCCGTATGCCCCGTCGATGTGAAACCACAGCCCTTCGGCCTCGCACAGGTCGGCAATCTCATCCAGCTGGTCGATAGCGCCGGTGTTGGTGGTGCCGGCGCTGGCGGCCACGCACACCGGGCGCAGGCCGGCGGCCTTATCGGCGGCGATGGCGGCGCGCAGGGCGTCGATGTCCATGCGGTACTGGCTGTCCAGCGGGATGATGCGCAGGTTCTGCGAGCCGATGCCAAGGGCGTGCACGGCCTTTTCGATGCACGAGTGGCCGTGGGCGCTGGTATACAGCACCATTGGCGCGTCCATCCCGATTAGGCCGTCGCGGCGGGCTTTGCCTTCGGTCATCACGTGGCGCATCACGGCCAAGCAGGTCAGGTTGGCCACGCTGCCCCCGCTGACGAACAGCCCTTGGGCCTGCTGCGGAAAGCCCAGCATCTGCTTGACCCACGTCAGCGCGGCGCGCTCAACATAGGTGGCGGCTTGGTCTCCGCCGGCGGCAGAGGGCGACATGGCGGCGGCGAACAGGTCACCGAGGATGCCGATGGGGGTGGGGGTGCTGTTGACCCACGCGAAGAAGCGCGGGCTGGGATTGCCCATGGGATAGGCAAGGATTTCGTTTTGGACACGGTCGAGCAGGTCGAACGGGTCAATCCCGCGTTCTGGCAGCGGCTGGTCTTCTAGGCTGTGCCGGACGTCGAGCGGGACGGGAAGGCGCGTTGGGCCTTCGGCGAGGGAGGCGAGTTGCTCTGCAATCATGTCGATTGCGCGATAACCCAGAGCGCGAAACTGCTCCGGATTGAGTCCGGCCATCTTGGTTTGCCTTTCTAGCTTGCCATGCAAGCTGAACCGCCAACGGGCGCTGCAAAGATGCACCACGTCGGCAAAACAAAAGGAGATAGAAGCTGTGAAGGTGTGTTATTCGGGGAGTTCCGGTGTCACGTGCGCCCCCAGTTCACGTGCCGCATTCAGGAGGGGATCGTTAGAGGATGACCCCCGACCAGCAGAACCGCCGCTATGGGCTGTTTCTCCCGAAAGTTCGACTTGGACGCGCAACCACACTTGATGCACATCATAAAGGGCGCGGGAGATGGCTTGCAGTTTTGGTTCCTGCCCTGCTAGTCTCTTATAGTATACCTCAACATTGGTGCTGATGTATAACAGATTTCCGTCGATGCGCTGAACCTTAAAATATTCCAACACAGCCGGGCCGGTGGAGGAGTATTTGCCCAGCGCGCGCACGGCCTCGGCCCATTTGGCCGCCACTTGTGCGGGCGGGATGATAGGGGGTGCGCCCGGGGCGGTCGGCTCGATGCTGAGGGCGGCCTCGGCGGCGGGGGCGGGCTTGCTGGCTGGGCGTGCGCTGGCGGGGGCGCTGGCCTGCACGATGACGGTTTCGGGGTCTGGGTCTTTGAGCGAATCGACAAAGGCCAGCTCGAGGGCCAGCTGAGGCTGCCACCCGCTGGTGCTGGCGCTGACGGCCTCGTTGAAGGCCTTGAGCGCGCGGACGAGACGGGCGCGCGGGATGGCGTCGGCGTGGGCGGTGTAGGTTTGGCGCTCGTCGGTGCTGGCGTCCACGAGGTCTGGGCCGGCGGTTTGGGTGAGCAGCACCGCGCGCAGGTGCTCCACCATCTGGCGGGCGTATTGGCGCGGGTCGCTGCCGCCGTCGATGGCGGCGTTGATGACGTGCAGGCCGCGGGCGATGTCTTCGGCGGCCAGCGCGTCGGCAAGGTCAAGCACGGCCTGACGGTTGCCCGTGCCAAGGATGCGCTGGGCGATGTCGAGGGTGATGACCTCTGACGGGTCGCTGACCATCTGGTCGAGCAGGCTGATCGAGTCGCGGACGCTGCCTGTGCCTTGGCGGGCCACCAATTCCAGCGCGCCGCGCTCCACCTTCAGGCCTTCAGCACGGGTGATTTGCTCCAGCCGGTCGGCCACCTGCTGCAAGCTGACGCGCCGAAACTCGAACTGAAGGCAGCGGCTCTTGATGGTCTGCGGGACTTTGTCGATTTCGGTGGTGGCCAGCACAAAGATGGCGTGGGCGGGGGGTTCTTCCAGCGTCTTGAGCAGCGCGTCAAAGGCGCTGCCGCTGAAGCGGTGCACTTCGTCGATGATGTACACCTTGTAGCGCCCCTCGGCGGGGGTGAACTGGATTTTTTCGCGCAGGTCGCGCACGTCGTCTACGCCGGTGTGGGTGGCGGCGTCGATTTCGATCAGGTCGAGATAGCGCCCCTCGTTGACCGATAGGCACGAGGCGCATTGGTCGCACGGGCGTTGTTCGATGTCGGGATGGGTGCAGTTGACCGCCTTGGCCAGCAGGCGCGCGGTGGTGGTTTTGCCTGTGCCGCGCGGCCCGCTGAACAGATAGGCGTGGCGGATGCGACCGGTCTTGAGCGAGCTGCGCAGGGTGTGGACGATGTGCTCTTGCCCGACCACGTCGTCAAACACGGTAGGACGCCACTTCAGATACAGGGCTTGTTCTGGCACGGCCTAGACCTCCACGGTTGTTGTATCACGTCTATCGTATCACCAGATGGGGGATGTGTGCAGGCTGTGTCATCGACAGCGCGGGGCAACTGCGTGTACAATTGTTCTATCCGGCGGGTGCGAGAGCGAGGGTGGGATGGACTTTGAATTTGAGGGCGAGGTGATTTATTGGCGTGGGCCGTCGCCGTGGTTTTTTGTGGTGATTCCGCCGGAGTACAGCGCCGAAATCCGCGCGGTGGCCCATGCGGTGACGTATGGGTGGGGGGTGATTCCGGCGCGGGTGCAGATTGGTCAGACGGGGTGGACGACCTCGCTGTTTCCGAAGGATGGGCTGTATTTGGTGCCGCTGCGCACCGACATCCGCAAGGCCGAGCAGCTGGACGAGGGCGAGGTGGTCAGGGTGTGGCTGTCGCTGGGGCGGTGAACGTAGGGGCGCGTCGCGACGCGCCCGCCGCGCCCGCCGGGCGGGTGGTGGATTGGTGTGGCGGACGGGTATCATCGTATTGCCGCGCATATGGCGATAATCGGGTTCTGGCGCATATTCGTGCCGGCGCGGCGCGACGGGGGGGCGGGCGGGCGGCTCGCGGGCCGCCCCGACGCACGACCGTGCCCCTACGCACGACGCGGCCACCGGGCGGGTGGTGGATTGGTGTGGCGGCGCATGCAGGGCATCTGGCGGCCATCCTTGACAAGGCCTGTGGCGCTGGGCTACCCTGATAGCAACCATCTAGCCCGATTGAGGTGCGCCATCGCCCGGATGCGCGGCGCACAAACGGGGGAAGTCCGGTGAAAGTCCGGCGCTGTCCCGCAACGGTAAAGACGCGCAGCAGCACGCTGCCGCCAAGCCCGATTACCCGCCTCAATCGCTGCCATGGCCGACCTTCGAGGCAAAGGGACGGGCAGGGACTGCGCGCTGTGTGTGCAGGTGGGGCGCTTATCGCGCGCCCTTCGACGCTCCCGTCAACTGTCGGTGAGCGTTTTTTGCTGCCGGTTGGCCCTGCCTTGGGGGTGTTGACTGTGCCGCTGCAAGGGCGATTGGGACCCTTGCGCCGCATCTCCCACAGGAGGGAAAACACCATATGTATCGCCGCTTGTTTTTGTTGATCGGGGTGTTGGCTGTGATGCTGACACCTGCTGCCGCGCAGGACATCGCCGCGGCCAACCCCGCCGAGTGCGTCACCGACTATGACGCATCGGTCGATTACTTCCCCGTAAAAGCCGAGGTTGAGTTTGCCACCGCCTTCACGGTGGAATATTTTAACCACTACAAGGTGGTGACCGTGACGCGCCCGTTCCCCGAGGCCAGCGCCGACGACGCTTTCCGTTACGTGCTGGTGCAGTGCGGCACGCCGACCCCAGACGGCTTTGATGATGCGCAGGTGGTGACCGTGCCGATCGATAGCGCCATCGCGCTCTCGACCACCTATCTGCCGCATTTTGTCACGCTGGGGCGGCTGGACGCGCTGACCGGCGTGGACGGCGGGTTCTATATCAACACGCCGGCCATCGTGGAGAAATATGCCGCCGGCGACCTGCTGGAGGTGGGCTATGGCGCGGATGTCAACGTCGAGCTGGTGCTGGACAGCGAGGCGGACATCGTGTTTGCCTTTGCCAGCGGCGCGCCCGAATACGACGCGCACCCCAAGCTGATTGAGGCCGGTGTGCCGGTGGGCATCAACGCCGACTATGCCGAGATTGACCCGCTGGGGCGCGCCGAGTGGCTGAAGTTCACGGCGCTGTTTTTGAACGCCGAGGCCGAGGCCAATGCCTATTTTGACGGGGTGGTAGAGCGCTATCAGGCGCTGCAAGCCCTGACCGCCGACCTAACCCCCGAGCAGAAGCCGTCGGTGCTGTGGAACTCGTTCTCATCGTTCATCGACGCATGGGCCATCCCGGGCGCACAGACCTATGTGGGCGTGCTGCTCGACCATGCCGGCGCAAACCTTGTGCTGGGTGAGGAAGCGCCAGACATCAGCATCTACCGCTCGTTCGAGGCGGTGCTGGATGCCGGCCTTGATGCCGATGTGTGGATTCCGGTGCTGTTTGGCATCAACCATCTGGGCGACATCCTTGCACAGGATGCGCGCTATGCCGACTTTGCCGCTTTCCAGAGCGGACGGGTGTATAACACCGACGGGCGCGCCAATGCCAACGGCGGCAACGACTATTATGAGAACGGGGTCAACGAGCCGGATGTGGTGCTGGCCGACCTGATCGCCATCTTCCACCCCGACCTGCTGCCCGACCACGCCTTGCAGTACTTCCGGCAAGTGCCGGCGCAGTAAAGCCCAAGGCCTGTATCCCTAGGGCAATCGCTTCAAAATCAGCGCGTAGGGGCGCATCGCGATGCGCCCGTGAAGCATCGCGATGCGCCCGTGACGTTGGGCAGTTCACGAACTGCCCCTACTCTACCCATGCCCCCGGATAATAGCGCTCGTCGTCGCGCGTCACCTGATACAGCTCGCCCGATACCACAAGGTCATACACAAAGATGTTGTAGCTGACACGGGTTGGCTCGCTGAACACGTCGCTGGAATAGGCCAGATAGCGGCTGTCGGGGCTGAAGACGGGGAAGATTTCGTCTACGCCGGGCGAGCGGGTGACGTTGAGCAAGCTGGGGTTTGGCCCGACCGTGCGCAGATAGATGTCGCCTTTGGGGTCTTGCTGCGTGCCGGCCACATAGGCCACCAAGCGCCCATCGGGCGACCAGCGCGGGTGCGACTCGATGGTGGCGTCGCCGTCCTCTGTCCACGGGGTGATTTGCGAGGTGGCGAGGTTAATCAGCATGATGTCGGTGTTGGGGGGCAGGGGTGACCGTGCGCGGCGCACCACCAAAATCTGTGTGCCGTCTGCCGAGATGCTGGGCGAGCCATAGTCAAAGTCGTCGTTGGTCAGGCGGCGGATGGCTTGTGTGCCGACTGGGGCGGTGAAGTCGTATAGATAGACCTGCTGGTTGCGATTTGGGCCGGTTTCGGCCACAAACGCCATCAAGCGCGAGTCGGGGGTGAGGGTTGCGCCGGTGGCCCGCGCAAATGCGTTGGTATTGAAGCGCACCGCAAGGTTCTCTTGTGCGCCGGTGGTGGTATCAATTAACGACAGATAGCGGTCGAAGGTGTCGCGGAAGTAGCGGGTATAGACCACGCGTGAGCGGTCAGAGGCGGCCACCAACTCGCCGCGGTTTGACCCTGACAGCTCGATGATCGCCCCGCTGCCGTCCAGCGCAATCAAGATGACGGGGAAATATCCGTCGTTGAGCGCATTCGAGCCGCCCCACCCGATAATCGCCCCGGGCAGGCCCGGGGGTGGGGGGATGGGGGTGGCGCTGGCGGTTGGGGTGATGCTGGGGGTGGCGGTGGGTTCTGGCGTGCTGCTTGGGCGGGGGGTTGGGGTGCTGGTGGGCAGCAGCGCGATGACTGTGCCGGTGGCATCCAGCGCCACCTGTGTGCCCGAGAAGGCCTCGGTTTGCGCGGCGGCGATCTGTGTCAGGTTGCCGGCGATGCGCGTCAGCTCGGCGTTTTCGGCGGCCTGCTGCCCCCCGCGAATGATGACCAGCGCAATCAGGCCGACGATAATCAGCAGCATCACCACCAGCCCGCCAATCACCATGGTGCGGAAGGAGCGGCTGGCTTGTGCCGCCTGCACATCCTCTTCGCCGCCCACGCCGGCAATCGTCAGCTGGGCCAGCATCTGGTGCGCCTGCTGATTGGTCGGCTCGAGCTGAGTGACGTTGCTCAGGGCCATGCGTTTTTCGATCGGGTCGGTCGTCACGCGCGCCAGCAGCATCCATGCGCGGGCGTTCTCTTCGTCTGCGCGCACCACGCGCAGCAAAATCTGGCGCGCGTCCTCGCGCTTGCCGGCTTTGGCCGCCGCAACGGCCTGTTGAATTAACGTATCAGAGTTGGTCATCGCACATCCTTATACATGAGGCATTTCGGAGAGGGTGATGGCTGATGCGGAGCGGCTTGTGATGCCCCCGCCTAGAAATCATACGGCTTAAAGCGCACCGACAAATCGGTGCGTGGGTTCAAGGTCAGGCGGCGGGTGCGCTCGCCGCGCACGGTCATCAAATACACCTGAAAACGCCCCTCCTGTGCATTCGAGACATAGGCAATCCACAAGCCGTCTGGGCTAAAGACCGGCGCACGGTCTTCTGGCCCGCGCCCG
The DNA here is from genome assembly GCA_034431675.1 of Anaerolineae bacterium. Taxonomy (GTDB): domain Bacteria; phylum Chloroflexota; class Anaerolineae; order Aggregatilineales; family Phototrophicaceae; genus Flexicrinis. The sequence goes on along the minus strand of DAOUCZ010000005.1, from coordinate 5,825 downwards.
TCCAGCGTCAGCACCTGCTCGTTGAACCCCTCGTGATCCATCAGATAAATGTCGCTATCCCCGCTGCGGTCGCTGGCAAAGACAATCAACAGCCCATCGGGCGACCATGACGGATTATAACTGCTGCCGGCGGCATCGGTGGCCTGTGTGAGATTGCTGAGCGCGGCGGCCTCTATATCAAGGTCTGCCAGATAAATCTCGGTGAACAGCCCGCCCTCGTCTTCCAGCGTATAGGCGATGCGCCGGCCATCGGGCGAGAGGGCCGGCTCGCGCTCGGCGCGCGGGGTTTGCGTCAGCCGGCGCGGAAAGCGCTCATCCAGCGCCATCACCCACAGGTCGGGGTTGTCGCCCCCGCCGCTGCTGGAAAAAATCAGGTGCTGCCCGTCGGCAGACCACACCGGCCCAGCGGTATCACGCGCGCCCAAGCGCGTCACTTGTTCGACCTCGTCGGGGTTGGCCAGCGTGCTGATGAACACCTCGGCGGCGGTCACGCTGCCGTCCTCGCCGGTCAGGTCGCGCACAAAGGCATAGCGAAAGCCGTCAGGGGCAAAGGCGAAATCGCGCACGCGCTCGGCCACATAGCTCTGAAACTCGCCATCGGCGCTGGTGAGGTGCAGCTCTGGCTGAGGTTGAGCGGGGTCGAGGCTGACGTAGTACAGCTCGAAGACGCTCAATTGCAGCGTTGGGGTGTACTGCGGGGTGGGCGTCAGGCTGGGGGTGGGGGTATAGGTGAAGGTGGGCGGCAGGGTGGGGGCGCTGCGCGTAATCAACGCCGCCGGTATCGGGGTGCGGGTGGGCAGCGGGGTATCGGTGGCGGTGGGCGGGGGCAGGTCGGTGGGGGTCTCGACCGCGGCCACCTGCGTGGGCACAATCAGCCCGCCGCCATCCCCCAGCGCGCTGAGTACCAGTGCCGCCACCGCCAGCAGGGCCACGCCCAGCAGCAAGAACAGCCAAGACGGTGCACCGCTCGGTGCGTCGGGCTGACTGGCGCGCAGGTCAGCGGGGCTGTCAATCGGGGTGCTGAGGGGGGCTGCTGCCTCTAGGCGGCGCAGTGCATCACGCGCGCGGGCGTTGTCGGGGTTGATGCTGAGCACGCGCTTGAGCGCGGCTTTGCGCTCTGATGGGTTGGGCAGCACCGCCGCCAGCCAAATCCATGCCAGTTCGCTGCGCGCGTCGGCCCGTGCGACCTCGCTGAGCAAGCGGCGTGCCGTGGCGGTATCGCCGGCTTTGGCCGCCTCGATACCTGCACGCAGCTTGCGCCCCAATTCGTCGTTTTCAGCCAAGAGACCCCCTTACGCCAGCCGCCGTGCGGCATGTTCAGATCCATTCAATTCAATTGAGCAGGCCCAACAAGCCCAGATACCCCACCAGAAACGGCGCGACCAGCAGCATCGAATCGGCGCGGTCGAGCACCCCCCCATGACCGGGGATGATATTGAGGTTGGGTAGATGAGAATCTTTTACATCATAGACGCGCTTTAGCCAAGACTCCCAAAGGTCACCCAGCACCGCCAGCGGTGGGCCAATCACCGCCACCACCGCCGACCCCCACGAGAGTATACCCATCAAATGCAGTGTCAGCACCGCAAACCCACTGCCAAACACAAGACCGGCAATCAGCCCTTCCATGGTCTTTTTGGGCGAGATGCGCGGTGCCATCGGGGTGCGCCCCCAAAACCTGCCCCCAAAATAGGCAAATGAGTCGGTGGCGATGGTGATGGCCAACGCCAGCATCACCCCGCCCACCCCCAGCCGGTGGCGCAAAATCAGCGTCAGGGCCAGCGGCAGCGCCACATACATCAAGCCGGCCAGCGTCATCCCGCCTTGGCGCAGCGCGCGCGGCCACGGCGCGCCCAGCCCGAGCGCCATCGATACCCCGCCGACCAGCCCAAACAGCAGCGCCAGCACCACCAACCATCCCCAGCCATATTGTATGCCGATGAAGATGGCCACCGTGGCCGGCACGCCCACTTGTGTAAAGCCCATCTCGGGGCGGTTTTGGGCCAGTGCATAAAATTCCAGCATCCCCACCACCGCCGCCAGCCCGATGAACATCACCCACGGCCAATCCCCCAGATATAGGCAAAGGATGGCAAACGCCATCAGCGGCACACCAGTGAGAATACGAACAACCATATTCGGCAGACCCTTCGGACGGTCGGGCAGATGCGCGGCAGGCTTGCCCTTGGCAGAGAGTGATTTTGAAGCGCTCATAAGTGTAGTATCCCGCCTTGAAGATAAGAACGGTCTATTTGCTTTTTATTATAACCCTTGCCCGTGCCATGCGTAACAACTCAGTAACGACCAATTGACCCCTAAAAAGCCGCGTGATAAGGTAAAATTTGAACTGTCAATCGATATGATAACGCGAGGAAACCCCCAGAATGAGCGACATCGCCAACCGTGGTTATGCAAACCCTGATGTACTGGTCTCGACCGAGTGGCTGGCCAACAACCTCGACGCCCCCGGCATCCGCATCGTCGAGTCGAATGAAGACCCGCTGCTGTACCCGTCGGGCCACATCCCCGGCGCGGTGCAAATCGACTGGACGAACGACCTCAACGACCCTGTGCGCCGCGACTACCTTGATAAGGCCGGCTTTGAGGCGCTGATGTCCAAAAACGGCATCAGCAACGACACCACCGTGATTTTTTATGGCGACAAGAACAACTGGTGGGCGGCCTATGCCTTTTGGGTGTTCCAGCTGTTTGGCCACACCAAGGCCAAGCTGCTCGATGGTGGCCGCCAAAAGTGGACGCTGGAGAACCGCCCGCTGACCCGCGACGTGCCGCAGTATCCCGCCACGCAGTATGTGGCGCCTGAGCGCGACGACAGCAAGGTGCGCGCCTTCCGCGATGAGGTGCTTGCCCATGTGCGCGCCCAAAAGCCGCTGGTAGACGTGCGCAGCCCGCAAGAATACAGCGGCGAACTGCTGCACATGCCCAACTATCCGCAAGAGGGTGCGCTGCGCGGCGGGCACATCCCGGGCGCGCAGAGCGTGCCTTGGGCGCGGGCGGCCAACCCCGACGATGGCACGTTCAAGTCGGCGGAAGAGCTGCGCGCCATCTATGAGGCCGAAAAGGGCTTGAAGCCGGATGATGACATCATCGCCTACTGCCGCATCGGCGAGCGCAGCAGCCACACGTGGTTTGTCCTGACGCATCTGCTGGGCTACAAAAAGGTGCGCAACTACGACGGCTCGTGGACGGAATGGGGCAACTCGGTCGGCGTGCCCATCGAGAAATAATCGGCCTCTCGGCGCGTCTAAATCACAGATCATCTCACAATCCCCCTGCCCATATCGGGGAGGGGGATTTTCGCAGCGAAAGGACACCCCAATGACCACCCCCTATCCCCCCGCACTGACCGAGCTGGTGGAAGACTTTGCCAGCATCACCGACCGCAATGAGCGCGTCGAGGCCTTGATCGAAATCGCCGACCGCTTTGACAGTGTGCGCGTCCCTGCCGAGGTCGCCACCAAGCCCTATCCCGAAGAAAACCACGTGCAGTACTGCGAATCGGAGGCCTATGTGTGGGCGCTGGACAACCCCGACGGCACGCTGAAGTTCTATTTTGACGTGCTCAACCCGCAGGGCCTGAGCGCCATGGCGATGTCGGTGGTGCTGGCCGAGCACTTGTCTGGCGCGCCGCTGGAGCAGGTCTCCAAAATCGACAGCGACCTTGTGTTTAAGCTGTTTGGGCGCGAAATCTCGATGGGCAAGGGCCAAGGCCTGATGGGCATCATCGCGATGGTGCGCGGCGCGGCCCTTGACCGCCTGAACAAACCCGCCTAAGTAGGGGCGGCTCGCCAGCCGCCCCGCGTTAGTAGCGGTCTACTTTTGGCGTGGGCACTGCCCCCCCGATGGTTTATAATCAGGATTAAGGTTAACCATCAAGCAGTGAGCAAGGGAGTACATGCGATGTTGGGTGGATGGGAATGGATTATCATCCTTGTGGTGGTGATTGTGCTGTTTGGGCCGGGGCGCTTGGGGCGCATCGGCGGTGAGCTGGGCAGCGCCATCTCGAACTTCCGCAAGGGCCTGCGCGAAGGCTCGGCCAAAGAGGGCGACGCCGGCAAGCAGGACGGGCCAAAGGCCTAAGACCATAGGGGGGCAGGTTTTGCCCACCGACCCCAAAAAAGACCGGCTGAGCTGGTCTTTTTTGGTATCCCATGCAGGCCGGCACACGCTCGTTAAACCCCCCAACCACTGCTATTATTCGTGGCGCGATTAGCAAAGGTGGCAGGAAATGGCTTTCTACTACGATCAACCGTCCCGTACCTTCAGCGAATACCTGTTGGTGCCCGGCTACTCCTCGGCAGAGTGTGTGCCGGCGAACGTTTCGCTCAAAACCCCACTTGTCCGCTTTAAAAAAGGCGAAACCCCGGCCCTGTCGCTGAATGTGCCGCTGGTTTCGGCCATCATGCAGGCCGTCTCGAATGACACCATGGCGATTGCGCTGGCGCGCGAGGGCGGCTTGTCGTTTATCTACTGCTCGCAGTCCATCGAAAAGCAGGCCGAGATGGTGCGGCGCGTCAAGAGCTATAAGGCCGGCTTCGTCATCACCGACTCGGCTGTCCATGCCGACCACACGCTGGAAGACATCATCCGCCTGAAGGAAAAAACCGGCCACTCCACCGTGGCGGTCACCGAAGATGGCACGCCCACCGGCAAACTGATTGGCATTATCACCAGCCGCGATTACCGCGTCAGCCGCATGGACAAATCCACCAAGGTCTCCAGCTTTATGACCCCGCTGGAAAAAATCATCTATGCGCGCGACGGCATCAGCCTGAGCGAGGCCAACGACATCATCTGGGAGCGCAAAATCAACGTCCTCCCCATCATTGATGACAACCAGCGGCTGGTGTCGTTTGTCTTTCGCAAAGACTACGACGCCCACAAAGAGAACGTCAACGAGCTGCTCGACAGCTCCAAGCGCTACCTTGTTGGGGCAGGGGTCAACACCCGCGACTATGAGCAGCGCATCCCCGCGCTGATCGAGGCCGGCGTGGATGTGCTGTGCATCGACTCGTCGGAGGGCTTTTCGGAGTGGCAGAAGCGCACGCTGGCGTTTGTGCGCGAGAAGTATGGCGACCGCGTCAAAATCGGCGCAGGCAATGTGGTTGACCGCGACGGCTTTCGCTTTTTGGCCGACGCCGGCGCAGACTTCATCAAGGTCGGCATCGGGGGCGGGGCAATCTGCATCACCCGTGAGACCAAGGGCATCGGGCGCGGGCAGGCCACCGCGGTGATTGAGGTGGCCAAGGCGCGCGATGAGTACTTTGCCGAGACCGGCATCTATGTGCCGATCTGCTCTGACGGCGGCATCGTGCACGACTATCATATCACGCTGGCGCTGGCCATGGGCAGCGACTTTTGTATGCTGGGGCGCTATTTCGCCCGCTTCGACGAAAGCCCGTCCAACAAAGTGGTCATCAACGGCACGCACATGAAGGAATATTGGGGCGAAGGCAGCGCCCGCGCCCGCAACTGGGAGCGCTATGATTCCGGCGGCGAGGCCAAGCTCAAGTTTGAAGAAGGCGTCGATGCCTATGTGCCCTATGCCGGCAGCTTGCGCGATAACCTCGCCATCACCCTCAGCAAGGTGAAGGCCGCCATGTGCAACTGCGGCAGCCTGACCATCCCGCACCTTCAGCAAAACGCGCGCCTGACGCTGGTGTCGTCGGTCAGCATTGTGGAGGGTGGCGCGCACAACGTGCTGGTGCGCGACCAGTAGGGGCGCATCGCGATGCGCCCGTGAAGGATCGCGATGCGCCCGTGAAGGATCGCGATGCGCCCGTGAAGGATCGCGATGCGCCCGT
>DAOUCZ010000004.1:0-19283 GCA_034431675.1 Anaerolineae bacterium | reverse complement strand
CGCTTCAAAGCCGCGCTTGATGATGCCTTCCTTGACCAGCTCCTTCACTATTTTTGATGCGTTTGCCCTAGGCCGCTGCGGTCTTAATCTTATTCAATGAGAGTTCATCCCTATAATGGGTCTATTACACAGGTTTTACCCGCATAAACACTTGGCTGGGCCATAAAATGATCAAAATCCTTGTTATCGAAGACGTTGCCCCCCTGCGAAACGACATCGTCGAGATGCTGCGCTTGGAGGGGTATGAGGTAGAAGGGGCAGAAAATGGCGAGGTTGGCCTTGCACTGGCCGCCGATTTTTTGCCCGACCTTGTGATTTGCGACATCATGATGCCCAAGATGGACGGGTATGGGGTGCTGGCCGCCATGCGCGAAAATTACGAAACGCGCACCGTCCCGTTTATCTTTCTGACCGCCAAGACCGAGCGCGGCGAGGTGCGGCGTGGTATGGGCATGGGCGCAGACGACTACTTGACCAAGCCGTTTGAGAACGATGAACTACTGGAGGCGGTGCGCGCGCGACTTGCTCATCACCAAACCTTCGAGGATCAGGCGCAGGCCCAGCTGTCCGAACTGCGCGAGAGCATTGTGACGGCCCTGCCGCACGAGCTGCGCACCCCGCTCAACACCATCATCGGCTTTAGCGATATGCTCCACAGCGAGGCCGACACCCTCACGGCAGACGAGGTGCGCGAGTGGTCGGGTCATATTCAGTCGGCGGCCCAGCGCCTAAACCGGCTGGTGGAGAATTATCTGACCTATGTGCGTATTCAGGCCCTGCTGCGGGATTCCAGCCGGCTGGCCAAACTGCGCTCTCAGGTGACCGAAAAACCACACGCCGCCGCCGAGTATCAAGCGGTTTATACCGCCCAGCGCTATGAGCGCGCCTCTGACCTCACCATCAGCCATGGGGAGCAAGGGGCGGTGGCCATCGCCGAGAGCGACCTGATCAAAATCATGGATGAACTGCTGGATAACGCGTTTAAGTTTAGCAAAAGCGGGCAAGGGGTGTCGTTGACCACGCAGGTGGTCAACCGTGAAGAAGGCATCTTTTATGAGCTGTGCGTCACCGATTATGGGCGCGGCATGAAGCCCGAACAGGTGAAGCTGGTGGGCATGTATATGCAGTTTGACCGCCTGATTTATGAGCAGCAGGGGGCGGGCATCGGTCTTGCGGTAGCGCGCGCCTTGGCCGAGATGTATCACGGTCATCTGCATGTGGAGAGCGAAGCAGGCGAATACACACGCATCACGGTGCTGCTGCCGGCACTGTAACCCACGGCGTATCAGGCGATATGCCCGCGCAGCCCTGCCGGCGACGAACAGCAGCGGCCTGATGTGACGTATAATGAGGGCGTAGACCTTTGCACCCTGAGGACTTGCTGTGATGATGCGTAAACTGTTCTTTGTGTTCACTTTGCTGGTGGTGATGGGGGTGAGTGCGGCCTGTGCTGCTGCTGTGCCGCCCACGGGCGATACGGCCAACCAATTTTTGTCTGCCCAGCAGCAGATGCCGGGCGATATTTCGGGGTATCTGGTGATTCAGGCGGACACCATTCAGGCGGCTGTTGCGACGGCGGCCCAAGCTGCCGGCATCGCCACCACCCAGATATTGGGCGCAGCGGTGGTCAACCGTCTGGACGCGCTGGTGACGTGTTATCGCGAGGTGGGCGCGGTGGACGCCAAGATTTACGTCTCGCCCACCGAGCCGGGGGCTGGGGTTGCGGTGATTATCAACAATGACCGCATCGCCAACAACCTGCTGCAATGCGCGGCACAGGCGGCGGGCGCGCGCTCGCAGGATGCGGGCTTCCAGCCGTGCGTGCAGGGCGGCACTTTCCAGCGGACCGAGGGCGCGGTCACCAACACCTTCTCGTTCATCTATGCCGGCTCTACCCCCACGCTGTGCAATGCGTTTAACGCCCATTTCGTCGGGCGCGGATGGCGCGGCACGCGCTAGACAATCACCCGCACAGCCAGCGACGCAAAAACGGGGCAGCATCCATCGCTGCCCCGTTTTGCGTTGACCGATGACGGCATCAGGGGCTGTAGCCGGCGTATAAGTTCCATGGGCCGGCAGGGCTGAGCATGAATACCCGTCCCAGCGAGTCGTTCAAAAACAGCGTGCCGTCGTCGCGGGTCTGGACTTTGACGCTGTAGGGGGCTTCCCATTCAAGGGTGGCCCAGCCCACCCGGCTGCGCACGGCCTCGTTTTCGCGCCAGAGCTTGCCAAAACCGCGGCGGGGCTGCCATGTATTGGGCGGGCGCGAGGGATCTGCGTTGAGGGCTGGGTCATCCCATGGGTGGATGTTCTCGTCGAACGGGTCGGGGTAGCGCGTCCAGTAGGGGAGTGCGCCATCGTTGTAGAGCACATAAATCGAGTCGTGCTGCTGCACCCAAAGCATGTGGCCGCGCTCAAAGGTTTGATAGACCCCTTGCCCGACGGTTGCTGGGGCGAGTGGGCATCCGGGCGGGGGGGGCTGGATATAGGCCCATGCGCTGGGGCACAAGGCATCTACCGGCGCGATGATGGGCGCGGGCTGGGTGGGGAACACCGGTGTGGGGAACAGAAAGACGGTGGTGGTGGCCGTGACCGTCTGGGTGGGGGTGGGTGAAAGGGTTGGCGAGGCGGTATGCGTGGGGGTGTGGGTTGGGGTTTTGGAGGGCGGCATCGTGGGGGTGACAATCACGACATCGGCGGGGGCGGTGACCAATTGCAGCGGCGCGACCAGCTCGCTGAAGGTGGGCGACGGGCTAACTTCGGCGGTTGGCCCTGCCAGCGGGTCAGGCGTGGAGGAGGGGGTGACGGTGGGGGGTGGGGTGGTTGGGCCGAGCGTGCTTTCGGCCAGCAGGCGCGGCCCACTGTCCTGTGATGGGCCACTGGCGCATCCGGCCAGCATCAGCCCAAGGGTCAGCGCGCCGACCCAGCGGCGCAGTGCGATCGGTTTCATCAGGGGGTGTTTGTCCATGGGTTGGCACAGGCATCACGCAGCTTGCGATTGTGCATAACCATATCACAGGCGCGCGCCGGCGCAAACCCGCCGCTGTACCTACGCCTGTTCAACCGCCCTATGTGCAAACCCTATCCAGCGCATACAATAACGTCAGTTGACGACGTGATTTACCCCGTTTTGCTGATCGGGAGGTGTTTTATGATGCTACGCCGGCCTACCGTGCTGCTTTTGACCTTTGCCCTGCTGCTGGTGGCGCTTGCGCCGGCGCAGGCGCAGTCTGCTGTGCGCTTCAATCTGACCGGGCCAAACGGCTCGGTGATGCTGCGTAACACCACCACTGACCTGACCGCTTTTACGTGGCAGGTGCTGACTACCGCGACCGAATATCGCCTTGAGGTGTTTCGTGTCAGCGGCAATGCGCGCTTTGGCGTGCAGATTGACACCACTGTCCCGACCAGTGCTTGTACCACTACCGTGTGCACCTATACGCTCAGCACGGCTGAGCGCGACGCCTTTTTGACCGGTGAATATGCGTGGACGGTGACGGCCACCACTTCGAGCGGTAATGTCGAGGCGCGCAATGCCCCGATTTACTTTAAGTATAACCCCGAGGCCATTCAGTTTGTGGGCAATGGGGGCTTTGAGACCGGGCGCATCAACCCGTGGCTGACCAAAAACCTGACCAAAGACCAGATTATCATCGACCCGCTGCTGGCTTATAACGGCAATGCGGTGTGGCGCTTCAACGGTAGTGCCGCCGAGGACAGCCTGATCCGTCAGGTGTTTGATGCCTCGTTCTATAACATCCGCTCTACCGATACGTTTGTGGTGAGCGCGGCCTATAAGATGACCGGCGCAAACACCCGTGCCCGCCTGATTGTCAACATGGTGTATACCGATGACACCACCAGCAAACACATTGTTAATCTACAGCCCAACAGCTCGTTTGTGGTGATTAACGAAGCGTTTTCGCCGCTCAAGCCGGTGAAAACTTTCGCGGTGATTATCCGCAACTGGTCACTGGCCAAGACCTCGCGCGTGTGGATTGACGATGTGTCGCTGACGCTGGCTGGGGTTGGCCCGCTGCGCAGCGCGCCGCTGCCGCTGCCCGTGCCGGCACAGTAATCCCGTCGTGTTTCCAACAAAAAATCCCTTCTCACTGCGAGAGGGGATTTTTTGTTGGGCGTCTCAGCGCGGATAGCCAAGGTTCTCGATGGCCCGAGCAGCCTCGATGTCTTTGTGGGTGATTTTGCCGCCGGCATCATGGGTGTTATAGCGCACCGTCACCTTGCGCCAGCTGATGTGCAGGTCGGGGTGATGGTCTAGCCCTTCGCTGAGCACGCCGACCGCCGTGGCAAAGGCGAGGCCGGCCAGATAGGACGAAAAGGCATAAGTTTTGGTCACGCTGTCGCCATCGCGCTGCCAGCCGGCCAGACCGGCCAGCGCGGCGGAGATGTCTGCATCAGAGAGGGGGGGAGTGGCCATCGGTTCTTCTCCTATGTGTATGGGCGATAAGGGACGTGCGGGGATGTTCCCCTTGTTTGCTATTCTGACAGATTCCTAACAAATTTGCTGCCCCAGATGGGAACAAGCTCCGTAAGGGTGGCGTCTTAGGAGTGTTGGACATGCGCGCATTGGGCGCGCCCCGCATTAAAACATAAGGAGACCTATTCCATGATGATGAAGTCGTTGAGCAAGACCGTGGTCGCCGCCCTCGTGGTGATGGCGCTGGCGCTGGTGACCGTGATGCCTGCTGCCGCGCAAGCCGCCCCTGTTGATACGGTGACGGTGAGCGGCACTGGGTACGCCTCGGGCGAGCCGACCGAAGCGACCATTGACCTCGGCGTCGAGGTGTTCAATGTCTCGGTCAAGGAAGCCTTCAGCCAGTCGAACAACACCATCCGCGCCATTTATGATGCGCTGTTGGCGGTGGGCATCGCGGAGAAGGACATCCAGACCTCGAACCTGAGCGTGTATACCACCACCCAGTACAGCATGGAGCGCGGCACCGAGCAGCAGGGCTATCAGGTCAACAACACGGTGCGTGTCGCCATCCGCGACATCACCAACGTGACCGCCGTGATTGACGCTGCAATCGGCGCTGGCGCGACCTCGATGTACGGCCTGAGCTTCGGCATCACCGATACCACCTCGCTGGAGACCACCGCACGCGCTGCGGCCTTTGCGCAAGCCCGTGCCCGTGCTGCCGAGCTGGCCGCGCTGTCTGGCGCGACGCTGGGCGACGTGGTGAGCATCAGCGAAGGCTATGGCGGCGGCGTTGCCCCGTTCTATGGTGTGTCGGACATGGCCGGTCGCGGCGGCGGCGGTGCGTTTGTGGCCACTGGCCAGAGCGAAGTCAGTGTTTCGCTGCAAGTGACCTTCAAGCTGGTGCGCTAAACACACCGGCTAAGCATCAAAAGTTCATCCGTGCCCCCAAAAGCCCCCTCCAGCCAGAGGGGGCTTTTTGAGGGTGATGACGGGCTATTGACCGGACTGGTCAGCGCAGGAAGGCCTCGTGTAGGCCGCCATCGACACTAAAAATCTGGCCGGTGGTCTTGCTGAAGGCGTTGGTGCTGAGCAGATAGGCGACTTCGGCCTGATCTTCGGGGGTGATGGGCTGTTTGGTTAGGGTGCGCTGTGCATAAAAGTCTGCCAGCGTGCTGCGCAGGGCCTCGGTGCTGTCGGCGGGGTCGTGCGGGATGTTGTATTTGGCCAGCGAGCTGAGCACACGGTCGCGCGGGAACATGCTGCTGCCCTCGACCACTGTGGCGGGGGCGAGTCCGTTGACCCGCACCAGCGGGGCGAGTTCGATGGCCAGCTCGCGTACCAGATGATTGGCTGCCGCCTTGCTGGTATCGTACGCCAGCGAGCCTTTTTTCGAGACTGCGCCGTTGACGCTGGTGGTCAGCACCAGTGTGCCGTGAAGGCCCTGCGCCTTCCAGATGCTGCGCGCTTCATCGGCGACAAGGTAGCCACCCATCACATTGACATCAAAGGTCAAGCGCCACTGTTCATCGGTGATGCGGCCCGAGGCGTCGGGTGCGACAAAGACGCCGGCGGTCACAATCAGGTTGTCGATGCCGCCATAGGCCAGCGTCACATCGGCCAGCAAACGGCGAACGCTGGCGCGATCGGTGATGTCCACCCCGAGGCCGATAGCCGGCCCACAGGCCGAGATGCCTGTGCCGGCCACCCCGATGCCGACACCATACAGCTTGGTCAGCTGGTTGGCGGTAGCTTGTGCCGCTTCGATGCTGAGGTCGGCACATACCACATGCGCGCCTTCTTTGGCCACACGCAGGGCAGTTGAGATGCCGATGCCGCTGCCCGCGCCAATCACCAACACGATGTTGCGTTCCAGCGTTTTTTCGGGGGGCATCCGGCGCAGTTTGGCCTCTTCGAGCAGCCAATATTCGATGTCGAAGGCCTCTTGGCGCGGCAGGGCGACATAACTACCCACCGCCTCTGCCCCACGCATCACGGCTACGGCGTTGTTATAAAACTCAGCGGTGACGCGCGATTCGCTTTTGTTTTTGCCAAAGGCAATCATGCCGAGGCCGGGCACCAGCACCACGGTCGGGTTGGGGTCACGCAGGGCGGGCGAGTTGGGGTGCTTGCACGCCTGATAATAATCGGCATAGTCCTGCCGGTAATGGGCGAGGCCGTCCTTGAGCTTGTCCAGCAGTGCGGTGGTGTCTTCGGTGTGCGGGTCCCATGCCACATACAGCGGCTTGATTTTGGTGCGCAGGAAGTGGTCGGGGCAGGATGTGCCGAGTTCGGCAAGGCGTGGGGCATCCACACTGTTGACGAATTGCAGCAGGGCGTCGTTGGACTGCACCGTGGCGATGAAGCGGTTGTGCTGCGAGACCATCCCACGCAGCGCCGGCAGCACCTCTAGCAGCACGGCCTCGCGCCGCTCATCGCTGATGGGGGCGTATTTTTCGCCGCCGAAGGCCGCTGTGCCTTTGTCGTGCGCTTCCAGATAACGCGCCGCTTTTTCAATCAGTGTGAGCGACAGCTCATAGCAGGTCTTGTCGTTGTCTGCCCAGTTGATGAGGCCGTGCGCCCCAAGGATGATGCCGCAGATGCCCGGGTGTTCTTTCAATGTCTGCTGCAAAATCAGGCCAAGGTCAAAGCCCGGTCGCTGCCAGTCCACCCACACCACCTCATCCCCATAAATCTCGCGGGTCAGGGCTGGCCCATTGCTGCATGCCGCCAGCGCAATCACGGCGTTGGGGTGGGTGTGATCGACGTGGGCAAAGGGGATAAAGGCGTGCAGCGGGGTGTCGATGGAGGCGGCACGCGGGTTGAGGTTGTAGGTACAGTGGGGGTACATGTCCACCATCTGGTCTTCGATCGGGGTTTTGACCCCGCGGGGTTCGGCAGCGTTGTATAGGTCTTGCAGGGCGCGCAGCTTATCCATATACAGCGAGGCGAAATTGCCGGCTTTGGAGGTGCGCAAGTCTCCGCCAGAGCCTTTCACCCACAGCACCTCTACCTCTTGACCGGTCAGGGGGTCGGGCATCCACAGCTTGCTGGAGGTGTTGCCGCCGCCGGTATTGGTGATGCGCTGGTCTGTGCCCAGCAGGTTGGAACGATAGACGAGGCGCTCCACGGGCGACAATGTGTTGGCGTGCGCGTCGTCCCATAGGTATTGAACGTGACGATAGTCTTGGGGGTCATAGCACTGCATCAGGTTTCTCCGCATGGGTGGCTAAAATGATTGGGGTATGGGGGCAGCGCTGTGCCGCCCTGACGCTGAAACAACAGTATGATGTGCGCCTACTGCTGCATGATGTTGGCAAAGGCGCGGCGCAGGTCGGCGATGGCCTCTGGCCCGATTGAGCTGACTTCGCCGATGCGTTCGCTTTCGATGAGCGAGCGGGCGGTGAATTCGGCCACCTCAAGGCGGTCAAAGGCTTGCAGCGGGTGCGTGCCGGTGGTGAGCACACAGTCGTTTTGCAGCAGAATGACCGGCGTTTGCGGCGATACGGCGGCAGCGACAGCCTCGCGGTGGGTATACAGTATTTCGTAGGGCAGCTTGGGGATGTCCATCAGCATGATGTAGCTTTCGGGGATGGTTTTGGTGTCCATCTGGCGCTGACTGATGGCGAAGGCGGTGATGTTGGGCGCTTGCGAGGTCATCACGCATCCGATGCGGGGGTGCGCGTTGTAGATGGCCTCGTGCAGGCACACCGATCTGCTGGGCAGTTTGCCCGCCTCGCGCTGGCCGTTGCGTATCAGCACGATGTCGTCGGGGGTGATGCTGGGGCGGTCGATGTTGGTGGGAGTGATCAAGAACGAGTCGGCGTCGATGCGGGCCGAAATCACGCCCTCTGTGCTAATCATCAGCTGACGCTGGCAGGCCCGCCGCACAAGGTCTGCGATGCTCTCGCGCAGCTCCAGCGCTTGACTGCTGTGCTGAGTGGGGGTGAATTCGGGCAGCAGGTTATCGGCGTTATCGAACAAGGCCAACTGCGCATCGCTGAGGTTGGTGATGGGCGCGCCAAGGCTGCGGGCGTACATCTGGGTGCGGGCGCAGAAGTCGAGGGTTTCGAGCCGCTGAAAGGCCTCCAGCACGGTTTGACCAGCAGTGACTGCGCCGTGGTTCTCCAGCAGCACCGAGTCGTAGCCCTGTGCAAAGCTGTTGGCGATGCTGTCCCCCAGCATCTCACTGCCGGGCAGGGCGTAGGGCGCATACCCCACCCTGCCGCACACGCGGCGGGCCTGTGGGATGAGGCTGGTATCAGGGATACGGCGGGCGATGCTGAACGAGACCAAGGCCGGTGCGTGGGCGTGGACGATGGCGCGCAGGTCGGGGCGGCGCTGATAGATGGCGCGGTGAAACGGCAGCTCGGATGAAGGCTTGTGAAGCCCATGTGCTTGCCCGTCTGGCGCAACGTACATGATGTCGGCAGGGGTGAGCTTGCCTTTATCGACCGCGCTGGGGGTAATCCAGATGCCGCCGTCTTCATCACGGATGGAGAGATTGCCGCCCGATAGGGTGGTCAGTCCCCCGTAGTACAGACGATTCATGATGTTGACGAGTTGTTGGCGCGGCGAGACGAGCGGAGACATGTGGTTTTAGGCCCTCTGTGACAATACACGCTGTTCATACTGCTGGATGTCTGCCATGAAGTCCATGCCGACCGGCACGTTTTGGCGCAGGCAGTAAGCGTCCCACACCGCCCCGACAGGCAGGTTCTTCAGTTCTTCTTGCAGAGCCAAGCGAGCAGTATAGTCACCGGCTTGCTCATAGTCGCGCAGAGTGGGATATGGCTCGAGCAGGGCAGCCAGCAAGGCGCGCAGGGTGCTGCGTGTGCCAATCACCCACGCGGCGACCCGGTTGATGCTGGCATCAAAGAAGTCTAGGCCGATGTGGGTGCGCGCCAGATACCCCCCGCGCACCACTTCTTGCAGCGTGGCGGCGAGGTCATCGGTTAGGGTGACGACGTGGTCACTGTCCCAGCGCACCCCGCGGCTGACATGCAGAAGCAGGCGCGGCACATACATCAGCACCGAGCTGATTTTGTCGGCGATGCCCTCGGTGGGGTGAAAGTGACCGGCATCCAGCGTGAGCAGGATCTGTTTTTGGATGGCGTAGCCCAGATAGAACTCGTGCGAGCCAACCACATAACTCTCTGACCCGATGCCAAACAGCTTGCTTTCGACCGCGTCGAGGTGGATACGCGGGTCAATCGGGGCTGCTAGCACCGCATCAAGCGCGGCGCGCAGGCGCTCACGCGGCGCGGCACGGTCAGCTGGGGTGTCTTTATGGCCATCGGGTATCCAGATGTTGGTGACGGTGGGCGACCCCAGCGCCGCCCCAAAGGCCGCGCCGATGCGGCGCGAGGCGATGCAGTGGTCTATCCAGAAGCGGCGGATGCCGGCATCGACGTGTGATAAGGTGAAGCCGTCTGCGGCGAGCGGGTGCGAGAAGCACGACGGGTTAAAATCGACCCCGTGCCCGTTGGCTTTGGCCCAGTCCATCCAGCGGGCAAAATGTTCGGGCTGCAATGCATCGCGCTCCACGCGCTGCCCACCCGTTTCGGCATAGATCGCGTGCAGATTCAGGCGGTGGCGGCCCGGAATCAGCCGATAGGCCTCATCAAGGTCTTGGCGCAGCTGGTCGGCATTGCGCGCTTTGCCCGGATAACTGCCGGTGACGGCCAGCCCGCCGCCGAGCGCTGCATCTGGGGTCTCGAACCCGCCGACATCATCGCCCTGCCAGCAGTGCACGCTGATGGCTATCTGCGAAAGCCGCTGAAGCGCCTGCTCGGTATCGACGCCGTACAGCGCATAGCGCTCTTGCGCGGCCCGATATGCCTCTTCAATCAGTTTTGGGGGTATCATCATCTTGGTCTCGCAGTCCTCTTAGACGAAAGCTGTGTGCGATTTCAGTTCTTTCGTTTAATTGCGTTTGTTTGCGTATTTTGATTATAGCGTGGGTCTTATCGATGTCAAAAAATGGTGACGGGCGTTGCCAGCCCCGCTGTTCGGCATATAATGGTGTTGAATAGTCTTTCGTTTATTTGTGATGTATTTCGTAAATGCGTGATAAAGCTGTGGGATGGAAAGCAGGGCATGATGAGCATGGGTGAAGGGTTGTTTGTAGAGGAGCGTCAGCGGCGCATTCTGGAGCAAATCCGGCGCGAGAGCCGTGTGTCGGTCAATCAGCTCAGCCAGCTGCTGGGGGTGAGCGCGGTCACCATCCGGTCTGATTTGCGGTCGTTGGAGGCCAGCGGCCTGCTGAAGCGGACGTATGGGGGGGCGGTGGCGGTCAACAGCGAGGTGACGACGCCAGAGCTGTCGTTTGACGTGCGTTTGCGCCGCAATCACGCCGAGAAAGACGCGATTGCCCGGGCGGCAGCCCGTCATGTGCAGGATGGCGACAGCGTGATGCTGGATGCCAGCACCACGGCATATGCCATGATTCCTTATCTCAAGCCGCGCCTGCGCCTTGTGGTGGTCACCAACAGCTTGATGGTGGCGCAGGCGTTTTTGGATGCGCCGCAGGTGAATGTGCTGATGCCGGGCGGTCGTTTGCGGCGTGATTCGATTTCGCTGGTCGGGCAGCCTGATGCCCTGCCCGACATCCACATCAATCAGGGGTTTTTTGGCACGCGCGGCATCTCGCTTGCTGCCGGCGTCACCGACAGTGACCCGGACGAGGTGGCGATGAAGCGCGCCATGTTGGAGCGCTGTCTGGCGGTCACGGTGGTCTCGCACCCCGACAAATTGGATAAGGTTGCGCCGTTTTCGTTTGCCAATATCGAGCGTGTGCATCGGCTGATTACAACGCGCGGTGCACCGGATACGGCGCTGGATGCACTGCGCGCCCGCGGGGTGACGGTTGAGCTGGCCGGCTGATTTTTGTGTCGGCGTCCCATAAAACATGATGACACCAATTTGTTGACAAACCGATTGGTGCGGGGTACTCTTTGCAGTATAAACGAAAGAAAACGAAAATACACGCAATTTGTGTAAGCTGGCGCAATCCCTATCACTGGGGACGCCTGTGAGTTTTTGACGGGTTTTTGGATGATGGCTCAGCGAACAATAGCGGCGGTAGACCTCGGTGCAGAGTCGGGGCGGGTGGTGCGGGTGATGTTTGACGGCGCGCACCTGTCATTCGAGGTGGCGCACCGCTTTGCCAATGTGCCGGTGTGGGTGCGTGGGGTGCTGTATTGGGATGTGCTGCGGCTGTGGGCTGACATCACCGATGGGCTGAGCAAAGTGCCGCAGGCCGCCTCGATTGGGGTGGACTCGTGGGGGGTGGATTATGCCCTGCTGGATGAGCGCGGCGACTTACTGGGCAACCCACGTCACTATCGCAACCGCGCTGCGCCGGCCATGGAGCGAGTGCTGTCACTGGTGGGCCGGCGCACGGTGTTCGATCGGACGGGCATCCAGATCATGCCGATTAATGGGCTGTATGAGTTGGCCGATCGGGCGGCTCAGGCTGACCCCCAGCTGGCGCAGGCCCGCACGCTGCTGACCATCCCTGATTTGTTTCACTATTGGCTAACGGGTGAGCGCTTTTGCGAGTTCACACATGCCACCACCACCCAGATGTATAACCCGCTCACAGGGAGCTGGGAGGTTGACCTGCTGGCGCGCCTTGGGATAGATGGGCGGATTCTGCCGCGTGTGGCCCTGCCGGGCGAGCAAGTCGGGACATATCATGGGACGCCGGTGATTGTGCCGGCAGCGCATGATACGGGGAGTGCGGTGGTGGCCGTGCCCAGCACCGCCGAGGATTTTGCCTATATCAGCAGCGGCACATGGAGCTTGCTGGGCCTAGAGCTGACGCATCCCATCATCAACGATGCGTCGTATACGGCCAACCTGACCAACGAAGGTGGGGCGTATGGCACGTTTCGCCTGCTCAAGAATGTGATGGGGTTGTGGCTGGCGCAGCAGGCCCGCGCGACGTGGGCGTCACAAGGCTGTGATTATGACTATCAGACGCTGGTGCAGCTGGCCGGTCAGGCCGAGCCGTTCCGCTCACTGTTTGACCCCGACGCGCCAGAGATGCTGCCCCCCGGCGACATCCCAGAGCGCATCCGCGCCTACTGCCTGCGTACCGGTCAGCCTGCGCCAGAGACGCATGGGCAGGTGATGCGGGCCATTTATGAGAGCCTTGCCCTGAAGTATCGCCTGACGCTGGAGAATTTGTGCGCGGTCAGTGGGCGGTCTGCGCCGGTGGTGCACATCATTGGCGGGGGCAGTCAAAACGCTTTGCTGTCGCAGATGACGGCAGATGCCACCGCGCGCACGGTGATGTGTGGGCCGGTGGAAGCGACGGCGCTTGGCAACGCGGTGGTGCAGTTGATTGGGCTGGGAGAGCTGCGCGACATCCGCGAGGCACGGGCGATGCTGGCGCAGGTGGTGCAGACGGCCACCTATTACCCGCGCGAAACCGCGCGCTGGGATGAGCAGTATGCGCGCTTTCGGGCGCTGCCGCTGCATGTGTGACGAGAAGGGAGCGTGATGGACGATGGCTGAGCTGTTGACGTTGGAGCACATCTCAAAACGGTTTCCGGGCGTACAGGCCCTATCAGATGTGCGCTTTGATGTGCGCGCCGGCGAAGTCCATGCGCTGCTGGGAGAGAACGGCGCGGGCAAATCCACCCTGATCAAAATCATCAGCGGGGTGCACGCCCCTGATGCCGGAACACTGACGATGGATGGCAAACCGGTACAGTTTCACGGCCCACGTGACGCGCAAAAGGCCGGCATCGCCACCATTTTTCAGGAACTCAGCCTTTACCCAGAGCTGACGGTGGCTGAGAACATCTTTATGGGCCATCACCCGCGCCGTTGGGGAGGCTTGGTGGTGGATTGGGGGGCGATGAATGCCCGCGCCCGCGACATCCTCGATTCGTTGGACATCCGCGACCTCGACGTCACCAGCAAGGTTGGCCTGCTGAATGTGGGCAACCGTCAGCGGGTGGAGATTGCCAAAGCGCTCAGCCTAAACGCGCGGGTGCTGATTATGGATGAGCCGACCGCTGCCCTGACGGAATCCGATGTGGAGCGGCTGTTTGGGATTGTGCGGCTGCTGCGTCAGCGTGGGGTGGGAATCGTTTACATCAGCCACCGCCTGCAAGAAGTATTCGAGCTGGCCGATCGGGTGACGGTGCTGCGCGATGGGCAGTATATCGATACCCGCGCGGTCAGTCAGATGACCGAGGCCGGCCTGATTGAGATGATGGTGGGGCGCGAGATCAATGAGCTGTTCCCCAAAGTGCCGGCAGCCATTGGCGAGGTGGTGCTGGAGGTGGCCGATTTGCGCTGCGACCCGCACACGCGCGGGGTGAGCTTTGCGGTGCGCGCTGGCGAAATCCTTGGGATTTCGGGGTTGGTGGGGTCTGGTCGCAGCGAGACGGCCCAAACCTTGTTTGGCATCCGACCTGCTGCGGACGGCACGATTAAGGTGGGCGGTCAGGCGGTGCGCATCCAGTCGCCGGCGGATGCGATTAAACACGGCATCGCCTATGTGCCAGAAGACCGTGGGACGCAGGGGCTGGTGCGCCCGATGACCCTGCGCGAGAACGCCTCGATGGTGATTTTGCGCCAGCTGTCGCGCGCGTCGTTTATTGACCGTGATGGTGAACGCGCGCTGGCCCGTCAGTCCATCGAGCGGTTCGACATCCGTGCGACAGGTGGCGAGCAAATCGTGGGCAAGCTGAGCGGTGGCAATCAGCAAAAGGTGGTGGTGAGCAAATGGCTGGCCAGCAACCCGCGGGTGCTGATTGTGGATGAGCCGACGCGCGGGGTGGATGTGGGGGCGAAGGCCGAGATTCACCGACTGCTCAGCCAGCTGGCGGCGCAGGGCTTGGCCATCATCATGATTTCATCGGAACTGCCGGAGGTTTTGGGCATGAGTGACCGTGTGCTGGTCATGCGGGAGGGGCGTATCACCGCCGAGTTTTCGATTGCGCAGGCCACGCCCGAGACGGTTGGCGCGGCGATGATGGGGGCGCGGCAGGAGGTGCGTTCGTGACGACCGTATCGGATGTGCGCATGAGCGCGCCGCAGGCCCAAACAGTCGGTTTTGCGCTGACGCGCGTGCTGCCGCTGTCGCTGACGGTGGTGTTGATTGCGGCTTATCTGTATCTGCCGTGGGTCAATCAGCCAGAGCTTGGCCCAACCACCGCCAGCGTGCTGACGGCGGCTCGCGCCAACAACGAAATCGGGATGACCACCAACGGCCTTGCGCTAGTGCCGCTGGGCGCGGTGATTGCGGCGCTGGCCGGCATCTGGGCGCTGCTGATGCCCAAAACCGACCGCGCGGCTGGGGTGCTGGCGGCGGCGGGCGGGCTGTTGGGGGTGCAGTCGTTTGTGATTGCCTTTGGGCACGCGGGGGGTGAAGGCCTTGACCTTGCCGGCGCAGCTGGTGTGGGCTTTTGGCTGGCGCTGATGATGTGTATCGCGCTGGTGGGGCAGGCGCTGTGGCCGCGCCCGGGCGGACAAACCCCACTGTCGCGCACATTTGGCAACCAAGAGGCGGTGTTGGGCGCTGCCCTGCTGGTGCTGGTGGTGTGGGTTGGCCTGAGCAATCCGCGCTTTGTGGCCGAGCGCAACTTGAGCGACGTGCTGCAAGGCAATGCTTATATCGCGGTGGCGGCGGTTGGGATGGCGTTGGTCATCATCACCGGCAACATTGATATTTCGGTGGGGTCACTGGTGGGGGTATTGGCCACCATCAGCGGCAGCATCGCGGTAGCCAAAGGCCCTGATGGCGCGCCGGTGCTGCCGGTAGAGCTGCTGATTGTGCTGGCATGGGTTGTGCCGGTGTTGGCGGGTGGCGTGGCTGGGGCGCTGAACGGGTTTTTGGTGGCCTATCTCAAAATCCCTGCCATCATCGTCACACTGGGGATGATGAGCATCTTGCAGGGCGGCTTGATTATGGTGACCGGCGGCAATTGGATTGACAAACTGCCGCAGGGGTATGCGCTGGCGCAGATGCGACCGCTGGGCATCCCGATGCCAATCATCTTTATGGTAGCTATGACGGTGGCTGGGGTGTTGTTCCTCAAATATACCCCGATGGGCAGAGCGATGTATGCGGTGGGCGGCAACAAAGAGGCGGCGCGCCTGTCGGGCATCAGCGAGCGTAAGGTGGTGATGACTGCTTTCATCGGCAACGGGATGATTGTCGGGGTGGCAGCGGTGTTGTATGCCACACAGCTCAGTGTGATTCAGTCCACCGTACCGCCCAATCTGGAGCTGTTGATTATCACGGCGGCGGTGGTGGGAGGCATCAGCATCCTTGGCGGTACGGGGTCGGTTTTTGGGGCGGCGCTGGCGGCGATTTTGCTCAACGCCATCCGCTCGGCGATGGTGTTCATCAACGTTTCGCCGTTTTGGTTGCAGTCGGTGCAGGGGCTGTTGGTGCTGCTGACAGTGTTGGCCGATTTGCTGCGCCGACGCCGACAGGTTTAGGTGGGAGGAGTGATAGGGATGGATAACGCGCAACCCCTAGAGACGACATCGGGTCTGGCCCGCCTACAGGTGCTTTGGCGCACACTGATTCGCAGCCAGGAGTTTGTTTTGCTGCTGATTGGGGTGCTGGCGATCGGTTTTTTGGCCTCGCGCAGTGACAAGCTGCTGACCGCCGATAACCTGCTTCAGCAGGGGCGGTTTTTGGCCGAGGTCGGGCTGATTGCGCTGCCGATGACCTTCATCATCATTACCGGCGGCATCGATTTGTCGGTGGGGTCGGTGTTTGGGATGTGCGCCATTTTGATGGGCCACGCATGGTTTGTGTGGGGGTGGCCGCTGGAGCTGTCCATCGTGTTTGCGATGGCGGTGGGGATGTTGGGCGGCTTGCTCAACGGCTTGTTTATTGTGTGGCTGCGTGTGCCGCCGCTGATTATGACGCTGGCGAGCCTTGCGATTTTCCGTGGGATTGCGCAGGGGGTGAGCGAGGGGCGCTCGGTCAAGAACTTTCCCGATTGGTTTGCCTTTGTTGGCAATGGCAATCTGTTGGGCGTGCCGGTGCAGGTGTGGATTTTGGTGGTGGCGGCGCTGGTTTGTGGGGTGATTTTGGCGCGCACGGTGTTCGGGCGCACGCTGTATGCCATCGGCAGCAACGAGGTGGCGGCGCGCTTCAGCGGCCTGCCGGTCAATCGGGTCAAGCTGATGATTTATGCCCTGAGCGGTTTTATGGCGGCGCTGGCCAGCTATATCTTTGTGGCGCGCGTCACCACCACCCGATCGGACATGGGCACGGGGTTTGAGCTGGATGCGATTGCGGCGGTGGTGCTGGGCGGGACGAGCATCTTTGGCGGCAAAGGCAGCATCGCCGGCACGATGATTGGGGTGGTGCTGATTCAGCTGCTGAAGAACGGCTTGGCGCTGAACGGCGTGACCGGTGACGCCACGATTGTGGTCATTGGGGGCGTTCTGATTTTGGCCATCCTGATCAATAACTTTATCACAGGCCGCGAGGCGAAGGCGTAGCGGATGGTGTCGAAAGATGCGTTTGTATCACGGTGTATTGGATGAGACCCGACGGCCTTGTGCGCTTTTGGAGTGACCTGAAAGGGGGTGATGCCGCCCACACAGCTGTTGACCGCATGAATATCCTAAAGACATTTTCGCTTGACCTGTACTACTACTCATGAGGAGTCGCAAGACATGACCCGTAAACTGTTGTCACTGCTCATTGTGTTTTCGATGCTATCGGTGATGGTGATGCCTGCCGCGGCGCAAGACCGCTGGGCCGGCGCTGATGACCTGCCGACCAACCCGCTGGACTGCCCAACCGCCGAAGGTGCTGAGCCAATGGCGACCGAAGAGCCGATGGAAGACGCAGACATGCCGGCCTATGATGGTGCTGGCGCAGTAAATCCGCCTGACCTTGCTGGCAAAGATATTGTGATTGTTGACATCCCCAAGCTGATTGGCATCGGCTACTTTAACGCAACGGCGCTGGGCATCCAGCAGGCCGCCGAAGAACTGGGCAACATCACCGCCACCACCGACGGCCCAACCGCCGCCAACATCGATGACCAAATCCAGTTCATCGACAACTACATCACACAGGGCGTCAACGGCATCCTGTTTGCTGCCAATGACCCCGTTGCCATTGCGCCGGTGCTGAAGAAGGCGCTGGCCGCTGGCATCCATGTGGTGGGCTATGACGCCAACAGCACCCCCGATGCGCGCACATGGTTCGTCAATCAGGCCGAGTTTAACGGCATCGCCAAGGCCATGGTTGACAGCCTTGCGGCTGAGAAGGGCGAAGCTGCCTCGTTCGGCATCGTCACCAGCACCTTCACCACCCCCAATCAGGCCCGTTGGATTGCCGAGATGCAGGCCTATCAAGAGAAGTGCTATCCCGAGATGACGTGGCTGGAGACGGTGGAAGCCCAAGAAGACGCGGTGCTGTCGTTCAATCAGGCCACCACGCTGCTCAACAAATATGGCGAAGACCTCGACGGCCTGTTTGGCATGACCAGCGTGGCCACGCCGTCGTCTGCCGATGCGGTGACTCAAGCCGGCCTGTGCGGCGAAGTGGCTGTGATTGGCCTTGCCACCCCCAACGCCATGAAAGAGTATGTCAATGCCGACTGTGTGAAGTCGGTGGTGCTGTGGAATCCGATTGACCTTGGCTATGCCGCCGCTTATGTGCTGCGCGCGGTGGTGGATGGCACACTGACGCCGGAATCGACCTCGGTGGAAGCCGGTCGCCTTGGCACGCTGCAAGTGGTCAATGGCAGCGAAATCCTGCTGGGTGCGCCGTTCATCTTCAACAAGGACAACATCAACGACTTCGACTTCTAGAAGCTGTGCTGTGTCTGCGGTGGCCTCATGGGGCGGGGTATCCTGCTCGATGAGGCCGCTTATTGTCTCTTTTGCTGAACAATTTACCCGAATTTGAGGGAAGAACGCCATGCACCCCGATGGAGCAACCATCTGGTACATCCCCGACGGCTACCTTGCCCATCCGGTGGATGATGACCCGGCCTATAAAAACCACGAGGCGGTCTGCGTCATCAACGCCACGGCACAGGATGCCCATTTGACGCTTGATTTTTATTTCCCCGACCGTGCGCCGCTGGAGGGCGTATCGGTGACCGTGCCGGCCAAACGCTGCCTGCATCTGCGGACAGACCGGCCAGAAGAAATTGGCACGATAATCCCGTTTGATGTGCCGTATGGCCTGCGTGTGCAGTCGGATGTGCCGGTGGTGGTGCAGTACAGCCGCATGTACAGCACCACGCGCAACATCTCGCTGATGACCACCATGGCCCATCCCGCCGGCTGAACTGAATGGAATGGAGCGCAAGGAGACCCTGATGAGCAGTTTTGGCGCGCACGCCTTTGTATGGATTGGTGCATGGGATACCGACGCGGGCAATCATGCGATTGCCGAGGCAGGTCGGCTTGGCTTTGATTTTATCGAGATACCGCTGCTGAATCCGTCGGCGTTTGATGTCGGCAGTCACCGCGCGGCGCTGGCACGGGCCGGCATTCGCGCCACCTAGTCGCTGGTGCTGCCGGCAGGTCATCATATGCCGGCCCACCCCGAAAAAGCGCGGGCCTTCTTAATCGGCGCGCTGGACACCATCGCGGCAGCGGGCGGGGATTATCTGTGTGGGTGCATCGCCTATGAGCTGGGTTATCTGACCGGTAAGCCGCCGACGGAGCAAGAGCGCGCCACGGTGGTTCAGGTGCTGCGCGACCTTGCCGGCGAGGCCGCCCGTCGGGGCATCACGCTGGGGCTGGAGGCCTGCAACCGCTATGAGACGTATTTGTATAACACGTTGGCCGATGCGCGCCAGACCGTGCTGGCGGTGGGTGCGCCCAACCTCAA
>DAOUCZ010000003.1:0-8990 GCA_034431675.1 Anaerolineae bacterium | reverse complement strand
GCGACCTTGCGCGCGTGCCCGACCAGCAGGCGCTCGAAGACCTGCTAGACGTCAATGTGCTGCTGATCCCGGTGGGGGGTGGGGCTGGCCTCAAGGCCAATGTGGCCGCCGAAGTCGTCTCGCTGATTGAGCCGAACTACATCATCCCGATGCACTACGCCCTGCCCGGCCTCGCCGTCGAGCTAGACCCCGTGGACAAGTTCCTGAAAGAGATGGGCGTGACCAAGGTTCAGGAAGAGGATGTGTTAAAATTGACCGCGGCAAACCTGCCGGAACAGCCTCAGGTGATTGTGCTGCGTCCGCAGTTTCAGGTCAACGGAGGATAGGGGAATCATGAGCGTGAAGCTCATCATGAAATGGGACATCAAAGAAGAGCAGCAGCAAGAATATTTTGAGTTTGTCGTGCGCGAGTGGGGGCCGGGCCTCAACCGCCTCGGCCTCAACCTGATCGGGCTGTGGCTGACGGCCTACGCGCGTGATGAAGGGTCGCCCAAGGTGATGGCCGAGGGCCTGACCGAAAACCTCGCCGACATGCGCCGCATCCTTGGCAGCGACGAATGGAAGCAGCTGCACACGCGCTTGATGGAATGCGTGGAAAATTACAGCCAAAAAGTGGTGCGCACATCGGGCGACTTTCAGCTCTAGCCGCTGTCAGCCCCCGTCAATGACAAAAAAGGGACAGCACCGTTATATAGGCACTGTCCTTTTTTGTGGTCATCGCGCAAAAAATGGGTTAGTCAGCGGCAGCAGGGGCGGGCGCAGCATCGGCTTTGGGGGCGTCCTTGGGCGCAGCATCCTTGCTGACGCTGGAGGTTGTCGCTTTGCTGGCCCCTTTGCTGTCAGTGACATAGAACCCCGACCCCTTGAAGATCACCCCGGCCCCGTGAACCACGCGCACCACTTTCTGGCCGGTGGCGGGGTCAACCGTCAGGGCGGCATCACTGAAGGATTGGCGGAGTTCGAAGGTCGTGCCGTCTTCGCGGCGGTAGGTATAGACAGGCATAGATAGAAACCCTCTTGCGAGAACTCTCTGAACTGGACGATGTAGAACGATTTTGGACTACGTTTATGATACTCGTGAACCGGTGGGCTGAAAAGTCCCCGTCGCAATCTCTGATAGAATGTTTACGCAGACCGCACCGACGTGCTGCGGACTGGCCCAATCGCTGCAAACACAGCAGAAAGTTTTGAGATGCATCTGGGCGTTTTGACCTGTGAGCTGAAGCCAACCCATGGCTGGGCGCGCTACAGCGTGGACGTGCTGATGGCCCTGCACCGCGCCGGCTTAACCCTGACCGTGCTCGCGCCGGCCACTAGCCCGACCGATTTCCCGTTTCGGGTGCTGCCGATACTGCCCGAGGTCGTGCCCGCGCCGCGCGCCCTGACCGCGCGCATGGCGCTGGCCATCCCGCGCGTGGCGTCCGCGCTGCGCGGGATGGATGTGGTGCACACGATGGTAGAGCTGTATGCCCCGCTGGCAGCGGCAGCCAGCCCCCGCCCGCAGGTGCTGACCGCCCATGGCACCTATGCCGCCCTGCCGCGCATTGCCCACCCGCTGGCCCGCCCACTCTATCGCTGGGCATTTGGGCGCGCAGCCCGCATCATCGCCGTCAGCCCCTATACCCAGCGCGTGCTGTTGGGGGCAGCCCCACAGGCGCGCACGGTGGTCATCCCCAACGGGGGCGAGACCGCGCAGCTGGCACAGGCGGTGCAAGCCGCCGAAATCGGCCCAAAACGCGGGCCAATGGTGCTGGCGGTCGGAGCGGTCAAAGCCCGCAAAGGCACACTGGAGCTGGTCAGGGCCTTTGACCATGTGCGCAAAGCCTACCCCGATGCGCACTGCATCATCGCCGGCTCACTGACCGGCGACCGCGCTTATGTTGAGCAGGTGCGCCAAGAAATCGACCGGCTCGGGCTGTCCAATCACGTCTCGCTGACCGGTCGCATCCCCGAGGAGCGCCTGTTCAACCTCTATCGTACAGCAGATGTGTTTGCGCTGCCGGCCATGAACGATGGCCCACACTTCGAGGGCTTTGGGCTGGTCTATCTGGAGGCCAGCGCCGCCGGCCTGCCGGTGATTGGCACGCGCGACTGCGGCGCAGAAGCGGCCATCATCGCGGGCGAGACCGGCCTGCTGGTCAGCCAAGAGCGGGTCGAGGACGAGCTGGCCGAGGCCATCATCCGTCTGCTGGGCGATGACGCGCTGCGCGCTCGCATGGGCGAGGCCGGACGCGCCTATGCCCTCACCCAGACATGGGATGCAGCGGTTCGGCCTTATCTGACGGTGTATCGCGATGTGGTGCAGGAGACGCACGCATGAACATCTGCATCCTCAGCGACCGCATCCCCCCAGAACATGCCGGCGGCGCAGAGATTGTGGCGTGGCGCTTGGCGCGCGGGCTGCACGCGCGCGGCCACCGCGTGCACGTCATCACCGCCACACACGGCACAGCTTTCGAGGACGAACGCGACGGCATCCCCTGCACCCATCTGCATGTGCAGTGGCCGGAACGCCTGCGTTGGTGGGCCACCCTGCGCCTGCCCGGATTGGCCAAACAGCTGCGACAGGTGCTGGCGCGCATCCAACCCGATGTCATCCATGCCCACAACATCCACGGCGCGTTGACGTGGGACAGCCTGCGCATCTGCCGCGAGGCCGCGCCAGTGGTCTTTACCGCCCACGACTATATGAGCTTTACCTATGACAAGCTAACCGTCCCCACCCCCCATCAGCCGCTGCCAATCGGGCACAACCTGCGCCTGATGCGCCTGCGCTTCAACCCGATTCGCAGCGCGTTCATCCGGCGGGTACTGAACGAGGCGGTAGACGTGCGCCTGTGCCTGAGTCAGATGCACCGCCGCGCGCTGGCCGCCAACGGTCTGCACGGCTTTGAGGTGTTGTATAACGCGGTGGACGCCGCCGACTTTGAGGCCGCGCCGCACGACGCAGCCACCATGCGCGCCCGCTGGGGCGTGACCGGTCTGCCGGTGGTGCTGGCGGCGGGGCGTCTCAGCGCGCTCAAGGGCAGCCATGCCCTGCTGCGCGCCTTTGAGCAGGTGGCGCAGCAGCTGCCACAGGCGCGGCTGGTCTTGCTCACCCGCCGACAGGACGATGTGACCGTGCCAGAGTCGCTGCGCGAGCGCATCGTATGGGGGGGCTGGCTGAACGGGTCAGAGCTGGCAGCGGCCTATCACGCGGCCGACGTGGTGGCCACCCCGTCGATCTATCACGACCCGTTTCTGCTGGTCAACATCGAGGCGATGGCCGCCCGCCGTCCGGTGGTCACCACCACGTGGGGCGCGCCGCCAGAGGTGGTGCAGGACGGCGTGACCGGTTACGTGGTCAACCCGCTGGATACTACCGCCTTTGCCGACCGTCTGCTGGGCCTGCTGACCGCGCCGGAGCGCGCGCGCCAGATGGGCGAGGCCGGCCATCAACGGGTGCTGGAGCGCTTTCAGCTGTCCGACTATCTGGATGCGCACGAGGCGATTTATGGCCGATTGGCCGGCGGGCGCGAATAAACGATGAACAGGCGGGCCGTCTGTGGGCTGCCGGCATCCCACCACGCCAGCGCAAGGTCACGGGCGCGGTTATACGCCGCACGCGGCGCGGCAATCAAGGGGGGCGCATCATCCATCACCGCCTGAATGGCCAACGGACGCCCCCCGCTAAAATACACGATGCCGATGGCGTCGTCCCACGTGGCCGCCACCGGCAGCACATCCGATTGACCCGCGACCGGCAGCGCCGACGTCACCCAAAGGTCAGCGCCGACGTCCGCGCCTTGCAGCACCCCGTGATTGAAGCCGGCTTGTGGGCTGCTGGCGGCATCCACAGCCAGCGTGAGCGGGCGCGGCGCGGCCCACCCATCGACAGAGGTGAAGCTGCCGGCAGCCCACCACGCTTGGCGCGTGCCGTCCGCGCGCTCAACGTCCCAAAAGGCATAGGCATTGGCCGTATCTGCGCCAACCGAAAAGCCCGCCACACGGTCGCCGCGGTTGAGTGCCGGCGTGCCGATGCCAGTCAGCGCCTGTATCGGGCCAAGGCCGGCGTTTTCGGGCAGCTCTGCCCGCTGAAGCGCGCCATGGTCAGCACTCAGCCAATACAGCCACGTGCGCCCATCCGCACGCAGCAGCGCCGGATAATCGGCGTTGTGGGTAATGCGCTCAGGCAGCCGCGCACGCCCAAGGCCGTCAATCCGGCTGATGAACACGCTCGATTCGGGGATGGGGGTGGCACTCCACGCCAGCCACAGCGTGCCGTCGGGCATCGGGATGGCGCTGTAGCGCACCACCGGCATCTCAGCCACGCGCACCGCCCCCAACGTCGATGTGCCGTCGGCGTTTAAGCTGGCTACATACAGCTGGCTGGCCTGCCCGCCGGTATATTGCAGCCAGACCACAAAATAGCCGCCATCACGCGCGGCAGGGTATAAGCCAAGCGCATACGGGTTGCGCGCCACAACGCGCGTCGGCACGGCCTGCCCGTCCCGATACAGCGTCAGCGCGGCATCAAGGTTGACCGGCGTAAAGGCCGCTGCCGTCAGCGCATCCCGCTGACCGGTCAGCGCCGGCGCTTCGATGGCGGGGAACTCAGTCAGCAGCTGCGCCGTCCCCCAGCGGGTGGCCACCGACTGCGACGTGACGGTCGGGGCGGGGGTGGGCTGTGCGGCACAGCCGGCCAGCATCAGCACACCGAGGATGACCCATGCTGTGCGCACCGGCCTAAACCTCGGTGGTCGGCGCAATGCCCTCAGGGCCGGTGTATTTGACGCGCTTGGTCAGGTAATAGGCGGCGGTCTGGACGACATATTGAGCCGCCGGCAGCGTCAGGTTGATGAGCACCGCCTCCTCGCGCCCAAAATAAAAGGCCACGTGATAGCGGTCGCCCCCCATCACAAGGTTCTTGACCAGCCAGCCCGATAGACCTTTCTGGCGAGCTGCCAGCGCCACCTCGATTTCTTCGATGTAGTCCCAGCGGATGGTATCGCCGTTGATAATCACATCCACGCTGCCGGGGTCAAAATTGCGCGCCAGCATCTCTTGCTCTTTGGGGCTGACGGCATCAAGGTTGGGCCGATAGTTAATGCGCTGTAAGAGTGGCATACAATACAAATCCTGCGTCAGTGCTCATGTTGGTGATGGATGCTTATTGTACGCCGGATGCGGCGGTTTGTAAGTGTCGGGATGCACACCGGCCAAGGCTGCGCCGCGCAGCGCAGGTCAATCCAACTGGACGGGAACGCCCAACCTGTGTATGCTACCTAAGCGATGTAACACATGGTTGTGGGATAGAGTGAGCGTTTATGCTGCGATGGTTTGTCTCGCTGGTCATCGGGGCGGGGTTGGGACTGGCCCTTGGCCTGTATCTGGGATGGGGTGTATTCCCTGTGGAATACATCAACAGCCCGCTGAGTGCGCTCGACCCGAAATATCGCGACGATTATACGGTGATGGTGGCGCAGGGCTTCGAGGATGACGCCGACACGGTCGGGGCGATTCAGCGCCTGCGCGTGCTGGGTGTCGAAAACGTGCCAGAATACGTGTTTCAGCAGGCCGAGCGCTACATCACCAACTCGCGCAGCCCGCTCGAGATACAAGCCCTGATTGCGCTGAGCGAGGGCTTAGGGCGCACCTCCCCGCTGTTCGACCCCTATCGTCCGGTGCGTGTGCCATGACCATCCCCGAATCCACGCGCCCGCCGCGTTCCAGTCGTTATCACCGCCCGCGCCGCCCGCTGTCGCTGTTGGCGCTGTTTTTGGGCCTGATGGCCGGTGTGGCCGGCGGATTATATGTGGCGTGGGTGCTCGCGCCGGTCGAAGAGGTCGATACCGCGCCGTGGCAGCTCAACCGGCAGGGGCAGGCCGACTATATCGCTGCCGTCATGCTGGCCTATGCCCACGACAGCGACTTGACGCGCGCCGTCACCCGCCTGCTCGAGCTGCGCATCAATGGCGACCCGATCCAGCGCGTGGCCGATGTGGCTTGCGACCTTGCCCGCAGCGGTTATGTGGCCGAGCCGGGCGGCGAGCGCGCCATCCGCGCCATGATGACGTTTTATCAGCTTCAGGGGCGCAGCGGCTGTGCCGACCAGCTGATGCCGGCGGTGCTGCCCACCGCCACCGCCAATCTGGTGGTGCTGGCCACCCCCACGCTGCCGCCGCCCCCCAGCAAAACCCCCACCCCGCCCGGCTTTGTAGACGGGCCAACCGCCACCCCCACCGTGCGCGTCGCCCCAACGGTTGCGCCGCAGCAGGCCTTTGCCGTGGTGCGCCTCGAACGCTTCTGCGATGCCGACTTTCCGGGCGTCATCGAGGTGTATGTGCAGCAGACCGGCGGCGCGCCGCTGCCCGGACAGCGCGTGCGCGTGCGCTGGAAGGACGGTGAAAGCATCTTCGTCACCGGCATCAAGCCCGGCAGCGGCGCGGACTATGCCGACTTTGAGATGACCCCAGACATCGCCTATACCGTCGATCTGCCCGGCCTCAGCGACCCGTCGGACGTCATCATCTCATCGGGGTGCTTCGATGCCGGCGGGCGACAAACGCGCGCATCCTATCGGGTGGTATTCCGCCCCGCCTTCTAGTCCGCTGCCGATAAAATCCGTTCCAGAAAGCCCAGCACGGCGGTCAGCGCCTGCTGGGTGGCCTCGACGTCCGGGTCTTTGATAAACCCGTGGCCGGCCTCGGCCAGATAGACCGTCTCGACCGTGACGCCCACATCGCTGAGGGCGCTGGCATACTGCTCGCTCTCGCTGACCGGCACGATGTTATCCTCCACCCCGTGAATCAGCAGGGTGGGGGGTTCGCTGCCATCCAGCCACACCAGCGGCGAGGCCTCTCCCCACAAATCGCGCAGCTCATCCATCGTCGCAGAACCCAGCGGCTGACCCAGATAAAACGCGGTCACCTGCTTTAACAGGCGGCATCCGGTGCGGCAGGTGGTCATGTCGGCATACATATAATAGGAGACGATGGCGGCAAACGGCTGCGCTGCCGGCAGGGGATGCAAGCATCCACCGACAAAGTGGGCAAGGTCATAATGCGCGCCCAACAGGGCGGCGGCATTCCCCCCCGCCGATTCGCCCAGCAGCACCAAACGGTCAAGGTCAAAGCGGTACGTGTCGGCGACAGAGGCCATCCACCCCAACGCACACACAAGGTCTTCAATCGGCGCGGGATAAGCCCCCAGCCGATAGTTGGGGGCGACAGCCGCATAACCCTGTGCCGCCAGCGCTTCGGCGATGGGGTGCATGACCTCTTTGCTGCCGGTCACATAGCCGCCCCCGTGGATTAAGAACACCACCGGATACCCCGCCTCGGTCAGCCGCGAGTCATCCTCTGGCAAGAACACATCTAACACCTGTCGCGGAAAGCGGCTGTCATAGGCGAGGTCTTGCGCGGCGCGATACGGCACTTCACGCGCGGGCTGCGCCACGGCCCATCCAACAGTCAGCGCCATCATCAGCACAGCAGACAGAAGAGCAAAACGGCTACTGCGCGTCATCATCACGCACCTCTATCACCTGACGCACAAACACCCGCTGCCGGTTCTGCACATCCTGATGCACATGCGTGCCCGGCCCAATCTGCGCCCCCTCGCCGATTTTGACCCCCGGCATGGTCATCACATCCACGCTCAAAAAGGCGTCCTGCCCAATGATTGCGCCCAGTTTGCTGCGCCCGCTGTTGATTTTTTGGCCTTTGACGCGCACCGCAACCTCGCCGCGATCCATGCGCAGGTTGGCGGTGGTGCACCCCGCCGAAAAGTTCACCCCACAGGCAAAGATGCTGTCCAGCACACGGCAGGCGTGCATGGCGCAGTGCTCCCCCACATAACTGCGCGCCACCTCAGTGGTGAACCCGACCTCAGATTTATCCAACACCATCGAGGCACGCACCAGCGCATTGTTGCCCACAATCACGCCCCTGCCGATATAGGCCGGCCCGACCACCGCCGCCCCGGCAAACACCCGCGCGCCTTCTTCAATCACCACCGGCCCGCTGACCACGGCATTGGGGTGGATATAGGCGTTGGGGTGGATGTGCTGACCTTGTATCTGTGAAAGGGCATACTCCATCACGTCCAGCACGTGCCACGGGTATTTGAGCGCGTGCCATGGGCCGCCATAACGCACCACACGGAAAACGCTGTCCTTCATCAACACGTCCATGGCGCGCTCATAATGGTCGTCAGGCGTGGCGGCTTTCTCATACTGCCGGCGGATTTCGTCCAGCAGGCGCGCGGCATCGTGATGCACATGGGCCACAAGGTTGACCAGATTGGACGGGCGCTGGTCGGGGGCTGGCTTCTCGATGATGCCGGTGATGCGGTCTTGCCCGTCCACCACCAAATACCCCCCGGGGAAATACGCCTCGCGCTCAACGCCGGCCAGATACGAGGCGTCGGGGTCGGCACGATAGGCCGCCAACACCGCCTGATGCAGTGCCGCATCGGTGACGTCGTGCACCTGCGTGATGTAAATGGCGCGGCGGCCACCCTCAAGCGCCAGCGCGGGCGCTGCGTGCAGCAGCGCATCCCCCATGCCGTTGGGGGTGGGCTGAACCACCACCTCCACGCGCAGCCCGTCCAGCTCAGCGGTCAGCTGGCGCAGCGCAGGCACGTTTTCGGGGTTGCCGACCACCACGGCATGGTCAAACCCCAGCGCCTGATAGCGGCGGAGCTGCTCCATCAGCAGCGGGGACGGGCCAAAGCGCAGCAGGGACTTCTCGCGCAGGGGCCACATGCGCGACGATGCGCCGCCTGCCAGTATAATCAGGGTGGGAATAGACATCGACGATACTTCCTCTGGGTTGTGGCATCAAACCCACTTATTATACGGCCTGACGGGATGTTTTTCTGCGGGGTTTGGCCCATCATGCAGGGTAATCGCTTCAAATTTGTAGGGGCAGTTCGTGAACTGCCCGACGTCACGGGCGCATCACGATGCTTCACGGGCGCATCACGATGCTTCACGGGCGCATCACGAT
>DAOUCZ010000002.1:0-7068 GCA_034431675.1 Anaerolineae bacterium | reverse complement strand
CCAGGTGCTGCGCCGCGATCTCGTCAAGCTCAAATACAACCCGCTCTACAGCAACCTGAAGGGCAAGCGCGTGGTGCTGGTGGACGACTCGATTGTGCGCGGCACAACCTCTGCCCCGCTGGTGGCCCTGATTCGTGAGGGCGGCGCCACCGAGGTGCATCTGCGCGTCTCGTCCCCGCCGGTGCGTCACCCATGCTTTATGGGGGTCGATATGGCCACCTATTCGCAGCTGATTGCCCACAACTTCGATACCGACACCATCTGCCGGCAAATCGGCGCGGACTCGCTGGCCTATCTGTCGCTGGAGGGGATGCTGAAAGCCATTGAGCAGGACGCCGAGCGCCCCAGCGGGCACTGTCACGCCTGTTTCAGCGGCCAATACCCCATCACCATCCCGGCATGGCTGTTCGAGGAAGACCGCAGCCCGTCGGTGGTATACGGTCAAGGCATCTGGCGCGAGTCCTAAATCGGCCCGCCTGTCAGCAGTCAATCAACAGCCCCCGCCTACAAATACAGGTGGGGGCGGTTTTTTTATTTATCGGCGGTGCGCGCCGCGCTAAGATTTGCCTGCTGCCGCCTTCTGACGGGCAAGGTCTTTCAGGATGCGCACGCCCTCGGCCTGCCAGCGCGCCTTCTCGGCCTGATAGTCTTCGTCGGTCAGCTTGCCGGTGGCATAATCCTCTTCAAGGTCACGCAGGGTGTTGAGCACCGCCTGATACGACAGCTTGAGCGCATCGCGCTCACGCTGATAGGCATCATCAGCGGCGCGGGCCTGCGCCGCCGCCGAGCGCTGAAGCACCGGCCCAAAAATCAGGGCGGCCAAGACCACCCCGCCCAATCCCAAAATCAGCAGGCCCGCCCAGCTCATGTGCGTGCCTCCCATTCGGTCAGCAGGCGCTCCAGTGTGGCCGCCAGCGCACCCACCGGCAGCGGGCCGATGAAGAACGCCTGCACCGTGCCGTCCGGCGCGACGATATAGGTCTCGGGCGCGCCGGTCACGGCATAGCGCGCGGTGATGCGCAAGCCCTCATCATTGCCGTTGGGATAGGTGATGCCGTTTTCGGCGATGAACTGGCGCGCGGCACTCTCCACATCCCGAAAGCCGACCCCCACCACCATCACCCCGCGCTGACGAAACGCTTCCCATGCCCCTTGCAGTTCGGGCGCTTCGTCGCGGCATGGGCCGCACCAGCTGCCCCAAAAGTTGACCACCACCCACTGCCCCCGATGCTCCGACAGCGTAAACGTGCCGCCTTCATAGAGCGTTATGCTGAAATCGGGTGCTGGGCCGCTGGTGGGGGGCTGGGCGTTGTTGCGCAGCAGCTGCAAGCCAATCACCGCGAACACGGCAAACAACCCCACCCCCAAAAACAGCGTGCCGGCGGATGGCCCTCGGCGCGCGGCAGGGGCGGCCTGTGACGGGGCGTTTTGGTCAGTCATCGAGTCACTCACGGTTCAAATCTTCTTCTAGG
Organism: Anaerolineae bacterium; assembly: GCA_034431675.1. Classification (GTDB taxonomy): domain Bacteria; phylum Chloroflexota; class Anaerolineae; order Aggregatilineales; family Phototrophicaceae; genus Flexicrinis. The sequence continues at coordinate 5,596 of DAOUCZ010000002.1, read as the reverse complement.
CGGGCAATCCATTTGTCGTCACGCGCGCCCGTCGGGGCGGCCTCTGGCGCAGGGGCGGGCTGTGCCCGCTTGCTGCGGATGGCCCACACGCCCACCAGCACGCACAGCACCAGCAAGGCAGGCGGTATCCACAGCGTTAAGCTGCGCAAGAATGGGTCTTGCGGCACGCCCACCACCTGATCGCCAAAGCGCGCCACAAACCCGCTGACGATGGCCTCGGGGCTTTGCCCGTCGGCCAGCTGTTGGGCAATTTCTTGCTTCCATTGGATGCACACGCTGGTAAAGCACTTGTCCAGCGGGATGTTCTCGCACTCGGGGCAGTACATGCGGGCGGCCACCGCGTTGACCTCGTCAAAGCTGACGGCGCGCGGCGCGTCCTGCGCCGTTACCCTGCCGATGGCAAACCCGACCAGCACACCCAACAGCAGGCCCAACACGGTTTTAATCAGCCGGCGCTGCCACAGCGGACGACCCCAAAACGCGCTCATGTTGACGCTCCTTCTGCTCGGGCCGACAAACTGGCATCGGCGGGCGAGGCGGTGCGCGGCACTTTGACGCCGTCACCCGTCCAGCTGCCCAGCAGCGTCCCGACGATCAAAATCAGCCCGCCCCACCAAATCAGGTTGACCAGCGGGTTGATATACAGCCACAGGCGCACGCTGCCAGTGTCCGCGCGATAGTCGTTGAGCAGCACATACACATCGTTTTCCAGCGTGCTGTGCTGCCCTGCGATGCTCATGGCCATGCCGTTAAAGTCGTCGATGCGCGGGCGCATCCGCGCGATTTCTGTCCCACCGCGAAGCACAGTGACGTCGGCGATGGTCATGTCGCGGTTGTCGTCGGCCACCGCCAGCGTGATGCCGTCATAGCGCAGGGTATAGTCTTGAAGCGTCAGCGATTGACCGGGCAGCAGCAGGCGCTCGGTGCGATCCTGAAACAGCGTCGAGCCAATCACCCCGATGCCAATCACCGTCACCCCAACGTGTACGATGTATCCGCCGTAGCGCCGGCGGTTGCGGCTGAACAGCGCCCACAGCGCCGCCCCCCAGCTCTCACCTTTGCTGCGCCGGCGGGCCTGCGCCGCGCGCGCCATCTCCCACACCGCCACCCAACCGGCAAGGAACACCACGCCATAGCCCAACATCGCGCCGGCATCGCGCGTGCCGGTCACCCACAGCAGCGCCAGCGTGAACACCGTCACCAGCGCCGGATAGACCAGCCCCGTGCCCAGCCGGCGTGCCGATGTCACCCCATAGGCCGACAGCGGCGCAACCCCCATCAGCAGGTACATCAGCAAGAACAGCGGCGGGGTGACCAGATGATAGTATTCCACGCCGATGGTGACCTCTGTGCCGGTGGTCAGTTCGCTCAGGATGGGCGCGCCAAAACTGCCCCAAAAAATCGCCAGCGTCAGCGCCACAAACACCACATTGTTCAGCACAAACATCGTCTCGCGGCTGAGGATGTTGGTGAAGGCGTGGTCATCGCGCAGCAGCCCCTCGCGCCGGCGCGCAATAATCAGGTAGGCCGAGACGCTGGTGATGGCGGCCCAAAACACAAACATCGGCAGACCGATGTCTGACCGCGCAAAGGCGTGCACGCTGTCAATCAAGCCAGAGCGGGTGGCAAAGGTGGCAAACATCACCAGCGAGAAGGTGGACATCACCAGCACCAGATTCCACACCTTCAGCATGCCGCGCTTTTCTTGAATCATCACGCTGTGCAGGAAGGCCGTGCCGGTCAGCCACGGCAGAAAAGCGGCGTTTTCCACCGGATCCCAGCCCCAATAGCCGCCCCAACCCAGCACGTCATAGGCCCAGCGCCCGCCCAAAATCAGCCCCAGCGACAAAAACAGCCACGCCAGCAGTGACCAGCGCCGCGTGGCCACAATCCAACCGGTCGATAAATCGCGCGTGCTCAGCGCGGCCATGGCAAACGCAAACGGGATGACAAACCCGACAAACCCCAGATACAGCATCGGCGGGTGGATAATCATGCCAAAGTGGCGCAGCAGCGGGTTGAGGCCCTTGGCCTGCTCGGCCAGCACCTGCGCCGGCGGCACAACCGTGCCCGCTGGCATCAGCGCCGCCCCCACGATGCGCCCGCTTTCGGGATACAGCCACCAGCGCTGAAACGGGTTCTCGATAAACACCGACATCGCGGCAAAAAACGCCAGCACCGCCATGCTGTAGGCGATTACCCCCGGCATCAGCCGCGGATAGCGCCCCCAGTTGCGCAAAATGGCCGCAAACGCAAACGCGCTCATCAGCCATGTCCAGAACAAAATTGAGCCGGCCTGCCCGCCCCACAAGGCGGTGAAGCGATAAAACATCGGTGTGTTGGGCGCGCTGACGCTCCACACATAGCTCAGCTGATACTGCTGGGTCAGCAGCGCCGCCAGCAGGCTAAAGGTGGCCAACGTCAACAGCGGAAAGGTGCTCAGCGCGGCATTGCGCGCGCCCACCAGCCAGCGCCCGTGCTGGTGACGCGCCGCGTACACCGCCATCCCGACCGCCAGCACCGAGGCCGCCAGCGCAAACAGCAGCGCAATCAGGCCAATTTCAGCCAGCATTGTTCAGCAGCTCCATGCCCGGGTGGTCTTGCCCCATCACCGGCGCGTCCCCTTCAAAGCGCGATGGACACTTAAAGTTCAGCTCGTCGGCCAAAAACACCCCGTCTGGACCGATTTTGCCGGTCATGATGGCCTGCGCCTCGTGGCGCAGCAGCTCGGGCTTGGGCTGACCCACCACCCGCACCTGCATCTGGGTGGCGGTGGGGTCTTTAGCCCCGATGTGCAGCGCCTCGGCCAGATTGGGGTGGTCTTGGGGGAAGGCCGCCACCGTAAAGGTGATGATGGTCTGCTCGCTGGCCTCGTCAATCACGATGCTGTCGCCCAGCACCACGCCGGTCACGCGCACCGTCTGGCCGGCGTATTCCGTCGTCAGCGCCTCGTCTAGCGAGATGAAATAGCGCGCGCCCAACAGCGTGCCCGAAAACACCAAATACACCACCGCGGCCAACAGCAGCGCCCCGCCAATCAAAAACTTGAGGCGTTCGGCCTTTTGCGCTTTGGCCAGCGCTTCGCGCGCGTTGTGCGGCTTTTCCCATGCAGCTTGTGCCATAATCGCCCGTTCCTTTATCCAATTTAACCCAACAGAATGGAGTGATATACCCATTATAGTCCGTTTTGTGATGGGCTTCACAGGGAAAGCGCGGTTAAGAGGGTGATGAGAGCGGCGCGGCTTTCGCGCTATAATAGGGGGGATGGATTGGTTTAGCCGCCGGCCTCGGCGCGGAGTGAGAGAACACCCCCCCCATGAGCAGCACCCCCCACATTGTCAAGCAGGACGACGCCGCGCAGGTGGTGATGATCCCCGGCCTATATCGCCGGACGATGGCCACCAGCGACAAAATGATGGTGGTCGAGATTTTTTTGGAGCGCGATACCCATGTGCCGCCGCATCAGCACCCGCATGAGCAGGCCGGCTATGTGGTCAGCGGCAAGGTGACGTTTACGATGGGCGGGCAGCCCTATACCTTTATGCCCGGCGACAGCTACCTCATCCCCGGTGGGCTGGAGCATGGGGTATTGGCCCACGAAGACAGTGTGCTGGTCGAGATTTTTAGCCCCCCGCGTGACGAATTTCGCCCCCAGCAATAACCGATAGGCCGCCGCAGACGATACCGATCGTAAGCAAGAGAGCACCGGAGACGAGCGATGAGTGAACGACCCCTCAGCCGCGCGCGCGAGCGCCAATTGAGCCGTGAGCGCCGCCGCGCCCCCGAAGCGATGGCCGTCCCGCGCGATGACGCACAGGCTGCCGCCCCCGATGTGCGGACGCCGGTCGGTGGTGGGGCAGGGCGGGCCGCCTCAGGCCTTGCCACGCTGAAAAAGCGCGCCAACCTGCTGATGAAGGATGCGCTGTGGTATGCGCGCTATCGCCCGCGGGTGTGGCAGGTGGGCGGCGGGCTGCTGCTGGTGCTGATGGCGTGGTTTTTGCTCAGTCACTGGATACCGGGCCGCATCTTCCCCAATGTGTATGCGCTGGGGGTGGCGGTGGGCGGCCTGACGGTGGAAGAAGCCGCCGCAAAAATCGACGCGGCTTTTGCCAATGACATCCGCATCGAGCTGCGTGTAGAAGGGCAGACGGTGGCACAGGTCGCGCCGGCCCAGCTCGGCCTTGCCATCGACAGCATCGCCGCCGCCGAGCAGGCCAGAGCGGTCGGGCTGGCCGGCCTGCCGTTTGGCTATCAGGTCGAGCCGCCGATTCGCCTGTCCAGCCGCACCGCCGAAGACTTCATGATTGCGCAAGCCGGCTCGCTGGATACGCCGGCGCGCAATGCCGGCTATACCCTGCAAAACGGCGTGGTGGTCGGGGTGGCGGGGACGACCGGCCGCCAGCTCGACATCCCGCAGACGGTGGACATCCTCGCCGCCAACCCGGCCGGCATCCTGCGCCTGCGCCGCCTCGACATCGTGTTTATCCCAATCGAGCCGGAATACCCCGACCCCGCCCCCTATCTGATGACCGCGCGCGCCCTCACCCAAAACCCGTTTCAGCTGGTCGGCTACGACCCGTTCACCGACAGCTCGACCATCTGGGCTACCCCGCCCGAAAACGTGGTGAACTGGCTAGAAGCCGGCCCGCGCGGCCTGCGCATCCGCCCGATCGAGTTCACGCGCTTTCTTGAGGCGCTCAATACCGAAATCCAGCGCACCGACCCGCTGCGCTACATCGAGCGAGATGCGGCGGTGGCGGCGGTGCAGCGCGCGCTGGACGCCGGCATCAATATCGCCAGCCTGCGCCTCAGCCACTATCCGCAAACCTATACCGTCAAGCGCGGCGACACCGCCTATGGCATCGCCACGCGCCACGGCCTGCCCTACTTTTTGCTGACCGAGGTCAACGCCGGACGCGATCTCGGCAGCTTGTATCCGGGCGACGTCATCCGCCTGCCCAGCCGCGACGTCACCGTGCCGCTGCCGCCCGTGCCCAACAAGCGCATCGTGGTCGATATTGTCACCCAGATGCTGTATGGGTTTGAAAACGGCGAGGTGGCCTTCAGCTGGCCGATTTCCACCGGCATCGACAAAGCCCCAACCCTGCCGGGGGTCTATCAAATCCTTAATCACACCGAAATCGCCTATGGCAGCAGCTATACCCTGTGCAGCAACGATGTGTGCGGCCAGTGGAAGATGTGGTGGTTCATGGGCATGTACGAAGTCACTACTGGCCTGATGAACGGCTTTCATGGGCAGGTGGAACTGCCCAACGGCGCGCTCTTGGGCGGCGGCAGTGTCGGGCGGCCTTATACCTTTGGCTGTGTGATGAGTCAGCCCGAACAAGCCGAGTTTTTGTACCGCTGGGCCGACGATGGGGTGGTGGTCGAAATCATCTCTAACAGCTTTGAGCCGGTCAGCCCTGCCGGACTTTATGTTAAGAGTCTGCGAGGTCTGTCAACCTAGCTTGCGCGATTTCACAGAGTCTGTTAGAGTTAATTGCGTCGCAATTGCACTAAGCGCCCATAGGTGGCGCGGAAAGAACTGGACTAGAACATGAGCGGTAAGCAAATGCAGGGTGTTGTGAAATGGTTC
>DAOUCZ010000001.1:0-5254 GCA_034431675.1 Anaerolineae bacterium | reverse complement strand
GACTCAGTATCTCACTATATAACCGCCCCCAAAACACATCCAACGGCAGCGCCTGCCCCTGCCGATACCCCTCCAACCACACGCGCAGCCGCTCATACCGCAGACCGTATTCCACCGTCACACGCGCTTGCATCGTATCCAGCAAATGATGAAAACTTGTCAGTGTCTGGCGATACGTCGCAGCCAACAACCCAGCACGCAGCGGGTCTAACCCATCACTACACACCGTCAGCATCTGTGCCAGCTGCTCCACCGTCGGGTAAATCCCCCACTGTGGATGCGCAAGATACGCCAGCGTGACAAGGCAGTGTGCCACACCCTCATATTTCAACGGCCTCGAGGGGCGAATCGCATAATTCGGGACGCCTAATTCCGTCAAACGATATGTCAGCGCAAATTGCAACGCATCAGGCACATATGCCCCCATCACCGCAATCTGCGACGGCGCAATCCCATCCTCATGCACCCATCCCGCTACCCGCTCCGCCGCTTTATCCAACATATCCGGATAAAACCGCACCGAAACCACTTCCAGCGGCACACCACGCCCCAAATCCACCTCTGGCCGGCCCTCCCCCCAATCCTGCCTAAAACCACCCCGCAAATGCACCAGAAGCGGCCCAAAATCCGCCCCCAGAGCCGGCAGGGCCTCCATCTCCATCACCTCATCACACAACCCGCTCAAACGCCGAGCGCTCACCTCATCAGCACCCAAAAAGCGCCGATACCCCGCCTCCTCGTCAAATAACACAACCGCGCTCTCACTCGCCTCTATCACGTCCCCCCAAACGCGGTGCGCAGCAGGTACATCCTCTTCCACATTGTCATAAACCACATGCACCGCTCGCGCCCTTACATACCCTCTGCACGCCTCCAACGGCCACACATGGCGCATAAACACATCCAACGTCAGCGAATAATCCAGCAGCCCGTGCGCCAAGCAGTATCCCCTAAACAAGTGCGCAGCAGATTGCACGTCGTCATACATCTTCAAATATGCGCGATCACCATCCCACGCACGCTTCAACCGCTCGCCAATCTCCCCAACATCAAAACCAACCAGCGCCGCTTTATTCATGTCGTCCAAAATCTGACCAAACACCCGCACCCGCGGTATCCGCACCGTCTCCAAAAACCCCGCTTGCGTCGTCAATGGCTCTATCGCTCGCGCCATCACCCACAAAGCCTGCTCCGAGTTCAAAAACACCGGCTCTCGCTTCGCCGAAAAACCGGCCGCTTCCGCCACCATCGGCCAATACAACGCCACCATCCGCCGCGTCAAACCACCCAGCGTCCAGATGTTTACCTCAGTGCTGACACCCATCTCAGCATCCCGCAAGGCCTCGCGATATGGCGCACCCAACGACGGCTGAGGCACACATATCGCAATCGTATGCGCCGGTACACCACGCGCCAACAACCCCAGCACCCGCCCTACACCACCCGTCGTCTTACCCGTCCCGGGCTTGCCATACACAAATAACTTGCTGCCAAGCTCTCCTAACCCCCTAATACGCTCCTGCCCCCCCGATAACCTCACACTAGACACCACAGACACCCCCACAAAGAGATTTTAACAAATTCTTAACTTGCACCAGCGTAAATCCGCGATATGATATTGGTCTCATCAAACACCTGTAAATCTGTCAGGGAGTCAGTTTTATGTTGTTCAACAACAGAACTTTCGACGAGGAGCGCGGTACGTGGCCGCCGGAGTGACATCGCGAGAAGAAGGGAAAGCTGGGGGCGTGTTGCTCGCTCTGCCGGCTCTGATGTGGTTAGGCCTGTTCTTCCTCCTGCCGCTCCTCATTGTGCTGCTTTTCAGTTTCCTCACGCGCAGCCAAGGCGGCCAAGTATCCCTCCCCTTTACCCTCGTGCAATACGAGCGCGTCTTCACGACCTTTTGGGTCGTCATGCAGCGTTCCATCAACATCGCGCTGGTCACAACGGTCATCTGCCTTGTCGCAGGCTATCCCCTAGCCTACTTCATTGTCCGCCGTAAAACCTCCTTTGGCAAGCAGTTTGCACTGTTCCTTGTCATCCTGCCATTCTGGACGAACTTCCTCGTTCGCACCTATGCTTGGCGCGTCCTGCTAGGCCGCGAAGGCCTCATCAACGCATCGTTGATGAATATGGGCATCATCACAGAACCCCTAGAGCTGCTCAACACCGAGTTCGCCGTACTCCTCGGCCTCGTGTATGGCTTCCTTCCGTTCATGGTGCTTCCCATCTATACCAGCCTCAGTCGTTTCGACTTCCGCTTCATCGAGGCCGCTCATGACCTCGGCGCCAACGACTGGATCGCCTTCTGGCGTGTGATGCTCCCCATCACCCTTCCGGGCGTCGTCGCAGGCTGTATGCTGGTATTTATCCCTGCCGTAGGGACGTTCGTGACCTCCGACCTGCTCGGTGGCACACAAGGTTTAATGATCGGCAACCTCATCCACAGCCAATACAGCCGCAGCGGCAACCTACCGCTGGGTGCTGCACTCTCTGTGGTCATGATGGGTGTTGTAATGCTGGCACTTCTCATTTATGCGCGCTTCGGGAGGGAAAACTAACATGAGCAATCAGGTCATCAGCCGTTCGGCTGTCAGCGATACCATCAGCACGACCGCACAACCCCTGTCTGCCGGTCTCGTCGTCCGCAATATCGGCAAGGTCGGCCTGTGGGTCACCCCCATCTTCTCTTACTTCTTCCTGTGGGCACCCATCCTGCTCCTCGTCATGTTCTCGTTCAACGACTCCCGCGGCGTCGATATGTGGCGCGGCTTCACCCTGCGCTGGTACGAAAACATCTTCTCTGGCGCCATGGGCGGTGAGGCCCGTTTTGCCACCACCCTGATGATGAACGCGCTCGGCAACACCCTGCTGGTCAGCCTTGTGGCCACCGCCATCGCCACTGTCATCGGCACCATGGTCGCGCTCAGCCTCGCACGCAGCAGCATCCCAGGTAAAAAGATTATCGACAGCATCCTCTATCTGCCGGTCGTCATCCCCGAAATCACACAAGGCGTCTCACTGGCCATCTTCTTCAAAATCATCTTTGATTTTGTCGAAAGCAGCACCGGCACACGCGGCGCCCCCGGCTTCGGCTCCATCATCATCGGACATGTGGTATTCAACATCTCCTATGTTGCCATCGTCGTGCGCGCTCGCCTCGCCAACATGAACCCCCGCCTCGAAGAAGCGGCCAATGACCTCGGCGCCAACACATGGCAAACCTTCACCCGCATCACCCTCCCGCTCATCATGCCCGGCGTCGTCTCTGGTGCACTGCTGGCCCTCACCCTCTCCATGGATGACCTTGTCGTCACCTTCTTCAACGCCGGCGTTGGCACCACCACCCTCCCAATGTTCGTCCATGGTCTCATCAAAACCAGCGTCACCCCCGAAGTCAACGCCCTCTCCTCGCTGATGCTGCTCTTCTCCACCGTCATCGTTGGCTTCTCGCTGTTTCTGCAAAATCGCTATACCGATCGTCCTCACGCCCGCTAATGACACCCAAAGGAGTAAAATCAATGCGTAACATCGCAGCCCTTGTGATGCTCATCGCTCTCTTCAGCATCACCAGCGCACAAGCCCCCACCACCGTCGTCGAAACCGACTGGACTTGCCCGCCGGGGTTCGAAGGACAAACCCTCAACGTCTTCAACTGGGCCACCTACATCGGCGACCACACCGTCTCCGACTTTGAAGCCCTGTGCGGCGTCACCGTCCGATACGACGTATACGACGGTGATGACGCACTGCTCGCCCGCATCCGCCAAGGCAACCCGGGCTACGATGTCGCCTTCCCCACCGACTATATTGTGGACATCATGCGCGTCGAAGGCCTGCTGGCCGAAATCGACCTCGCCAACATCCCCAACATCGCCAACATCGGCGAACAATATCTCGATCAAGCCTTTGACCCCGGCAACAAACACTCTGTCCCCTATGTGTGGGGCACCACTGGCATCGGCTACAACCTCACCCGCGTCGGCTACGAAATCACCGACTGGGCACAGGTCTTCGAATGCGAATGCCGCGTCGCTTGGCTCGAAAGCCCACGCGCCATGCTCGGCATCGCCCTCAGCATTCTCGGCTATGACCCCAACACCACCAATCCCGCCGAAGTCGCCGAAGCCCGTGATTTCCTAATCGCCAACAGCAGCAACGTCGTCGCCATCGCCGCCGATGATGGCGATGCCCTGCTGGCTCAGGGCGAAGTCGATATTGCCATCGAATACGGCGGAGACGTCGGTCAGCAAATCACCGAATGCGAATGTGACGACCTCAAATACGTCGTCCCCAGAGTCGGCGGCATCATCGACCTCACCAGCATCGTCCTGCTCAAGAACGGCCCTAACCCAGCCCTCGCACAGGTCTGGATGGACTATATCCTCCAACCCGAAATCCAAGCCTCTATCACCAACACCATCCTATATCCCACACCCAACGTCACCGCCATCGAGCTGGGCCTGATTGACGAAGACTTCCTCAACAGCTCCAGCGTCGCCATCCCCGACGAAGTGATGGAAGCTGCGTTCTATATCGAAAATATCGACCCAGAAGCCGAGCTGTACTACAACGACGCTTGGGACGAAGTCAAAATCCTGACCGGTCTCTAATCGCACCCCTCAAGCCAAAATCCATAGGGCGGGACGCGAGTCCCGTCCTATTTGTGTCACCCCACTCCGAGGCAGCCCTCTATGAACGACATCAAAGTAGAACTCATCGACGTCGTCAAGGAATTCCCCTTGCAGCGCGGCGAAACCACCCCCGTACGCGCCGTTAACGACCTCAATCTCACCATCTACGACGGCGAATTCTTCGCCCTGCTTGGCCCCAGCGGATGCGGAAAAACCACCACCCTCCGCCTCATCGCCGGCTTCGAGCAGCCCACCTCCGGCACCATCCTCATCGATGGCAGCCCCATGCAAGGCATCCCATCCTTCATGCGCCCCGTCAACACCGTCTTTCAGGATTACGCCCTCTTCCCCCACATGAGCGTGCTCCAGAACGTTATGTTCGGCCTGCAAATGGACAAAGTCCCCCGCAAAGAGGCCGAAAAACGCGCCATCGAAGCCCTCGAAATGGTACGCCTTCCCAAGGCACTCAACCGAAAACCTCGCGAGCTGTCCGGCGGTCAACAGCAGCGCGTCGCCCTCGCCCGCGCCATCGTCAAACGCCCCAAAGTCCTCCTACTCGATGAACCCCTTGGCGCACTTGACCTCAAGCTGCGCCGCGAAATGCAGTTTGAACTCAAGGC